>CANGHD010000089.1 GCA_947453525.1 Paracoccaceae bacterium | reverse complement strand
CCACGCATCACCAGCCTCCGCATAAGACACGTCGCTAACGACGTCGTTATGCACGTGCCTTACCCCGTAACTGACCATTCTGGCAGGCGGTCCCAACCGGGTGATTACGTAGCAGGGGGAATACGCTCGCTGCAACCTACCCTCAACCGGATGGTGCTATTTAAACGACAACGTTGCAAATGGTTATCGCATCATGACCAGCCTCCATCTCACACTGGACTAATATCTACACCGACATCAGATCATACAATCTTTCAAGCAATTCCATAAAACATTGAGCTAACTTTAAATCCAGTCATTCCGAGGTAACATAAAAACAGAAGGGAAGATCCGAATTAATGTCGAAATCAATAATGGGGCCACCAGTTGTGGCCATAACGCGGCCATATTTATAGTATCGATCATAGTACTTTTCATCAAACGCAGCTACATAGACACCGAGCTTATTTGTCGTTTCAGAATTGAAGAGACTGGTTTCTGCCAGACCAAACTTTCTCTGAAACGCTAACGTCGCTGCGTGTGTATCGGCATCTAGAGTTCCATCGATATGGGAAATGGAAAATCCAAACTTCGTCAGCGCCCTTTGAAGATCCATGATTTCAAATCTGGTCGGATCACATCCATATCTACCTTTCCAGAGTACAGGCTCACCAAGGTTCGCCGCAGAAACTTTGGATAATAATCTAATCCGCAATACGTCGCGCGTAGGAGCCCGTTCAATCACATAATCGCTTAACACGCTGTCCGGGGAAACCTCTGCAAAATTTGTAGCATGTTGTGTCTCGAGTTCAACAATTGGGGCAGTTGGTGTCTCGGCTACTATCAGTGGGGCTGTGACTTGGCGCTTCACTTCAACTACTTCATTGGCTGCAGTTATCTGAACACGGGTCGTATCAAGTACGTGTTGATACGCCATAGGCTTTAAAACTAGGAAGTAACAAAGGACAAGCACAAGTGAAAGCACGAGTAGAACTAATTTAATACTACTTTTACTCTTCATCGGAGGCTGGATTGGCACTGGCCACCGTTGGCTAGGCGAAACTACAGTCTGAGGCAAATGGCTCTTAATAGCAGGATTTTGGAAACCCTTCCGCGCCGCGACACGATGGCATTCAAAGCAAGTTCCACCTAAAAAAGAGATATGCAAAGGATCGTTAGGGAAAAAGTGGCATCGACGCAACCGTTTCTGATCAAGTATTTCTTTGAATAGCTTAGTCCATGCCCCAGCAGTCATTCGCGATCCGGTTGAAGCGAACGAGGTGTCGAAAGATACACGCAATTCATTTGGCATGCTTTCGTGGGTTGACCCAATCCTCGGCGCAATATTATAATTTGATGTAAGACCATAAGCGTAAAGCCCCTTGGCAGCGTTTTCGTCATTCGTCGCTGAACCCGCTGAAGATGAAACCGTTATACCTTGGAATGGATGCTGGGCATAGTTAAACAGTTGGAAGAGTATGACACTCAGCGCATACTTGTCTTGCTCTAATCCAAGTTCGGACGGAGTTAACTTCTTCTGTGTTGCCTCAGGACTTATGTAATCTGGAGAGACATGCTTAGCGGGAAATCGCTCGCCGAACTTGTTAGCATAAGAATATCCATCACAATCTAGCAGCACAACTTTGTTAGACTTTCTCGCCACAAGTATATTCTGAGGTTTAAGATCAACGAAGAATAGCCCGCGCTCGTGCATCGATTCTAACGCTTCAGAGAGCGATTTCGCAATTTCCACCCTATTCGCAAGCGATAGAACTTCCTTTGTTTGTACTCGCCCAAACAATGTCGAGTCAAAATAGTAATTAAGTGGATAGTATTCACTCCGAGGAAACGCGGGCATCAAATAGCCAACGACATTTCTTTCACCTCGGATTACGGCTAACGGCCAAGCGAAGGCATATGTTCCGCCGACTCGAGCCTCATGCAGATCAGAACACATGCTCAAAATCTTTTCAGCGTCGATATCGTAGGCCGTCTTGTAAATCTTCGCTGCATACTCAACCCCATTGATATTTACAGCGTAAACATCGGAAGTAGCCCCTTTCCCTAGAGAAGACAGCTGCGATGTGTCGAAACTTGAAAGGCGCCCGGACGGGAACTCAATCTTGAGGTGCATTTGCAAATCCCGCAGCTTTATTGTACGGAGAGTTACTCTCGGAAGCATTTCCCGCCCGATTTTCTAAAGCTAGGTCAAGCAGCAAATCGACGTCATTTAAATCAAGCACCTTTGCGTTCAAGCCGGCCAAGTTCTGGTCTGATCTGTAATTTCCAGTTGCGGTTTGCAATTGCATTCTAGGCCCATCAGACGAAACATGCTTTTTAATTATAAGGCTAGAAATCAGAGCGACACAAATCGTCAAAGCCAAGCCCGCAACGGCAAAGCTACCAAGTCTTCTAGCGAATACCTCGCGATCTTGTCTCGTCGTACGATTGGCGCATTGTATAAGGTGAGCATCGTCACGTGAGCGCTCACCAGAAACCTCCAAGGGTTGCTTCAGAGGCATCGACGGTGGATTATTATGCGTATTCTCGGAACCCTCGGGCCTGCCAGTCGCAAATAGACTCGTAGATGTTCGGCTCACCACTACAAGCGTCTTGTCGTCGCTAGATGTTCTCAACGCGCGCTCTGAAATTAGAAAATCTTCAATAACACTGTTTTTAGCCATAGCGTCTCCAGCGTCCGCGAGCCCTGAAAGCAGTTCTGAGAAAGCAGAGAAATCTAAAGTGCGTTGCAGTAGGAGTGCCTGAGCGCCATCTGTTGTTAACATCACCCATTCACAGTTTGAAAGAGGGGTGATCCTTATATTCTTCAGCCAATTTGGCTCCGTAATGAAAAAGGTCTCATTTGCGTACTCTCCATTTTCTGGCTTTGAATGAAGTTCTACTTGGACCGTATTGTCTAAAGACCTTCTCCCAGTAAATATCGCCCCATCACCGACATGAACAGTGAATCCACCATCGTCGGATATTAGAGCCGCAACAAGTGTGCAGTGAAATTCACTTAGGTCATAGGAACCGGCGGCGGCTATTAACTGTCTACGAACCGCAAGCACACTTTCTATGATCGCATCATTTAACCAATGGCCGGGGCCGTCGGCCTGAATGCGGCTTGATATCTCAAGCAATTCTGCTGCGAAGCCGTTAGAGATCAAGTCAGCGCCCTCTCTTGAGCGTTTCGCGCTTCCAGCACCATCGCTCACAACAATTGCAGTCCAACCGTTTCGTTGGATCTGCGCTGCAGAATCATCGCTGCCACGGTTCCTTATGGCATGTGACTCGCCGACTACCGTCGCTCCGTTAACTACCCACCGTTTCATGCTAGATTCCAACGTGTCGCCACGGATCGGACGGTGGCAGTTCAAGATTGTCGCCGGGGCGGCTTCGGCTTGCTGCGCTCAAACTGTCGCTTAGCCAAACAAAAAGCTCCTTAAAGCGCATGCCCTCGAGGCTCAATGCTGGCCGATTTGATAGGAGGGAGAGTCGTTTTAGATCTGCTCCTTGAACGCCAATGACGAACAACTCAATTTTTCTGCCTCTCTCGGCTGCTTGGCATTCTTCAATTGCACGGATCCATACCGTGTTTTGGTCCGTTGGTTCCCCGTCAGTGATTGCAATAATCCACGGACGAGTGTAAGAAATCCCGGCGGCTCTTAAATCTCTTTTCGCATCTTCAGCCAGCTTTAGGGCCATGATCATGGCCTCGCCCAGAGGCGTGCCTCCGTCTGCAGACAATTCGAAGGGCTCGAAGTCTTCGGCGTCTGTCCAGTCCATCAACAACTCTGCCTTCGAGCGAGGACCTCCGACCATGACAATAGCGAGGCTGACGCGGCTGTAAGCTGCGTCGTCGGCTCTTATCGCATCCCTAAGTGCGATTATGCCTAGGTTCAGTTCTTCGATGCGTGATCGCCCGGACGCGGTTGGTGTTTGCATACTGCCTGACGCATCGAGAACAAGTACACAGGGAGTTCTTTGGTTTGGGTTGCTTAAGTTGATTGGCATTGCACTTCTCTTTCTTTCGTTTGTTTTAGTCTGTCAGTTCGTCTATGATACCGCGAGAGTACATCTCGGATGCGGAAAGATAAAACATATCTTCGGGAGACGTTTTGATCGCCCTGTCGAGTATGTCATTGGGAATTCCTAATTCGCGTAGACTAGCAATCATTGCATCTGTTGCCATTGTATTAGTAAAATTCGCAAGACTACTTGTCGTACCTCCCAGCGAGCTTCCTCGATGAAATCCGAAGACAGCAACTTTAGAAGCGGATAGATGATTGCTTGACTTGGCGATGATTACGCAAGCGCTCTCACAATGCTCTGCAACGTGAACGGCTATCCGTTTTCCTTTGATCAGCTCAGAAATCTGCAACGCCACATTTATGAGTCCACCGGGACTGTCAATTATAATCGATCGAACTTCATTTTGATCTATCAATGCTTTTATAGATACGAAAGTCTTCGCCCCAATTGGGCCGTCTATCGCTATTGTGTCGCTAGAAATCGAGATGGATGGCTCGCCGATCTCGATCGCCGCTCGAAAGCTCTTTGACCGCGTATCTAAATATGGTATTGAGGAGGACAATAACATCAATTGCGCTAGTATCGCCATGGAGGAAACTAGTTGGTTCAGCGGATACCAAGGCTTTCCTCCTCTCCTATATATTTGATATATCCCCCGCACGAACGGAGAAGAGCCGAGAAGGCAGAGGATTTGAGTTAGGAGTGCACCCAGTGCCGGATTTTGAACGGCAGGCCACAGATTGACTCGATCTGCCATTGCTAATGAAAGATAGCTCATGACTGACATAACGATAATTATGAGCACCTCAATCATTTTATGGCTGCGGAGGCATACAAAGCAACTGTGGTCGCGACAATCAGAAGGATCCCTAAGAAATTCAGAAGATATTGAGTGGTCCCGGTCGGCCTGTATGAGATCGTATATTTATTCTCGTCCCAACTCGTTGATCCCGCATACTTCAACCGCTGATGACATGCGATGAGGGTTACAAGACTTACAAATGGGATACCCAATGCAATGCCCTTCAGCCATATTGTTAGATCGCGGCTGATTCCGTTTGCGATGCCGATGGTAGATCCATCATGCTTACTTACCTGTATTCCAAAGATTAGTTTGCCCAAACTCGACCCAGTCATGCCGATCACTAATCCGGTTAGAAGAGTAGCGGCCAAAGCACTTGCGATGTAGCCGATGACGCGGCCTTCTGGTTTTAAAAAATATTTAAAGAATTCATCAGCTTGCGCCGGCGCCAGCAGGTAGAATGCGAAGCCGAGAAACGCCACCATCAGGAAGCCGTTCACATTTAGATCCAATATTCTTGCCGCATAGCGCCGCCACGGCGCATTGGGCGCTAAGGTCCATTGTCTTTGCATAGCATTATGCGCACCAGCTCTAATTTGCTGGTTTTGGGTATGTGATTGCATATTTATCGGGGTCTGTAATTTTGTTGTTTTCTGGGCCGTCTGTATTGGCACAGTCAACTGCGGCGATGCTTTTGTCTTTGATGGCGCTGTGTCTGCGCTCAGAACCGAACCACAGTTCGGGCATATGCGAAAGTTTGGCTGGAATTCTCTTTTGCATTGGTTGCATTGGATACGTGTTGACGCTCCAGTCATTTGAATCCCTTTTTTTTAACGTCTTGCTTTTCCATTGCTTGCATTTCTTTGGTGCTCCTTTTGGGTTTCGATGATCAAACTCGGTCCGAACACATTTCGAGAGCGAGTCATTCTTTGATCACGCCTCCCGCGACCAGTTCCTCCCGCGTCGGGGTCCAGACATCCTGCCGTGGCGTATCAAAGACCCGCAGCGCGAAATCCAGACTGACGCCATGGTTCAGCAGGAAGCCCAGCGCGTCGCGCATGTCGTTCTGGGCGCGGTCGTACATGTAGGCCGCTTGGCCGAATTCATCTGCCCACCCATAGCTGGCCTTTTGGCCCTCGAACTGCGCCCTCAGGATATGAGCGGGCATGACGATCCGCTTTACCCCCGACCGACGTCGTTGAGGATGTGGTAGCCACGGTCCGCCATGCAGCGGTCGACGATCCGGCGCGGGCCATAGGTCACCAAGTCGTGGTCGTAGTCACCCTGAGCGCCAGCGCCCGCCAGACCACCGTAGGCCGCCCCAGCGCCGATGTAGCGCCCGTTGTCTCCTGCCGCTGCACCCATCAGCGCCCCGACGATCAGACCTGCCACCATGTTGTTGGTGGCTTCCTTCTGGGCGCGCTGCTGGTAGTCGGCCTCAGCCGTCTTCGCCACTTCTCGGCACTGAGCCAAGTCCGCATCGAAGCGTTTTGCACTCACCCGACCCGGGTCCACCACCGGCTTGTATTCATCAAGGGTCTGGATCGGCTCGCAGGCGCACAAGGCAAGCAACCCGACGACATATTTGAGTTTCATGAAAGCTACATTCCCCATGCAATAATTCCAACTAGGCGAAAGCCTAGATGAGACTTCCCAAAAATACTCGGTCCAGAAAGGTCATGCGGATCATCTTTGGGGTAGCCCAAACACCCACCAAAGAACCGCACCAACGCCCTTAAGATCTGATGTCACCTCAACCCAATCCAACCATAGTGCGGTCCAGAGAACTGGTTGGAGACTGCGATGGTGCGCCGGACTATTTCATTCTGGCTTGCCGCGCTTTCCCAGTTCCCGATGGCAGCTCAGGCGCATTCCGGCAAGCTGGATGCACATGGTTGTCACCGCGACAAGAAGACTGGCGAATACCACTGCCACAGTCCGGCCTACGTCGGCGTGGCATCCATCATTGATGGCGACACGATCGACATTCACGGCCAACGCTTCCGCCTGCCTCACTACTTATTGGCGCGGGTGCGGGAGGACAATCTTATGGTCAATGCGGTTCATAAAGTAGATTACTATATGGCCGAAAGCGAACGGCGCGCCCGCCGACATGAAGAAATCTAGGCTCCAACGCATCTAAATATTGACGGGGAGGATGATATTGAAGTTTGAATCTACAAAAATCACGTAAACAAAATTGACTACTCGCGCGAATTGCATGAAGTGCGAAGAGTTTCTCTAAATACACTTTGAAGAAGCCGCGAGGCCAAGTCGAGGTCTAGGCGCATTCATTAAGTCATGACGCACGTGTCAAATACATCTTCAGCACTTCTTCAGCTATACAATTCCTATGGTTTTTTCAAAAAACCATCGACCAGCCCATCAACAAAACTGGCACAGCTCTTGCTTTCTGGCACCAATTCGACACTACACAGCCCCATCTGGCATGCCGTTTCAGGTCCAAGCCATGCCACTTGCCCAGCAGAGTAACTCTTGGTCCAAACGTCAACAACTCCGTAGCAAACCCCGTGCGCAACTGCATTCGAGGCTATCGCGTCGTTGCATAGATCGTTCTTCTCATCGCCAGACTGTGTTCGGTTGTAACAGGTATGAAAACCTAGAAGACCTGTCCCGAAAACGGCACGCTTGCTCCCAGACACAAACAAAATTGATGCGCACGCGGAAGCGCAGTATCCGCCCGGCGGGACAATAGTAGTAACTCCGACGGCGTCCATCACCTTCACCATCTCCATCGCCGCGTCAACGCTGCCGCCGGGACTATTCAATACCAAAGTCACATTCCCGAACTGATCTCTAGAACCTTGTTTAGATATTTCCGAAAAGCTCGCCGCATCACCAGAAACAATCTCTCCCTCGCCATCGATAACTGTTCTTTTCCATTCGGGTATATAGAATGTGTGAAAATTCATGCAGTACACGGGAGATGTCGTCATAAGAACCACTGCTGCCATGATCTTCAGCACATGACGATTTAAATATGTTTTCATTCTTTAAGCTCCTATCGTTGCCGGCATCCCGAACCGACATATTTTTTCAGCACCATCAAACTGCGGCTCGATCACCCAGCAGTGATCATCGTTCACATAGCCCCATTTGCCGTCTGAACGCTTGAACGGCTACGGGTCGCCAGCGAAGGCTGAAGTCCCAACAAAAGCCACCAGCAGCGACAGAACGGCGAGAACGCGCATAGCCTACTCCTAGCCTTGCATTTTTCATACGCAGGCTATGCTGACGGGCGACAAGGGACAATCTACTCGCAAGTTTCAGAAATCCTTGCCAAGCCCAGCGCCGCACGCCATCAATGTCTTATCTTTCGTTGATCGGCGCACCCTTTGGATATCGACCTCTTCATTTCCCGTTGGACGGCCTCTGGCGGCAGTGAGCGCGCCAATTTTCAGCAGTTCGCCATCGAACTGACCCAGCTTCTTGGCGTTGACGCCCCCAAGCCCGCCGCCTCGGATGCGCAGAACGACGACTACCGCTTTGAACGCCCGGTCACCTTCCTGCACACCGGCAGCCTGACGCGCGGCTATGTCGATCTCTACCGCGCCCGCCATTTCGTGATGGAGGCCAAGCAGGGCGTCGCGGCTGCCGCCATCCCCGACCAGCTTTCCCTCCCCGCCGAGGACCCTGTCCAACGCCAAGGCCATGGCCTACGCGGCACGCGGCGTTGGGACGACACCATGCTGAGCGCCACCCCCACCCAAATCGCCCACCGCTCCACCAAAGTCACCCCCCGCAGCATCCAATCCCTGCTGGAAGCCCTGACCGCCCTAGGCCAAGCCCGCCCGCTGGACCAAGGCAGGTTTGCCGGGTGACGCCCAGCGCTCGCGAAAAAAGCATCGTTTTTGGGATCGGGGGTTAGTTCAGGGGTAGGTTTTGAAAACCCCTAAATTATCTAATGATTTCAATGATAGTTGGCGGAAGCGGTGGGATTCGAACCCACGGTACGGTTCCCCGCACGCTAGTTTTCAAGACTAGAGCCTTAAACCACTCGGCCACACTTCCATACCGTCCAGGTC
The DNA here is from genome assembly GCA_947453525.1 of Paracoccaceae bacterium. GTDB lineage: Bacteria > Pseudomonadota > Alphaproteobacteria > Rhodobacterales > Rhodobacteraceae > Stagnihabitans. The sequence continues at coordinate 6,136 of CANGHD010000089.1, read as the reverse complement.
TTGCGGATCGTCACCGGACGGTCTCATCCATCCGGCTGACCTTTCGCAAGCTTCCCGCAAGCGCTTGTAACCACAACCCTATTTCGCCGTCCAGCGCAGTGGCGCACCGTCGTCGGAACAGGCCAGTCACACAGGAGTTTCGACTCGCGTTCCCGCAACCGATTCTCTGAGACATGCGGCATAGCCAAGTGCCCATGATTCTGAAAGGGCGGTCCGGGCTCTTTTCCGCTTTCCCGGGTCAACGAGACCGAAGCCGCCCTTCCCTGTGGCTCGCCTTCAAGCTATGATCAAATCCGAACCGGGTCAGCGAGAATGGCTCCGGATCGTGGAACGGGAATGGGATTGTGGGTCGAGGTCGATATCAACCTTGGATCCCGATACGGTCGGTGTCGCGGCGATGGGGCGCAAGACCCTGATCCAGCACAATATTCCCGTTTGCACGAGATGTGGCAGGCAAGCGCGGCAACAGACCACGCAAATCATGGGGCTTGGAATGGCAGGACGGGTGTTGAAATCTTGGATTGTTGCGGGTTTGACTTGGGCGACGCTTTCGGGCTGCGAACCGGGAACCGGTGGCGTGCCTTTGACCGAAGCGGCAGGCGGCACTGCGCAGCCCGCCACCTCGGTCCGGCTGGTCGATCATGACGTCGAAGCGCCGGAGGTGTTCCAGACGGAAGCCAAGGCGCTGTGGGATGGCAGGCCTTCGCTGGGCGGCGTATGGGTCGCGTCGGCGGATGCCAAGAACCCCGAGCGGGTGATCATGCGCAATCCGGCCAACGGCAAGTTCGTCATCGGCGGACTGTTCCAGCGCGACGCCACTTTGCCGGGACCGAAGCTGCAACTCTCCTCCGACGCCGCGGATGCCTTGGGTCTTTTGGCCGGACAACCCTCCATCATCAGCGTGACCGCCCTGCGCCGCGAAGAGGCGCAAGCCGCGGCACCGGATGCAAGCAAGCCTTTGCTTGATGCCAACGAGGCCGTAGCGGCGGCACCCCAAACCGGGGCGGTTCCGAAAGCGGCGAGCAAAGCCGAAGCACTGGCAACCGAAACTGCGGCTCTGGACGCTGCCAACAACCCCACCGCTCCGACGGCAAAGCCCGGCAGCAAGCCCAGCCTTCCAACCCAACCGGTCGCCAAACCGAAGGCCGAGCCCAAAACCAAACCTGCCGCCCAGCCCGCCACCGAGGCGGCGGCGCAGGCTGTCGCCCCCACTGCATCTGGCAGTGGCGCACTGATCCAGATCGGGATATTCTCGATCGAAGCCAATGCGAAACGGGCGTCCGATCTGCTGTCCAAGGCGGGCATTCAAGTCAACACCACCAAGGAATCGAGCCACGGCAAGGAATTGTGGAGCGTGACCGTGCGGGGCGATGCTGCCCTTCTGGGCCAGATCAAAGCAGCAGGCTTCAAGGATGCCTATGTCCTGAAGCGCTGACAGGACGCATCAAAGGGCCCCGATCCAGGGGCCCTCATCAAAGGACTACACCCAAATGACCCTGCTGCGCCGTCTTGCCTGTCTTGTCGCCATTGCCGTTCTGGCAGCCCAACCGGCGCGCGCCTTCGAGACCTCCGCGACCCATGCCTGGGTCTATGACATGACAACCAACACCGTGCTGCTGGACAAGAACGGTGATGCGGCGGTTCCGCCCGCTTCGATGTCCAAACTGATGACGGTCGAGATGCTGTTCGAGGCGCTGAAGGATGGCCGGGTCAAGATGGATACCACCTTCGGCGTCTCGGCCAAGGCAGTCAGCTTCACCGCGCAGGGCGGCTCCACCATGTATCTGCAACAGGGCGACCGGCCCACGGTGCAGGAACTGATTCAGGGCATGATCGTGAATTCCGGCAACGACGCCTGTACCGTTGTGGCCGAGGGGCTGGAAGGCTCCGAAGAGGAATTCGCCCGCAAGATGACCGAACGCGCCAAGACCCTTGGGCTGGACAATTCCACCTTCGCCAACTCTTCGGGCTGGCCCGACCCCGGCCAGCGGATGAGCATGAAGGACCTTGGCATGTTGTCGGTCCATATCATCACCACCTATCCGGAGCTTTACCCGACCTTTTCGCAGACCGAGTACAACTACAAGGATCGCTCGCCCGCCAATGCCAACAACCGCAACCCCCTGCTGAAGCTGAACATCGGCGCAGACGGGCTGAAAACCGGGCATACCGAAGAAGCGGGCTACGGAATGGTGGGTTCGGTCAAGCAGGGCGACCGGCGAATCGTCTTTGCCTTCAACGGGTTGCAATCCGACAAGGACCGCGCCCAAGAAGCCGAACGGATCGCCAACTGGGCGTTTCGCCAATTCGCCTTGAAAACCGTGGTCAAAGCCGGGACAGAGATAGCGCAGGCCGATGTCTTCATGGGCAATGCGGCGAAGGTCGGTCTGGTGTCGGACAAGGATCTGGAATTGCTGATCCCGGCCGGGACGGCCAACGATGTCTCGGCCGATGTCGTCTACACCGGCCCGATCAAGGCGCCGATTGCCAAGGGCGACAAGCTGGCCGATCTGGTCATCCACTTGCCCGACCTGCCCGACCGGCACGTCGATCTGCTCGCGGCGACCGATGTGGGTCCGGCAGGCTTCGTCGACCGTGTCATGGTCGCTTTCACCCAATTGCGCACCCGTTACGGCATCTGAGGCGTCCGTGCAGAACACCGGGCGTTTCATTTCCTTTGAAGGCATCGACGGGTCCGGCAAATCCACCCAGGCGCGCCTGCTGGCCGAAGCGCTGCGCAAAGACGGGCGTGACGTCGTGCTGACCCGCGAACCCGGCGGCTCCCCGGGGGCCGAGGAAATCCGCCGTCTGGTGCTGGAGGGCGACCCCGACCGCTGGTCAGCCGAAACCGAGGTCCTGCTTTTCACCGCCGCCCGCCGCGACCATCTGGAAAAGACCATCCGGCCTGCCTTGGCGCGGGGGGCCGTGGTGATCACCGACCGGTTCGCCGATTCAACCCGGATGTATCAAGGCATCTCGCGCGGCGATCTGGCCGAAGTGGTGGACAAACTGCACGTCCTGATGATCGGCGTCGAGCCTGACATGACCTTCCTTGTCGACCTGCCCGCCGAGGTTGGCCTGTCCCGCGCCAAGACCCGCGCCGGCACCGAAATGCGCTTCGAGGACATGGGACTGGCGCTGCAAGCCAAGATGCGCGACGGCTTCCTTGCCCTCGCCGCCCGCGAACCCCGCTTTCGCGTGATCGACGGCACCCGCAGCCCGCTCGAAATTGCCGCCGACATCACCGCAATCGCGCTCGCCCATCTGACATGAGCGATATTCCCGAGCCCGACCGACTGGAAGGCGCGCCTCATCCGCGCCAGACCGCCCACCTGTTCGGCCACCAAGCCGCAGAGGACACCTTCCTTGCCGCCTTCAATTCCGCCCGCCTGCACCATGCCTGGCTGATCTCTGGCCCGAAAGGTGTCGGCAAAGCCACCCTCGCCTGGCGTCTGGCGCGCTTCCTGCTGGCCACACCCGAAGATGACGGCGGCTTCTTCAGTCCGCCCAAGCCGAGCTCCCTGGACATCCCCGACGCCGACCCGGTCTCCCACCGCCTGCTCGCCTTGTCCGAACCCCGCCTCTTCCTCCTCCGCCGCCCCTATGACGAGAAGGCCGAACGCCTGCGCGCCGACATCACGGTGGACGAAACCCGCACGCTCCGCAATTTCCTTTCCCTCTCCGCCGCCGACGGTGGCCGGCGCGTCGTGATCATCGACTCGGCGGATGACATGAACCGCTCCGCCGCCAACGGCATCCTGAAGCTGCTGGAGGAACCGCCCGCCAAGGTGACCTTCCTGATGATCAGCCACCAGCCCGCCGACCTTCTGCCCACCATCCGCTCCCGCTGCCGCGACCTGCGCCTTGCCCCAATGAAGCCGCAAGACCTGTCCGACGCCCTGACCCAAGCCGGTGCCGCCATCGACCCTGCCGAGCGCGAAGGCCTCGCCCAGCTTGCCGGAGGCTCGGTCGGCGAAGCCTTCCGCCTGTCGAACCTCGACGGACTGAAGCTTTACGGCGCGCTGATGCGCCTCTTCTCCACCCTGCCCAACATGGACCGCAACCTCGCTCGCATGATCGCCGACAACGGCGCCAACCGCAAAACCCCCGAGGCCTTCGACCTGACCGTCACCCTCCTCGATGCCTTCCTCGCCCGCCTCGCCCGTGCCGCCGCCACCCGCATCCTGCCCCCCGAAGCCGCGAGGGGCGAAGCCCAACTGATCGAGCGTCTTGCCTCTTCCGAAGGCGCTGCCCGCATCTGGGCCGATCTTGCGCAACATTTGGGCCTGCGCGCGCGCAAGGGCAAGGCGGTCAACCTTGACCCGTCCGCGCTTCTCATGGATATGGTCCTGAAGGTGGACGAGACAGCTTCCCAGATGGCGTCCAGCACCGCTCAGAGGTGACATGACCAACGCTCCCTACGAACTTGTCGACAGCCACTGCCACCTCGACTTCCCCGAATTCGAGGGCGAGCGCGACGCCATCATCGCCCGCGCGCGCGCCGCAGGTGTCATCCGTATGGTCACCGTCTGCACCAAACTGCATCAGGAACCCGCCGTCCGTGCCATCGCCGAGGCCTATGAGGGCGTCTTCTACGCCGCAGGCACGCACCCGATGAGTGCGGCCAAGGAACCCCTTGTCACCGTCGATCAACTGGTATCCCTCGCCAAGCACCCGAAATTCGTCGCCATCGGCGAAACCGGTCTGGATTACCACTACACCGCCGACAGCGCCGAGATTCAGAAAGTCTCCCTGCGTCTCCACATCGAAGCGGCGCAACAGACCCAGCTTCCCTTGATCATCCACGCCCGCGCCGCCGACGAGGACATAGAGGCGATCCTCGCCGAAGGCATGAAGATCGCCCCCTATCCTTGCGTCATGCATTGCTTTTCCTCCGGCCCCCGCCTTGCGCAAGCGGCCTTGGAGATGGGCTTTTACCTCTCCATGTCCGGCATCGCGACTTTCCCCAAAAGCACCGAAGTCCGCGACATCTTCGCCGCCGCCCCCTTGAACCGCATCCTTGTCGAGACAGATAGCCCTTATCTCGCGCCTATGCCGCACCGTGGCAAACGCAACGAACCCGCCTACACTGCCTTTACCGCCAAACATGGTGCCGCCCTCTACGGCATCACGGAAGCCGAATTCGCCGCCGTCACCACCGCCAACTTCGACCGTCTCTTCACCAAGGCGGCCCGCGCCGCAAAGGCTGCCTGATGTCCACCTTGCGCTTTACCATTCTCGGCTGCGGCTCCTCGGGCGGCGTCCCCCGGCTTGGAGGCCACTGGGGCGACTGCGACCCGACCAACCCCAAGAACCGCCGCCGTCGATGCTCGATGCTGGTGGAAAAGATCACCGGTGACCTTGTTACCCGGGTCCTGATCGACACCACCCCCGACCTGCATCAGCAACTGCTCGATGCCGGGATCGGTGAGCTTGATGGGGTCGTCTACACCCATTCCCACGCCGACCACACCCATGGCATCGATGACCTGCGCCAGATTGTCTTCAACACCCGCCAGAGGCTGAAGGTCTGGGCCGATGGCCCGACCGGTGACGCCCTGACCTCGCGCTTCGCCTATGCCTTCGTGCAGGCGGCGGATTCGCCCTATCCGTCGATCCTTGATTTGCACGCCATCCCCCACGGCCCCTTTGCGGTCGACGGCCCCGGCGGCGCCATCGCCTTCACGCCCTTCCCCGCCGACCATGGCGCCATGGAGGCGCTTGGGTTCCGAATCGGCCCGCTCGCCTATCTGCCCGACGCGGTGGCTATCCCCGAGCCCTCCTGGGCCCATCTGCAGGGCCTCGAAACTTGGGTCGTCGACGCGCTGCGCCGCAAGCCGCATCCGACCCATGCCCATCTGGATATGACGTTGGATTGGCTGGCCCGCGCCCGGCCCCAGCAGGGTGTGCTGACCAACATGCATATCGAAATGGACTATGCCACCCTTTGCGCCGAACTGCCCAAGGGGATCGAGCCCGCCTATGATGGCATGGTGATCAGCTTCGACAATCAGGCCTGAACGAATGGGCCTTCTGCTCGACGTCATCCTGCCGGTCTTCCTTGTCATCGGCGCGGGCTATGCCATGGCAAAATGGGGCGGCTTCGGCAACGCGGCCGTCGATGCGCTGATGCGCT
>CANGHD010000088.1 GCA_947453525.1 Paracoccaceae bacterium | reverse complement strand
GGGCGGGATCGAGCAGTTCACCAAGGTCGCGGCCTCGGAACTCGGGCCGCATGGCATAAGGGTCAACTGCATTGCGCCGGGGGCGATTGCGACGGAACGGACGGCGGCGGAGGCCGGGGATTACGGCGGCCTCTGGAGCCCGCTGACCCCCTTGCGTCGGGTGGGCACGCCGCAGGATCTGGTGGGGCCGATGCTGTTCCTGATCTCGGAGGCGGCAGCCTTTGTCACCGGGCAGACTATCTATGTCGATGGCGGATTGTTCGCCCAAGCGCCCTGGCCCTATCCGACCTGACGTCACCGCCCTGTTACGCGCCCAAGTTAAGGCTCGCGGCACATGGAGGGCATCATGGCGCAATGGCAGGACAATTTTCGGGCGGGTGGCAAGAATACCCGGCTCGGTCGGCGGTTTGACGCCTCGGGGCGCTTCATGCCAGAGCATGGCAACACGGTCGTGGCGCAGGTGACCGCAGGGTCTCCCACCGAAGCGGCGCTGATCGACTTGCGGCAGAGCCTGATGGATTTACCCCATGGCGCGAATTTCGCCTTCACCGATGTCGCCAGCTATCACATGACCGTCTTTGAAGGTGTGATCGAGACGCGGCGGGAATACGGCTATTGGCCTGACGATCTGTCGCTGGACCTGTCGATTGATGCGATGACGGAGGCTATGGCCGCCAAGCTGGACGGTTTCGCCCCGCTGCCCGCCTTCCGGATGAAATTGCTCGAGGTGACGCCGCATGGGCTGAGCCTGACCGGCGCCACGCCGGAGGATGAGGCAACGGTGCGCGCCTGGCGCGATGCTTTGGCCAAGGCCTTAGGCTATCGCTCGCCCGAGCATGACACCTATGGGTTTCACACCACGCTGGCCTATCAGATCGAATGGCCACCGGTCGAGGCGCTGCCGCTTTACATAGCGGCCATGGCCCAACTGACGGCAGACTTCGCCGCACGGGTGCGGGTGCTGGACCTTGATGCTCCGGCCTTCTGCACCTTCGCGGATATGAACGGGTTTCCCCCAGTGCGGCGGTTCTGAGCCTTAGACCAAACCGTTCCTGCGGTTGGGAACATTTGACTTGCGCCGGGAGCGCGGGGGCCTATCGTCGCGGGGAGCCGATGGCGCGGTTTTGTGCCATCGGGTCTGGATGCGTTCAGGGAGACTTCCGATGACCCGCTACGACAGCGCTCTGTCCCCTGTCGAAGAACTGCGCGCCAACGTCTCTGTCCCGTTCGAGCGGGCCCATGCCATGCCGAAATCGGTCTATACCTCGCCGGGGTTCGCGGCCGAGGAGGTCAGGCACATCTTCGCCAAGGACTGGCTTTGCGCGGGCCGGGCGGGTGCGCTGAAAGAGCCGGGCGATTACATGACCATGACGATCGCCGGTGAACCGGTGATCGTCCTGCGCGACAAGGACGGCGCGTTGCGGGGCATGTCGAATGTGTGCCGCCACCGGATGTCGACCTTGCTGGAAGGGCGGGGGCACGTCCGCGCCATCGTCTGCCCCTATCATGCCTGGACCTACAATCTTGACGGCTCGTTGCGGGGTGCGCCTGCGATGGCCGCCAATGAGGACTTCTGCCGGGACGCAATCGCCTTGCCGCCGGTCAGGGTGGAAAACTGGCTGGGCTGGATCATGGTGACGCTGAACCCGGATGCGCCCGCGCCTTCCGTGGCGCTGGCCGATGTTGAAAAGCTGGTCGGTCATCTGGACATGGGCGGCTATGTCGAGACGTTCCGCGAGACCTTCCGCTGGGCGACCAACTGGAAGGTGCTGGCCGAGAATTTCATGGAAAGCTACCACCTGCCGGTCTGCCATGCGGGCACGATCGGTGGGACAGTTGATCTGATGAAGATGACCTGTCCGAAGGGGACCCTCGCGTTCAACTACCACTACATCGTCAAGAACGATCTGGTGCCGCTGGCGCTGGCGCATCCGTCAAACACGAGGCTCATGGGCGATGACCGGCGGATCACCTGGTTGCTGGCGATCTATCCGGCGCTGATGATCACGCTGACGCCGGGGTATTTCTGGTATCTGTCGCTGACGCCGCAGGGGCCGGATCAGGTGGATGTGCTGTTCGGCGGGGGGATGAGCCCGGAATGGATGGCCGATCCTGCGGCACAGGCCAATCTGGCCAAGGTCAAGGCCTTGCTGGATGATGTGAATGTCGAGGACAAGGGCTGTGTCGAGAAGGTCTATCGTGGGTTGGTGGCGGGGCTGTCCACTCCGGGGCCGCTCAGCCATCTGGAGCGGCCGAATTTCGAGTTTGCACAATATATCGCCTCGAAGATGCCGCAGGCTTGAATGCCGTGTGCAAGGTGCTAACTTGGGCGGATGACAAAAACCGCCCTGATCGTCAGCCACGGACAACCCTCTGACCCCGACACCGCCGAACACGCGCTGGCCCTGCTGGCCAGACGCGTGATGGAGCATTTGCCGGGCTGGGATGTCGTGAGTGTGACGCTGGCCAAGCCGGGCGCATTGGCTGCGGCGGTGGCCGGGCGGGCGCAGGGGTTGGTCTATCCGATGTTCATGGCGGGCGGCTGGTTTCCGATGACGGAACTGCCGCGCCGGATGGATGAGGTGGGCGCGGTCGACTGGGCCTATCTGCCGCCCTTCGGTCTGGACACCAGGGTTCAAGCGCTGGCGCGGACCTTGGTGGAGGAGGCGGCCGAGGCCAAGGGCAGGGCTGCGGCAGAAACCTCGGTGCTGCTGGCCGCCCATGGCTCGTCGCGCAGTTCCGCGCCGTCGCAGGTGGCGCATGGGCTGGCCGCCCAGTTGAAGCGCGCGGGCTTTGCCCGGGCCGAGGCGTTCTTCATTGATCAAGTGCCGCAGATCTCCTCGGCAGAGGGCTTTGGCGCGGATGCGGTCTGCCTGCCGTTCTTTGCGGCAGAGGGCGGGCATGTGACCGAAGACCTGCCGGGGGCCCTGGCGGCGTCTGGCTTTGCGGGGCAGGTCCTGCCGCCCTTGGGTTTGGATCACCGGGTGCCGGGGCTGATTGCGGCGGCGCTTCAGGTCTAGGACGGACTGCCGTAGGGTGGGGTTAACCCCACCCTACGGCAGGCGTCACACTGTGTAGAGGTAAAGATCGAAATCGACTTCAGACACGGTCCGCGTTACGCGCGCATATTCTGCCGAGAGGATGGCCACGAAGGTGCGGTGCATGTCTTCACCCAAAGCCTCTTTCAGGAAATCCGATGCCTTGGCCGCCTCGATCGCCGAGCGCCAGTCGAGCGGGATCGCCGGGGCATCGGCGCCGTTGGCATAGCCGTCGCCGGTGGTTTCCGGTCCGGGGTCGATCTGCTGCTTCAGCCCGTGGCGGATGCCGGCCAGAACGGTGGTGGCCACAAGATATGGGTTGGCATCTACCCCGGCCGGGCGGTGTTCGATGCGGCGGGCCTTGATGTCGCCTGCCGGAATGCGCAGCGCGACGGAGCGGTTGTTGACGCCCCAGGTTGGGCTGACCGGCGCGTAGGAGTTCGAGGCGAAGCGGCGCCAGGAATTGGCGTGAGGGGCGAAGACCAGCATGGATTCGCCCATTGTGGCGCGCAACCCGCCGATGGCGTGCTTGATCGTGTCGGACCATTGGCCCTCGATGGCCTCGATGAAGACGTTTCGGCCCTTGGCGTCCTGCATCGAGACGTGGAAGTGCATGCCGGAGCCTGCGTAATCTTCGTTCGGCTTGGCCATGAAGCAGGCGGTCACGCCATGGGCGCGGGCGTTCATCCGGACGATGCGTTTCAGGCGCATCAGGTCGTCGGCGGCCTGCACCACGTTGTCGCGGTAGTGCAGGGTCATCTCGTACTGACCCGGCGCGAATTCAGAGATCAGGGTTTCGGCTTTGATGCCAATGAGTTCGGCGGCTTTGTAGATGTCGTTGAACAAGGGCAGCATGCCGTGCAGCTTGTCGACGGAATAGACATCGGTCTTGTGGCTGACGCGGCCATCCAGCACATCGCGGGCCGGGACCATCTTGCCATCCGGGCCGCGCTGGTTTTCCAAGAGGAAGAATTCCAGCTCGAACGCGCCTGCCGGATAAAGCCCCTCGGCGGCCAGCGCATCGACTTGCCGTTGCAGGGCGTGGCGGGGGTCGGAGGTCATGGGGTGACCTTCGAGGTCATACATGCTCATCAGCACTTCGCCGCGCGGCGGGTTGGTCTTGTGCAGGGCTTTCAGGGTGCCGGGGATCGGCCATGCCCTGCGGTCGCCATCGCCTTGGTCCCAGATCAGGCCGGTTTCATGGACATCCTCGCCGCAGATGTCTAGACCGAGGATCGAGATCGGCAAAAGCCGCCCGTTCTTATAAAATGACATGAGTTCGTGGCGCCGAATGATCTTTCCGCGGCCAATTCCGTTCGAATCGTGCAAGACGATGTCGAAGGCTTCCACCTCGGGATGGGCGATCAGGAAGGCTTCCGCTTCGTCAACGGTGGAGCCGGATGGACTGGTCATGGTCATCTTTCAAGCCGTCAATTCAGTCAGCACTTCGTCGAAGGTGGCGATCAGGGCATCGACCTGACGTTTCTTCGTGGCGGGGCTGATCAGCATCATGTTGTGGAAGGGGGCGATCAGGCAGCCGCGGTTGAGAAGCGCCATGTGAAGGGCGGCCTCGACCTGCGGCTGGTGGGCAAGGGCGGCTTCGGCGCCATTGCGCAGAGGGCCGGGGGCGCAGATGAATTCGACCCGGGCGCCGACGCGGAGGGCGTGCCAGGGCAGGTTGTGGGCGGTGATCGCGGCGGACAGCCCCTCGACCAGACGCTTGGCGAGGGTCTCCATGTGGTCATAGGCCTCTGGCGTCATCACCTCGGACAGGGTGGCGCGTAGGCAGGCGAATTGCAGGGGGTTGGCGGAAAGCGTGGTGCCCATGCCGGAATGGCCGGGCTCACGGCTGGCGTTGACGGTCTGGTAGCGGGCGGCGGTTGCGGCAGACAGGCCCCAGGCGGCGGTCGGCAGACCGCCCGCAACGCATTTTCCGACGACGAAGATATCGGGCTGCAGGCCGTGCACGCGGGTGTAGCCGCCGTAACCGGTGGAGATCGTATGCGTCTCGTCGATGATCAGGAGGGCGCCGTATTGGGTGGCAAGGCCGCGCAGGCCTTCGAGGAAGCCGGGCGCGGGCAGGACCATGCAGGAGTTGGTCATCACAGGCTCGGTCAGGATGGCCGCCACGTCGCCTTTGGCGAGGGCGGTTTCCACGCCGGCGAGGTCGTTGAACTCGCAACAGACGGCCAGTTGGGTCAGGTCGGCGACCTGGCCCAGCAGGCCGGGGCGGTTGACCGTCTGGCCATCCTCAAGCGTCACCATCGCGTCATCCACCGTGCCGTGATAGCAGCCGTTGAAGACCAGAACCTTGGGCCGCCCGGTGACGGCCCGCGCCACGCGCAGGGAAAAGCGGTTGGCGTCAGTGGCTGTGGTCGCGATCTGCCAGCGGAGATCCCCGAAGACCTGGGACAGCAGATGGCCGGCTTCCAGCGCATCCTCGGTCGGCAGCATATAGGTCAGACCCTTGCGGGCTTGGGCGCGGATGGCTTTGGCCACGGGCTTGGGCGAATGGCCGAACATGGAACCGGTGTCGCCCAGGCAGAAATCGTTGATCATATAGCCGTCGATGTCGGTGATCGTGGCGCCCTCTGCGGAATCGATCACCGGCAGATGCGGCATCGGCCAGTCTTTCATCCAGTGCAGCGGCACGCCATCGAGATAGACTTCGGAGGCTTTGGCCATGGCGCGGGCCGATTTCGCGTGGGTCGTGGCAAAGCGGCGCGCTTCCCGTTGGGCGAGGGCTTCCAGCTTGTCGCGGGCTAGTCCGGCGACGTTTCCGGGACTTGGCGTTTCAGGGTCTGACATGGCGGGTCCTTCCGGTTCGGCCCCTTATGTCGGATAATTTGATCAAATGGAAGGCCGCAGACGCGGCGGGGGTCCAAACGAAAAGGGCGGCCCCTTTGGGTGTCAGAGGAACACCGGGGCCGCTCTGTCCTGAACCGTCCTTCAGGCTTTCACATATGCCGCAGCCACGAACGGGTGCCGAAGCCTATCTGCGCGCTGGTCGCGGAGGCGATCGCATCACTCCGCTCCAACTATGCTGAACACCGGACTGTTTGTCAAAATCGCAGTAAATTCTGCGATCATGTGTCAACGGTGTGGTTAACCGCACGAAATTGGTGCCGGGGCTTGGTCAATGGCCTGTGTCCAGGCCGAATCGGGTGGGGGATGGACAAAGGGGCCGGGTGTGTTCGGCCCGCTCTGTCATGCTTTCGCACGCGTGGGGCAGGCTTTTGTCGGCCGGTTCAGCGGGCTGCCATGGCGACGGGTTGGCGGGCCGGAACCTGCTGAACCGCAAGAGCTTTCACCGCTTCGGGGCGGGTGCGGTTGTCGCGCTGCCACGGCAGGAAGACCTCTTCGGTGACACTGGCAGCAATCGCGCTTTTCAGCCAACGGCGTTCGATTTTCATTTCGGGCTCCTGTGGTTCGTCGTTTCGTGCTTGGAGCCAATATGCTGATTGTTTGCGGCGTGGTTTTGGCAGGGCAGCCAAAGGGATAGGGTATTTCGCCTTTGGTGTTAACCAGAATGAGGCAAAGGATACGAAAGGTTAACCAACGGAAAGACTTGCAGAACTTCCATTGGTGAAGAGAATTTGTGGAAAATTATGGCTTGTTTGCGTCGCGCGTCTTCCAGATCGTGCCGCAATGGGCCTAAAGCCGGATCACCGAGATCAGACGACCGTAGTCGGCCTCACCGGCATGAGTCGTGCGACGGAAGGAATAGAATCGGTCAGGGTCGCGGTAGGTGCAGTGGCGGGTCCATTCGGCAAGCCCGACACCGGCTTGCCGCAGGCGGTGCAAGCCATAGGCGGGCAGGTCGAAGAGATAGCGGCTGCCCGTGCCGTGGATGAAGAAGCGGGCCGAGGCGGGGTCGTCGTCGGTGAAGGTCTCAAAGAACTCGGGGCCGACTTCGTAGGAGGGTTGGCTGATGGTGGGGCCGATGACGGCGATGATGTTTTCGCGTTTTGCGCCAAGGGCTTCCATGGCGTCCACCGTCGCCTCCAGCACGCCGCCCTTGGCACCCCGCCACCCCGCATGGGCAGCGCCGATGACCTGCGCCATGGGGTCGGCGAACAGGACTGGCTGGCAATCGGCGGTCAGGATGCCAAGGCCGACGCCGGGGGTGGCGGTGACCATGCCGTCGGCCTGAAGGCGGTCAGTGGGCGGGGCGGTCAGGGTGACGACCGTGGCGGAATGGATCTGATGCAGGCTGACCAGCGCAGTGTGAGACAGACCCAGCGAATCGGCCACGCGATTGCGGTTTATCAGGACTGCGCCCGAAAGGTCGGTTGAGCCGGGGCCGCAATTCAGGCCTTGGAAAATGCCCGAAGAGGCGCCGCCTTTGCGGGTGAAAAAGCCGTGGCGCAACGGGATCGCGTCAGAGGTCAGGATTTCCAGCATCAGGCACTTCCGGGTGGAGAAGGGTATCTGGCGGGGTGGACCGCAAGCACCTTGAACAAGCTTCCCATTTCCATGGGCGAGGTCAAGCGGTGCGTGGCAGCCTGATGCGATTGCAGGGCTGCACCGCTCATGTTCTGCGCGAGGCGTGCGGCGCGTTGCTGGATGCCAAGGGCGGTGAGGAATGCACCTTGGGTCGTGTAGGCTTGGGCGGCCGGGGCGGCGGCTTGCGCCAAAGCCTCGAAATCGACATGGGCGGTCAAGTCAGCCGCGCCGGGCGTGGCCAAGGGGTCGACGGGGGCATGGTCGTGCAGGGCCTGGAAAGTGTCGCCCATGGAATGCCAATCACCGTAGTCGATGATGAGGGCGGCACCCGTTTCTGCCAGACGTGTGCCGATCTCGGCCATGATGGCTGAGGCCTGCGGGCAGAGTTCAACGATCTGGCCTTCGGTCGTGTCGTTCAGACGGTGGGTCAGGGCTGGGACGGGCAGGATGGGTCCAAGGCCGAAGATCAGGCCCTTTGCGGCAAGGCCCACCAGCCGTTCCCGCCAGAACCGGCCCGCGCGCTGGAACTGTCGGATCGGCAGGGCGTCGAAGAATTCGTTGGCGACAAGGTAGAGCGGCAGGTTGGGCAGGTCTTGCAGGGCGTTGAGCCAGACCGGGGAGTAGCCTGCCAGCGTTGCGGCCTGAATTGCGCGCAGGCGGGGCGAGGCCTCGATCAGGGTCAGGCGCATCGCGGCGTGAAAACCCGGCACGCTGCGGGTGGCGCGCAGGGCATCGGCCATCAGGGAGCCGCGACCGGGGCCGAACTCGGCCATCGTGAAGGGGGCGGGCGCGCCTTGGTCCAGCCATGTCTGGGCGAGGCAGAGGCCGACAAGCTCGCCGAACATCTGCGAGATCTCGGGCGCGGTGGTGAAATCGCCAGCCGTACCGAAGGGCTCCTGCGTGGTATAGTAGCCATACACGGGATGCAGCAGGCATTCGGTCATGTAATCGGCAAGCGTGATCGGCCCATTGGCGCGAATGCGGGCGGCGAGAAGGTCGGCCAGTGGCGTCATGCGGCCACGGTCTTTTGCGGTCGGGCTTTCAGCAGGAACCAAAGGCCCATGACGATCATCGGCAGGCTCAGCGCCTGACCCTGCGTCAGCCCCCAACCGTGGATTTGCCAAGCCAGTCCCAGGGGATTGCCGTCGGAGACGAATTGCGCGTCGGGCTGGCGGGCGAATTCGACCAGAAAGCGGGCGATGCCGTAGCCTGCGATGAAGATGCCCATCACCTGGCCGGGCCTCGACAGCCAGCCGCCGCGCCAGACGCCCCACAGCACGACGGCACCCAGCAACAGACCCTCCAGCAGGGCCTCGTAGATCTGGCTGGGGTGACGGGCGCAGATGGTCAGGACACCGGGGCAAAGCTGGGCCGCATCCCCGGGAAAGGCCACGCCCCAGGGCAGGGTGGTCGGGCGGCCCCAGAGTTCAGCGTTCACGAAATTGGCGAGGCGGCCGAGGAACAGGCCGATCGGGGCGACCGAGGCGAAGAGGTCTCCGGTGGTCAGGGCGGGGATTTTCTCCAGCCGGCAGAAGATCAGACCCGCGATTGCGACGCCAAGGAAGCCGCCGTGGAAAGACATGCCGCCCTCCCAAACGCGCAGGATTTGCAGCGGGTTGGCGAGGTACTGCGCGGGCTTGTAGAACAAGACATAGCCCAGCCGCCCGCCAAGGATCACCCCGACGATGACCCAGGTGAGCAGGCGTTCCAGCTGATCCTCGCGCATCGGCGGCACCGTCCACAGACGGGGCGTGCGCAGGGCTTGGCGGATCAGTGCCCAGCCCGCCATCAGGCCGGTGATATAGGCCAGCGCGTACCAGCGCAGGGCGAGGGTCATGCCAAAGACCTCGATTGAAACAATCTCGGGCGATACAGGCGGGAAGGGGATATAGGACATGGGGTCTCGCATGTTGCGCCGAAGTTTTCCGGGTGGTTTTGTGCGCCGGGGCCTGCGAAGTCAACCACTGCGACCTTGCAGGACACGGGGGCGCGCGCCATATAAGGCCAAACCAGAAGGAGGCGCAGATGCAGCCGGGCAACAAGTTCTTCGACGATGTCAGCAAGTTGATGACCAATGCCATGGGCGTGGCACAAGGCGCCAAGACCGAGGCGGAAACCGCGATGAAATCCTTCATTGATCGCTGGATGGCCGACCGCGATTTCGTCACGCGCGACGAGTTCGACGCCGTGCGCGCCATGGCGCAGAAGGCGCGGGAAGAGAATGTCGCTTTGGAAGCCCGACTTGCGGTGCTGGAAGCCAAGCTGAGCGTCTGACCGTTTTGAAACTGCGAAGAGGGGCCCTGCCGGTTGGCGGGCCCCTCTTGCATTTCGCGCCCGTGTGGGGAAGGGCGCGACAGGGCTCAGGAGGGGGGAGGGACCCTTCAGCCCGGGGTCTGCGGCAAGGGATGCCCCGCCGTCAGGGATGGGCGGTGGCGTCGGGTCGAGGAAGCCCGGTCGTGCAGTTCGTCGCGCAGCGCGAAGCCAAGCGGCCAGGGTCCGAAGCCCGATTCGATGTTCACATGGCCCGCCATGCCGACATCGACGAAGCGGGACCGCCACAGGCTCGCGAGTTTGCGCGCGCGGGTCTGGCTCATCCAAGGGTCGTTGCGGCTGGCCACCAGCGTGGTGGGCACCTGCAGGGCCAGTTCCGGTAGGGGCGTGAAGGGCTTGGCGCGCGGGTGGCTGGGGTCTTCGGCCGGGGCGACCAGAAGGGCGGCCTTCACATCAAGGTAGGGCCAGCGCGTCATCACGCGGGCGATCAGCACAGCACCAAGGCTGTGGCCGACCAGTGTGGCGCCGGGATTGTCCATGATGGCCGATAGCAGCTCCTGCTCCCACTCTTCGGGGACCGGGTGGTGCAGTTCGGTCAGATGCACCGGCTGCGAGCTCGGGTCATTGTCGAGCCACCATTGCTGCCAGTGCCCCTCGCGCGAGCCGTCGAGGCCGGGGATGATCAGGGTTGTCATGCAAAGGCCTTCTGCGTCGGGCGTGCGGGAGGAAGAGGTGCGACATGAACCGGGGGCAGGCCGTGGCTTTGGCTCGGCCTGGAGGGCCTAAGGAGGCGGGTTTGCGGCACGATTCGGGTCATGGTGGTCTCCTTGTTCTGTTTGTGTCAAAGAATCAATTAAATGTCTATGGTAAAAGTCGTATATAAATGCGGACACACCGGGCCGGACAGGCGGCGAGAGCGCAAGCCTAAGGGAAAGGGCAGGTGAACGAAGGCGGAAGGTGCGGGGCAACACCCGTCTTTGCAGGGTTGTCTGGGTTGTTTGGTGTTGGCCGATTAGTCTGGGCATCGCCTAGGCAGTGGTCGGGCGATGACGGCGCGTTGGGATCACATACCGGGGGTAGATGGCCTTGTGCCACCCGCTGCGACTGGTTCGCCCGGGCCGAGGATTGCGGCAGCGACGGATGAGTTGGTGCGCTGCCGGGATGCTGCCCGCCACGGCTGAGGCCGACAAAGCGGCTGTCGACGCCGGGCGGCACGATGGCGTCCATGTCGGGCACCATGAAGGCGACGGTTGCGTGACCTTCCAGCAGTGGGATGGCAAGACATGGAACCCGCTGAGCGACTGGATCGCCCTCGACTGGGCCCTGCTGCGCCCGATTGTCGAGAAGTCGTCTGAGGCCTATGCCAAGGAAATGGGCCTTTCGATCGGCACGGCCGAAGATGCCGACAAGGTCAGCCAGCAACTCCGTTGGGCGACACCGTCGCGGGGCCACCTTTTCCGATGGGAACGACGAGATGTCTTAGGCCATCCCTAAATTCGAACAGGTCCCTGTCGACCACAATGGCGCGATTGCCGCCGTGCATTGCGTTCGTCTGAAGGTAGACAGCGGCGAGATCGCGGCCCTGCCGGGGCCAATGGTGCGGAGAAAACCGCTCTGTTGAAAGCCGCTTCCGACCTTGTGCCCGCCGAACGCGGCCGGGTGACCGCAGGCCATATCAAATCAAAGACCGGGATGCGACGGCTGACACCCCCGCCGCCCAAATGCGCTAGGGGCTGGGTCCCATGCTGGAGGGCCGGCTATCCTTCAAATCGCTGACCACCGTGAAAAACCTGACCACCGGCGCCATCGGTCGCGGTCTGGCCCACGACCAGATCACCCAGACGCTGGAGCAATTCTATGGCTATTTCCCCCGCATCGAACCTCGCCGCACGTTGCTGACGTGCCTCACCTCGGGCGGCGAGCAACAAATGGTCGTCGACAGGCGCGGGTTGATGGCGCGACCGGAGGCGTTTTTGCTGGACGAACCCTTGATGGGTCTGCCACCCTTTGTGGTGGTCGAGATTTTCGAGGCGCTGGCCAAGTTGAACCGGGAGACCGGGCTGACCATGCTGGTGGCCGAACAAAACTCTGCCATCGTTCTGAGATACGCCCATCACGCCACGGTCATCGAAAATGGCCGATCAGTGCGGGATGGCCCGCCGCCGATCTTGCCGCCCATGCCGATATGCGCGAACTTCATTTTGGCGGCAGCCTGATGCCGTGCTAGTCGCGTAGACTGACGTGCAAAGCCATTTGAGGACCTGGAAACCGATCATGACCACGCCCGAAAAGATCAACGTTCTGTGGTTCATCCCCACTCATGGCGACAGTCGCTATCTTGGCACCTCAGAGGGGGGGCGGCAGGTTGATCTGCCCTATCTGACGCAAGTCGCCAAGGCCGCTGACGCCCTTGGCTATTACGGTGCGCTGCTGCCCACCGGGCGGTCCTGCGAGGACAGCTGGATCGTGGCCTCGGCTCTGGCGACCCAGACCGAACGGCTGCGCTTTCTGGTGGCGGTGCGGCCGGGCCTGCAATCGCCGACGCTGGCTGCCCGGATGACCGCGACGCTTGACCGGATTTCGAACGGCAGACTTTTGGTCAACGTGGTGACCGGCGGCAACCCGGAGGAGAACGCCGGCGACGGTATCCACACCAGCCATGCCGAACGCTATGAGGTGACGGATGAATTCCTGACCATCTACCGGGCCCTGCTGCGCGGCGAGACGGTGGATCACAAGGGCAAGCACTTTGAAATCTCGGACGGCCGGATTTTGTATCCCCCGGTTCAGCAGCCCTATCCTGCGCTGTACTTCGGCGGCTCCTCGGTCGAGGGACAGGCGGTCGCGGCACATCATGTCGACAAATACCTGACATGGGGCGAGCCTCCGGCGCCGGTGGCGGAAAAGGTCATCCAGATGCGGGCCCTGGCCGAGGCGCAGGGCCGGACGCTCACCTTCGGCATCCGGCTGCATGTCATCGTGCGTGAGACGACGGCCGAAGCCTGGGCCGCCGCCGACCGTCTGATCAGCCGTCTGGATGACGCGACGATTGCCAAGGCGCAGCAGGTCTTCGCCCGCATGGACTCAGTGGGTCAGTCAAGGATGAGCGCCCTGCACGGCGGCAAGCGCGACAAGTTGGAAATCAGTCCGAACCTGTGGGCCGGGGTCGGGCTGGTCCGCGGCGGGGCAGGGACGGCGCTGGTAGGCAACCCGGACACCGTGGCCGAACGGATCGACGAATACCGCCGCATCGGCATCGACACGTTCATCTTCTCGGGCTACCCGCATCTGGAAGAGGCCTATACCTTTGGTGAACTGGTTCTGCCCAAACTGCCCTTGAACCACCCGATCCCGCGCGGCGACCTTCAAGCCAACAGGGGGCCTTTCGGCGAAACCGTCGCGGGCGATCACAGGCCCAAACGTCAGGCTGCCGAATGAACACGAAACCTGTATTGGCCATCATCGGCGGCGGCCTTTCGGGGGCGGCCGTAGCCTATCATCTCGCCGGTCTTCTGCAAGCCGGTGACGCCGACATCGTCGTGGTCGAACCGCGTGCGGATCTGGGTCGAGGACTGGCCTATTCCGCCGAAGACCCCGACCACCGGCTGAACGTGCCTGACACCAAGATGACCCTGCGGTCTGATCAACCGGACCATTTCCACCGCTGGCTGGCCTCGCCGCAAGCCCCGGCGCTGACGGCATCTTCCATCACGGCGGCCGGGGAGGTCTTTGCCCCGCGCCTTGTCTTCGGCAGCTATGTGGCCGCACAGCTTGAACCGTTGCTCTCCTCGGGACAGGTGCGGCATCTGCGGGCCCATGTTGTCAGTGTGACGCGGGATGCGCGCTTTCATCTGCGGCTTTCGGACGGCACCAGCTTTGACGCCGATCACGTCGTTCTGGCGGCAACCCATCCCAAAGCCGCCGTGCCGCGTGAACTTGCGCCGCTGGAGGGCCATCCTGCTCTGGTCGCCGATCCCCTCGCGCCCAAAGCGCTGGACGGCATCGGCGAGAACGAGCGGATCCTCATCGTCGGCAACGGGCTGACCTCGGCCGATATCGTGGCCACGTTGCACCACAAAGGCCACCAAGGGCGGATCACGGCGATTTCGCGTCACGGTTGGCTGTCCAAACCGCACGGGCCCAAACAGGCTGAATCCGCGGCCGATTTCGCCACAGACCCGGCGCGCACCGCTTTGGCCTTGCTGCAGCGGGCGCGGCAGGCGCTGTCGGCCGACGCGGCGGCCGGGTTGACCTGGCACGCGGTCCTTGACCGGCTCCGGGCTCAGGGGCCCGCAATATGGGCGGCTTGGCCTGTAGCCGAACGCCGTCGCTTCCTGCGCCATCTGCGCGCGCTGTGGGACGTGCATCGCTTCCGGATTGCCCCGCAGACCTATGCGGCAACTCTGCAAATGCAGAGTCAGGAGTGTCTGGTCCATCGGGCTGCCCGCGTCGTCTGGCTACATCTTGGCTCGCCGATTGAACTGCGCCTGACCGAACGGCACAGCCGCCTGGCGCTGCCCTTGCTGGTAGACCGGGTGATCCTTGCCACGGGTCCCGCGCATGGCGGGGTCATCGCGTCCAACCCGGTGTTGGCCGATCTGGCGGCGCTGGGTCTGTTGCAGGCCGATCCGGTGGGGCTTGGCCTCTATACCTCGCCCCTTGGTCACGCAGTGCCTTTGGACGGCGCCCCGGACGGCGCGCTTCTGGTCGCCGGACCCTTGGCGCGTGGCACGGTTGGGGAGTTGATGGGCGTACCGGAGGTGATCTTGTGGGCCGAACATATCGCGCGCGAGGCGGCCCGGCAGATTGGTCTGAAACTGGCGCGAGGTGCCGCCGCATAGGTGAAGCCGGACTGTCCGATGGCTTCGGGTCACGCGGCCACCGGGGCCAGTTGCACGATGACCGCCGCCAACGATTTGGGCTCGTGCGCCCGCGCAAGGGCCTTGCGCGTCGGTGTCATTCTTCGGCGGATGCCGACAGTGCAAGCGCGGGGGCCGCTCGTCACCAAAGCGCAACCTCACCTGACCGGATGGGTGCTGCCGCCGATCTGCAAGCAAATCGGGCAAGAGGCGTTCGATCAGGTGGGCGGCGATCTGGTGATCGACGTCGGTCGACTTCCGCAAGCCCTTGATGCAGGCGGGCGAGGGCGCTGGCGCAGCTGTTCGAGGCGATGGGGCGGGGCAACAGGGTCGGTCTGGCACCGGACCCATTCAATCGCGCGCTGACGGCGGTCAACGGGGGCGGCGACAACGCCATGTGAGGCGGCGAGATGCGCTTCGGCTTTCTGAGGCCGCAGCATCACGCTTAGACGGTGAGTGTGCAAACCCCGTCATGATGCGGCCTTCCTTGGTGGGGCAGCGCCGCACCTTCTTTCCAATCGAAACGGCTTCAGCAAACCACTGACCTAAACGTTCCCAATACAACAAAAAAGCCCCGCAAAAGCGAGGCTGTTTTCTGATAAGTCCTAGATTTGGTTGGTGGAGCCAGACGGGATCGAACCGTCGACCTCTTGAATGCCATTCAAGCGCTCTCCCATCTGAGCTATGACCCCTTGCAACCGATCCGGTCTTGCAACCGGCGACACTGGGCGTGTCGTGCCGGCT
>CANGHD010000087.1 GCA_947453525.1 Paracoccaceae bacterium | reverse complement strand
TCGACACTGTCGACGATCACGCCGAAATGGCCCGAACTGCTGGCTTGGATGACGACGATGCAGGCTCTTTCATCATATTCGACCGGATATCGGTTGAGCCGATCGCGCAAATCCATAACTGGCACAATCTTGCCGCGCAGGTTTATAACACCTTTCACAAACGCAGGCATGCGTGGCACAGGTGTAACCGGGCTAAGGCGAATAATTTCGCGAACCTGCAGAATCGGAAGACTATAGGCTTCGTCGCCCAAATGGAAATTCAGATATTTCCCGCCAGCGGCAGGGACATTCGCACTCTTTGATGATGCCGCAATATTTGAACTCATTCCGGTCCTCCGCTGTGCCTGTCGCATCCCGCAGGTAGAGGTTTTGAGTTCAAAGTCAAAGTATCTTTCAGACAAGGGGGGGCTCACTTCGGTGCGGCGAATGGCTATCCTTGGATTGAAAAGCTGCACTCTTGCGATTTGGTATTGCACGCTTCCCTGCCCACAATCACCGAGCACTCGCCTTGCCATGTCTATTTTCCGGATATCGCCAAGTATTTTGACCGGCCTGCCGAGCGCCTGATCCCGCCAGGGCAATTTATCCGGCGACACGCGCTTGCCGTTCTGCGACCTTCATCTGCTCGGGGGAGGGGCGAAGAGCCGATGACTGTGACCTGTCGCAGTCTTTTTGAGGGCTCACCTCTGTAAAATTACGGGAATCGGCGCGGTCAACCGTCCAAAGATGGGTGAACCACGGCCGGATCCCGCCGGAGGCGCGCCGCAGACCAGCTTGGCGTTCGGCGTGAGTCCTCCTCAACTGATCATAGGTTTCGCTTGAGGTCGCGCCCCTTCGCGCGAACTGTGGCAGGGTCCGCTCTGTCTTCGATTGGCGAAGTGCCGGTATCTTGCGACCTGCGAGATCAGCAGAGACGGTCGGATGCTGTACCTCCGTCTGGTCTGCACCGAGCGCGCCCGGTTGAAAGTGTCAAGATTTCAGAGGGAGCCGACACCGCCGCATGATGGTAAATGCCTTCAGCCAGACCGACGCCGCTCAGATCGACCCGCCTAAAAGCATCGTCACACAGGCCGCCCGCCCGGTGACCCAGAACGGCCATCCCGAAATCCTCGTCCCCTTGAGACACTCTGACGTACCCGCCGAAAGTTTGGCCACCGCTTTGCTTACGGGTGGCACTTGAGGGGGCGGGCCTGTAACCTCCCTTGAAAATGGGGGTGACGGATGAGAATGCATCGATTGGGCCGGTCGGGACTGCAGGTCTCTGAATTATGCCTTGGCTGCATGAGCTTTGGGGACCCGGACCGAGGTGGCCATCCCTGGACTCTGCCGAAGGAAGACTCACGGGCCATTCTGCGGCAGGCGATCGAGGCGGGCGTGAATTTTCTCGATACCGCAAATGTCTATTCCGACGGATCGTCGGAAGAGATCATGGGCGAAGTCCTGTGGCACATGGCGCGCCGCGATGAGATCGTGTTGGCAACCAAGGTACATGGCACGATGCTGGCCGAACCCCAGATGCGCGGCCTGTCGCGTCGGTCGATCCTGCATAATATCGATGCCAGTCTGAAACGTTTGAAGACGGACCATGTCGATCTGTATCAGACCCACCGCTGGGACAATGACACCCCCATCGAAGAGACGATGGAGGCCCTGCATGATGTGGTGAAAGCCGGCAAGGCCCGGTACATCGGCGCCTCCACCATGTGGGCCTGGCAATTCGCCAAGGCGCAAGAGGTGGCGCGGGCCAATGGCTGGACGTCGTTCGTTTCCATGCAGAACCAGATCAGCCTGCTGTACCGCGAGGAAGAGCGCGAGATGATCCCGCTGTGCGTCGACCTAGGCGTTGGCCTGATCCCGTGGAGCCCGATTGCCCGCGGCAAGCTGGCGCGACCGGCCGGCGCGCAGACCCAGCGGGCCGGGCAGGACAAGTACATGCAATTCCTGTTCAGCAAGACCGAAGAGGCCGACGCCCGGGTGATAAGTGCGGTGCAGGCGCTGGCTGCCGAACTCGGCCGCCCGATGGCTCAGGTGGCTTTGGCTTGGGTGCGTCAGAAGACGGGCGTCACCGCCCCCATCATCGGCGTGACCAAGCCCGAGCAGTTGACCGAGGCATTGGCCGGTCTCGACCTGGTGCTGACCCAAGGTCAGACCGCAGAACTGGAAGCCCCTTACATCCCCCGTTTGCCCTTGGGGCAGGAGTGACGTCATGACCCATCCCGCTTTGGTTTCCGGCCGCACGGCCGTCATCACCGGTGCCGCATCTGGCATCGGTTTTGCAGCGGCAGAGGCTGTGGCGGCCTTGGGCATGGGGGTTCTGATGATCGACCTGCCCGGCGAAAAGCTGGACGGCGCGGCAGAGCGATTGGCGGCCAAGGGGGCGACGGTCTGGGCGCAAGGCGCCGACGTGTCGGACCTTTCGGCGCTGGAGATGATTGCCGCAGCGGCAGCGGAATTGCCTTCAGTGACGTTCCTGTTCAACAACGCAGGAATGGGCGTTCCTTCGACCACTCTGGGCGGGGCCAAGGCTTGGGTCCGGACTTTGGGCGTGAACCTTTGGGGCGTCATCCACGGCACCATGGCGTTTTCGCCCGCCATGATCGCACATGGCGAGACCGCGTTGATTGTCAACACCGGGTCCAAGCAGGGCATCACCACGCCGCCGGGCAATCCGGCCTACAATGTGTCCAAAGCGGGGGTGAAGTCGTTCACCGAGGCCTTGGCCCATGAATTGCGCAACACGCCGGGGTCCAAGGTCTCGGCTCATCTGATGATCCCGGGTTGGGTGCACACGGGTCTGACCGCCGCCAGCGGTGCGCCCAAGCCCGACGGCGCTTGGTCAGCGGATCAGGCCGTGGCCTTCATGCTGCAAAGCCTTGATCGTGGCGACTTCTACATCCTTTGCCCTGACAATGACGTGTCCCGCGCCTTGGACGAAAAGCGCATTGCCTGGGCCGCAGGCGATCTGATCGAGAACCGTACCGCCCTGTCGCGCTGGCATCCAGACTATGCCGAGGCGTTCAAGGTCTTTCTCGCCAAGTAAGGCCCTTGTGGCTTCGAGCCGGATTGGATAGCAGCACGGGCTTTCCAGACCCAAAGGTGCCCCGCAATGGAACTTGCCAAGTCCGCTGACACGCTTGCCATCGACTTTGGCACTTCCAACTCGGCAGCAGCGATTCTGGAGAACGGCAAAGTTCGCCGTCTGGCGATCGAGACGGATGCCGAAACCGTGCCGACGGCTGTGTTCTTCCCCTTGGACAAGGGCCCGATGCGAATTGGCGTGCAGGCGGCGGTCTCGCTGATCTCGGGCGAGGAGGGGCGCTACATGCGTGCTCTCAAAAGCGTGCTGGGGACCGGGCTGTTCCACGAACAGCGCCTGATCGGCGGCAAGCGGAGGACCTTGGCGGATATTGTCACGGCCTTCCTGATCACGCTGAAGGAACGGGCCGAGGCAGCCTCTGGCCGGCGGTTCACGCGAGCCCTGTCGGGCCGTCCGGTGCACTTTCACACCTCCGACCCTGCGCGCGACGCCAAGGCCGAGGCGGATTTGCTCGGCTGCTACAAGGCGGCGGGGTTTGATGAGGTTTCCTTCCTGTTCGAACCGGAGGCGGCCGCTTTGGCCACGCATGGTCTGGGCCAACCCGGCGAACTCGGCCTGATCGTCGATATCGGCGGCGGCACCTCGGACTTTTCGGTGTTCAAGACCGAAGCGGGCCGGGTGCGCATTCTGGCGAGCCACGGCATCCGCTTGGGGGGCACCGACTTTGACCATGCAGTGTCGATGGCCCATGCGATGCCCTATCTGGGCTATGGCGGGCAACTGAAACGGCACATGGGCGAGGGGCTTTTGCCCGTTCCCAACCATATCTATGTCGACCTGTCGACCTGGGCAAAGATCCCCTTCCTTTATACGCCGGAAACCCGCGCCATCGTGGCCGACATGGTCAAACTGGCCGTCAAACCGCGCCATCTGCGCCGTCTGGCTAAGGTTCTGTCAGATGAACTTGGCCACGAACTCGCCTTCGCGGTGGAGCGCGGCAAGATCAACGCCAATGCGGGCCGTGAGGGCGCATGCATTCTGATGGACAAGGTTGAAGCGGACCTGCAAGTCGCCATCTCGCGCGCCTCGCTTGACCGGGCACTCGCCCGTTACCGCGACCCCTTGCGCGATGCGGCGCTGGAGACGTGCCGGATGGCCGGTGTGGGGCCGGACGATATTGGCACGGTGATCCTGGTCGGTGGCTCCAGCCTGATGGGCATGGTCGAAGTCGTGGCACGCGAGCTTTGCCCGAATGCAAAACTGCAGAATTCCGAACCCTTCACGGCGGTCGTTGATGGACTGGCCTTGGCGACCGACCCGAACTTGCACCCAAAACCACCGTCAACTTAGGAAGCTTGGGCGTTTTCATTAGGCAAAGCGGGCGGATTTTGTTACCATTTTCGAAGATCAATCTTCGAAAAGTTGACGCACAACAAGAAACGAGCGGGCAGGACAGGCATGAAAACGGGCTCCGCAGGCACGTTCGTCATTTCATGGTCCCAAACGGAAACAGACGGCGTAGTGGAAGCCTCGCCGGATATGCTGACGGTTGGCGTGCCGTGGCGCTGGACGGGCGTTCCGGTGCGATTGGATGGCCCGGCGGGCATCCTGCGTCTGGATGGGTCCGAGGCGGTGGCGCAGCTGCGGCGCAGCGCGTCCCCGATGGCGCGTCGGTTGGTCGGACATGCGGCCAAGCCAAAGGCAGGGCCCCCCCTCGATCCAGGCCCTGACCCGACCGATGCCAGTTTCACCCTGACCGACGGCTATCGAGCCTATCCGATGACCCTTGTGGCCTTGCCCGCAAACGGCGCTTTGCTGGCAATAGCAGAAGAAGGTTTGCCTCCGAAGGATCAGGACCTCTGGGTCTCGCACGCCACCCTTGACCGCAGCCAGATCGCCCAGAGGCCTGCGGGCGGTGTGATCTGCTTTACCCCCGACACTCTGATCCTAACGCCCCAAGGCCCAAGACCCGTTCAAAACCTGAGTCCGGGCAACCTTGTCTTGACCCGTGACAATGGGGCGCAAGCGGTCCTATGGACCGGACAGCGCCTGTTCTCGGCCACCCGCCTCTACCTCATGCCGCATTTGCGCCCGATCCGCCTGCTCAGCCATGCCCTTGGCCGGGGCCGCCCCGACCCGGCCCTTCTGGTCAGCCCACAGCACCGCATGCTGGTCAGGGGACGCGCCGCGCAGGCACTGTTCAATGTCGACGAGGTGCTGGTGAAGGCCGAAGACATGGTCAACGACCGGACGATTACAGTCGATCATCGGCGCCGCGACGTGACTTACGTCCATATCCTGCTGGAACGTCACAGCGTGATCTGGGCCAATGGGCTGGAGTCTGAGAGTTTTCACCCCACCCATGCCGCGCAAGGGTCCATTGACCCGGCGCAACACGCTGGCCTGCGGGCGGTTTTGCCGTCACTGGATAGAAACCCCCATGCCTATGGCGACTTTGCGCGCCGCACCCTGAACAGCTTTGAAGCGGCGGTCCTGCGGCACGATAGCCCCGGCCAAGACATGGTCGGCCGGGGCTGTTGACTCCACCGTCTTGGCCTGTATAAGCCGACACAGTCCCGGATGAAAGTCCGGGGCTTTTCATTGGTGTTGGTGGACCTCGCAAGAGGATACCTGTCGGGTCGCAAGACCAAAGGACAACGCCCTTCATAGCCCAAGGTACGGGAACCTTAAGGTTCAGCCAAAGGCGCACACGAACGAAGGAGATCAGCCGTGACCAAACGCACGTCTGCCAAATATAAAATTGACCGTCGCATGGGCGAAAATATCTGGGGCCGCCCGAAGTCCCCGGTGAACAAGCGTGAATACGGTCCCGGCCAGCACGGCCAGCGCCGCAAGAACAAACTGTCCGATTTCGGAACCCAACTGCGTGCCAAGCAGAAGCTTAAGGGCTACTACGGCGACCTGACCGAAAAGCAGTTCCGCAAGATCTATTCTGACGCCGAACGTCAGCGCGGCGACACTGGTGAAGCTCTGATCGGCCTGCTGGAGCGTCGTCTGGATGCGGTCTGCTACCGCGCCAAGCTGGTGCCGACCGTGTTCGCGGCGCGCCAGTTCGTCAACCACGGCCACGTGCATGTGAACGGCAAGGCTGTCAACATCGCGTCCTATCGCGTGAACGAAGGCGACGTGATCGAAGTGCGCCAGAAGTCCAAGCAGATGGCCACGATCACCGAAGCCCTGGCCCTGACCGAGCGGGACATTCCGGACTATATCGAAGTCGATCAGCACAAGCTGACCGTGAAGTTCGTCCGCACCCCGGGCTTGGGCGATGTGCCTTATCCGGTCAAGATGGAACCGAACCTGGTCGTCGAATACTACGCCAAGAACTAATGCAAAGATATCGACGGCTCTTCTTGTAGCCGCCACAAGGGTCCGCCAATTGGCGGGCCCTTTTTTCGTTGCCAGACTGATTTTCGCCAAGCACACTGACTTGCGCTGACCCAACCATTTTCAAAATGCTGCCAAGGAAGCCCCTATGCTGACCACGTCCCATCAAGACCGCGCCAAATCCATTGAGGGCCGGTTCGAGCAGTTTTTGTTCACCTCGCGCTGGCTTATGGCGCCGATGTATCTGTGCCTTGTGATCTCTTTGGGGATCCTGACCATCATTTTCATCCGGGAAACCATTGCGATGGTTCCGCATGTCATGGAAATGTCCGCCGATCAGGGCATTCTGGCAATCCTGACACTGATCGACATGTCGTTTGCCGCCAACCTGATGTTGGTCGTCATCTTTTCCGGATACGAGAACTTCGTCTCGAAACTGGATCTTGAGGACGTCACCGATCGGCCGTCCTGGATGGGCAAGGTGGATTTCTCTGGCCTTAAGATGAAGCTGATCGCCTCGATCGTGGCAATTTCAGGAATCCATTTGTTGAAGGTTTTCATGGAGCTGGGACAAGAAACGGCGCATGCGGTCCCGTTGGATACCCTGCGTCTCATGGTCATTGTCCATCTGTCCTTCGTGGTCTCGGGTGTGCTTCTTGCCTTGATGGATTGGTTGACGGCCCGCTCCAATCCGCATTGAGTTTTCCGGCTGGCCATCACTTCGCCCGGCAGATACAAGGCCGGACGAAGGATCCGAGGTTATTGAATGAACGACGCCATCCACCCGCAGCCCGGCATCATTGACATAGAACTTTACGTGGGGGGCAAGGTCTCGGTCTCTGGTGTGACCAATGTTGTTAAGCTTTCCTCCAACGAGAATCCCTTCGGACCCTCCGACAAGGCAAAGGATGCGTTCCAACGGTCGGTGCATCAGATCCACCGCTACCCCTCTACCGATCATGCGTCGCTGCGAGCCGCCATTGCTGACGCCCATGGGCTGGACGCCGCGCGGATCATCTGCGGTGTAGGCTCTGACGAGATTATCCATTTCTTGGCCCAAGCCTATGCCGGTCCCAAGGACGAGGTTGTCTTTACCGAACACGGCTTCCTGATGTACCGCATCTCGGCAATGGCGGCAGGGGCCACCCCGGTTGAGGTGCCGGAACGGGACCGCACCACGGATGTCGACGCCATCTTGCGTGCGTGCAACCGGAGGACCAAGCTGGTTTTCATCGCCAACCCGAACAACCCGACCGGAACGATGATTTCGGCCGCAGAAGTGGCGCGACTGGCCGCTGGATTGCCGCCGCAGGCCATTCTGGTGCTCGACGGGGCCTATGCAGAGTTCGTAGACGGCTACGATGGCGGTGCAGCCCTAGTAAACGCGCGCGAAAACGTCGTGATGACGCGCACATTTTCCAAGATTTACGGCTTGGGTGGTCTGCGCGTCGGCTGGGGCTATGGACCGGCCGCCATCATCGATGTTCTGAACCGTATTCGCGGTCCGTTCAACCTGTCCAACACCCAGTTGGATGTGGCCGAGGCCGCCGTGCGCGATCAGGATTATGTTGCCAAGTGCCGATCCGAGAATACCAAGATGCGCCACTGGCTGGCGCTTGCCTTGGCCGAACTGGGGGTACCTTCCGATACGTCGATGGCCAATTTCATCCTCGCCCGCTTGGCCAGCGCCGAAGAGGCTGAGGCCTGCGATCTGTTCCTGCAATCGCAAGGCCTGATCGTGCGTCGCGTCTCCAGCTACAAACTGCCACATTGCTTGCGGATCACTGTCGGGGATGAGGCGGGCTGCCGTCGCGTCGCCCATGCGATCGGTCAGTTCAAGGGCATGAAATGACGGCAATCTACCAGCGCGTTGCCCTGATTGGGCTGGGGCTTATCGCTTCGTCCATGGCGCACGCCATGCGGGCCAAGGGTTTGGCGGGCGAAATCGTCGGTCATGCGAAATCGGCCGAGACTCGCGCCGTGGCACTGGAGATCGGTCTGTGTGACCACGTCTATGCCACCGCTGCCGAGGCTGTTCAGGGTGCTGACCTTGTCGTGCTTGCGGTTCCGGTCGGGGCCATGTCTGCCATCGCCGCAGAAATCGCCCCCCATCTGGCGCAAGGGGCCGTCGTCACAGATGTCGGTTCTGTCAAGCAGGCCGTCATCGCCGCCGTCCAGCCGCATATCCCGGCGGGCGTGCAGTTCATCCCCGGCCACCCGATGGCGGGGACCGAGTTCTCTGGGCCACGCTCTGGGTTTGGTACCCTCTTTGTCAACCGCTGGTGGCTGCTGACGCCTCTGCACGACACCGATCCCGCCGCATTGGAGCGTTTGCGCGCCTTGCTGATCGCCATGGGCGCCAAGGTAAACGAAATGGACCCGGCCCATCATGATCAGGTTCTGGCGGTTGTCAGCCATACGCCGCACTTGATCGCCTACACGATGGTGGGTGTGGCCGACCATCTGGCGCAAGTCTCGAACTCCGAAGTCATCGAATATTCCGCCTCGGGTTTTCGCGATTTCACCCGGATCGCGGCCTCGGATCCCACCATGTGGCGCGACGTGTTCCTGACCAACAAAGACGCGGTGTTGGACATCCTTGGCCGTTTTGCCGAGGAATTGTTCGTGTTGCAACGCGCGATCCGTATGGGCGATGGCGACCATCTGTTCGACTATTTCACCCGAACCCGTGCCATCCGCCGTGGCATCATCGAGGCGGGTCAGGACACCTCCGCCCCTGATTTCGGTCGCGTGGCGACCCCCAAGTCCGGGGTCTGACGTGAACTGGGCCAAAGCAGCCGCGCTGGTGGTCTTTGGCGCAAGTGGTGCCTTGGCAAACACCGGTCTTTCAACGTTCCATCCGCAACCCCGCCCCGCGGACCTGACCGCGGCCGCGGCAGAACCTGCTGGCGCACGCAACGACCTCGCCAAATTCCGCCCGATGCCAAGGCCGGACTTCGCCGGAGGTGCTGCTGTCGTCCTCGAAGGTGTGGCGACGTCGAAGCTGGGTCATATCCGTCCGCTGCCGAGGCCGGTCTTCGCCGTCGCGGCGGCAATCGTCCCGCGGATCCGCCCCCAGCCCCGCCCCGACTTCAAGCAATTCCAACCTCAAGTTTTGCTGGTGGCGCAACCCCTGCAACCCACCGCTCCACCGCAGAAGCCGGCTAAGGCATTGCAGAAGGGCTTCGTCTGTCAAAGGGCTGACATCAAAGGCAAGACCCTGCCGCCGATCCGCTCGGCCATCAAGGGCTGCAATGTGCCCGATGCGGTGCTGGTCAGTCAGATATCCGGCGTCGTCCTGAACCCGCCTGCTACGATCAACTGCGAAGAGGCCAAGGCCTTGTCGGTTTGGGTGAGCAAGGGACTGCAACCCGCTTTCAACAATTCGATCCTCGCGCTGAACGTGGTCGACAGCTACGCCTGCCGTCCGCGCAACAATGTGCGTGGTAATCCGGTTTCGGTCCACGGTCTTGGGCAGGCGATTGACATATCGGCTTTTGTGACGAAGTCGGGGCGCACTTATACGGTGGCGCAAAACTACAACGCGCAGATCAAGGCGGCCCAAGGGTCGGCCTGCGGTGTGTTTCATACCATCCTCGGCCCCGGCTCGGATGGCTTTCACGAAAACCACATCCATTTCGACGTCAGCCACCACGGCGGGCGCAATTATTGCCACTAAAGCGCAAGCCGCGACAGTTTATTAACTGCGAAACGGGTCTAGTTCAGGCGCGGCGCGGGGCCGAGCGGCAGGGGACCCAGACTCATCTGGCCGGATTTGAAGATCAGGGGCAGGTTGACGACCGCAGGATCTTTCCCGGTTTTCGACAAGAACTCCAACACGCGCTCGACCGTCACCTGATTTTGCGGCGGCACCAGCCCCAAGGCCACCACCAGGGCCGGCAGGTTGCGCCAGCCTTTCAAACCCAGATCAATCTCTCCTTCCGCCCTCCCATCGGCAGCAGCCTTCAAGTCGCCCGACGCCACAAGGTCGATTGGTCCCCAGACCAGATGCGCCTCGCGCAGGGTTAACTCAAGCACTTTGGGATCGGTCGTGTCCCAGTCCAACGGCTCTGTCAGCGTGGCACCGGCGTCGACATGAAGCAGCGCTATGGCGGACCCCATGTCCGGCAGGTGCGCCAGGGTCTCCGGAAGGGTGAGCGCCTTCACATCCGCGCCGAGATGCACGGTATTGACCCGGGTCGAATCGTTCTCTGCCGCCAGCACTACTGTTTCGGCCCCCGCCGTCCAGCCCGCATCCGAGGTCAGGGCCAAGGCCTCGCCCTCGATCACCAGACGCACCGGCGTCAGCGCCAGTTCGGGCTGCATCAACAGGCTTGCCATCATCCGGGCCGAGCCCAGTTTGACCGTCTGCCCGTCCGGCACCTCGATGGTCTGCTCATGTGGCAAGGCGGCGATCAGATGCCACGGCTTCCACGTCATTGCCAGAATTTGTGCGAAAGGTGCCGACCAGCCCCAGCCGCTGGCCGGGTCCGCCAGATGGATGTCATTCAACGTCGTGTCAAACCGGTCGGCAAAGCCAGCAACCGTGATCGAAGAGGTTTCCGCGACCATGCCCGCGGCCCTTTGATCGGCAAACCACCCCTCGGCGTCCTGCCGCACGATCCGTGCGCCCACAAACCAGTAGCTGCCCCACACGACGCCCAAACCGAGCACAAACCACAGAATGAACCGCATCGAACGCATGTGATCTGGCCCTTTTCCGTGCCCCGTCCGGATGCTTACAAGGAGGTAACGGAAAGGGCCAGTTGATGCAGGAAACACTTTGGGTCTTTGGCTATGGGTCGTTGATCTGGGATCCCGGATTTCCCGTCGCCGAGCGGATCGTTGCCCGCGCCCAAGGCTGGCACCGCAGCTTTTGCATGCGCTCGGTCCATCATCGCGGCACGCCCGGGCAGATGGGTCTGGTTCTGGCCCTCGACCGCGCCGATGCCTTTTGTGACGGCGTGGCCTTCCGCGTGGCACCCGGTGCCGAGGCCGCGACGCTGTTGGTCTTGCGCGAACGCGAACTGATCTCATCGGCCTATCTGGAGGACTGGCTTTCAGTGCAAACCGCCGATGGCCGCCTGCTGACCGCACTGACCTATGTGATCGATCGTGATCATGCGCAATATTGCGGTGGCCTTTCGCTGGATGAACAGGCCCGGATCATCGCCAAGGCAAAGGGTGGGCGCGGCCCCAACCGAGACTACCTTTACGCCACAGCTTCCCATCTGACCGACCTTGGGATTGCCGATGGCGACCTTGATCGTCTTGTCACATTGGTACGCGAAATCTGTGGCTAAGCCGCTTTCGCTTGGCAGGCGGGGATTGCCTGCTATTGTCTCTTCAACCGTCCTTCCGACCCGAAAACAGGCATGCCCCAACAAAATTCCGTACAGATTTCCTTCACCCAGCCCATCCGGCAGATCGTCACTATGCTGGTGGCCTGCGGGCTGGTCGGGGCCGGCGCATGGTTCATCCGGGTCGAAGTGCTCAGCATTCTGCACACCAATCCTTGGCTGAATGCCTTCATCATCGGGGTCTTCAGCCTCGGCATCCTGACCTGCTTCTGGCAGGTGCTGATCCTGATCCAGTCCGTCCGCTGGATCGAAAACTTCGCCAACGAGGTGCCGGGCAGCGAAAA
Organism: Paracoccaceae bacterium; assembly: GCA_947453525.1. Lineage (GTDB taxonomy): Bacteria > Pseudomonadota > Alphaproteobacteria > Rhodobacterales > Rhodobacteraceae > Stagnihabitans. The sequence continues at coordinate 3,585 of CANGHD010000087.1, read as the reverse complement.
CGCCACTCCGCCGCGCCTGCTGGCCCCGTTGGCCGCGCTTCTGCGTCGCCATGACGCCAAAAAGCAGATCACCTCTTCCAATGCCCATTCCATCCTCGACTCGGTCGCCACACGCATCGACGAGGCGCGCGATGTGACGCGCTATCTGACCAATCTTCTGATCTTCCTTGGCCTTCTGGGCACCTTCTATGGCCTTGCCACCACGATCCCCGCCATCGTGGGCACGATCAAATCGCTGGCTCCGCAGGCCGGTGAGACGGGAGTGGAGATCTTCGCCAAACTGATGGCCGGTCTGCAAGAACAATTGGGCGGTATGAGCACCGCCTTTTCCTCCTCTCTTATGGGCCTAGCGGGTTCACTTGTGGTGGGCCTTCTGGAACTCTTTGCCAGCCATGGCCAGAACCGGTTTTACCGCGAACTGGAGGAATGGGTCTCCTCGATCACCCGCCTCGGTTTTGCCGGAGGCGAGGGCGAGGCGGGGGATCAGGCCGTTCTGACCCAGCTTCTGGACCATATGGCGGGGCAGATCGAAGTCTTGCAGACGATCTATGTGCAGGCCGAGGCGACGCGCGCCGAGAGCCAGGACAAGATCGGCGAACTGGCCCAAGCCGTCCGCCGCCTCTCGAAAGGGATGGAGGCGGAAAGCGGCCAGCTTGCTGCCTTGAACCGGATCGCCAGCGGGCAAGAGAAGGTCTTGGCCGCGTTGACCCCGACTGAGGGTGGGGCGCAGGGTTACACGGATGCCGAAAGCCGGATGCGCCTGCGATCCATCGACGTGCAACTGCTTCGCATCCTTGAGGAAATCTCAGCCGGCCGGCAAGAGAGCATCGCCGATCTGCGCGGGGATCTTACCGCCCTGACCACAGCGATCCGCGCGTTGTCGCGCGGTTCTGTTGGACGGGGCTAGCGATGGGCCTCAGCCGCAGGCGCCGCGAAGGGCCGAATATCTGGGCAGGTTTTGTCGATGCGGTCACGACGCTGCTGATGGTCCTGATGTTCGTGCTGACCATTCTGACTGTCGCGCAATCGGTCTTGCGCGATACGATCACCACGCAAAGCACCGAACTCAGCCAGTTGAACGGGCAATTGTCGCAACTGGCTGACGCTTTAGGGCTGGAGAAGGCCAAGTCGGCGGATTTATCCAGTCAGGTCGGCACCCTGCGCAGCAATCTTCAGGCCGCGCAGGCCCAGGACCAAAAGCAGTCCACCTTGATCGCCAACCTCACCGGGCAACTGACGGCGAAGGAGGGCGAACTCGCCGACGCGCAGGGCAAAATCTCCAGCTTTGAGGCGCAGGTGGCCAGCCTTCTGGCCCAAAGTGCCGCGCAAAAGGGGCAGATCGGCGCCCTGACGGCCTCTGTCGCTGACCTGCAAGCCGCGCAAAGCAAGCTTGCAACCGAGAAAGATGCGCTGGCCCTTGCCGTGGCCAAGGCGCGGGACGAGGTCAACGCCGATGCAGAGGCAGCCCGCCTTGCTGCCGCCCGCCGGGACGCTCTGGAGGCGCTGATTGCCGACCTTAAGAAGCAGGCCGCCGACAAAGATACCGCCATCGGCGCCGTGCAAGGCCAGGCGAACGACTTGGCTGCCAAGCTGACCGAGGCACAGAAGCAGCAACTCGCCGATGCCGCCGCCGCAGCGGCCTTGCAGGAGAAGCTGAAGAATTCCGGTGCCGAATTGACCGCGATGACCTTGGCGCTGGAGGAGCAGCGCAAGAAGGCCGAGGAGACGCTCACCCTTCTCGCGGCTGCGGATGCCGCAGCCAAGGCGGCGCAAAACGCGACGACCTCGCAGAAAGATGTCGCACTGGCCGAGGCGCAGAAGGTCTTGTCCGTGAAAGATCAACAGCTTGCCGAGCAGGCGCGCAATGTGGCGCTATTGAACCAGCAACTCGTCGCCCTGCGCACGCAACTGTCACAGCTGCAATTCATGCTCGACGCCTCGGCCGCCAAGGACAGCGCCAGCAACGTTCAGATCGAGGCGCTTGGCAGCCAGTTGAATGCGGCCCTTGCACGCGTGGCGACCGAACAGAAACGCCGGGCGGAACTGGAGGCGGCGGAAGCGGAACGGCTCAAGGCGGAAAATCAGGATCTGTCGAAGTATCGCTCTGAATTCTTTGGGGAATTGTCGAAGCTTCTGGCGGGCCAGCCCGGTGTGCGGGTGGTGGGCGACCGCTTCGTGTTCTCGTCCGAAGTGCTGTTCCAGCCGGGTGCTGCCGACCTTGCCCCTGAAGGTCAGGCGCAGATCGCTTCGGTGGTGCAGACGCTGCAGCAGGTGGTTCCCAGCATCCCGACGGGCATCAACTGGATCATCCGGGTCGACGGCCATACCGACAGCACGCCGCTGTCGGGCACGGGGGCGTTCAAGGACAACTGGGAGCTATCGCAGGCCCGGGCCTTGGCTGTGGTGCGGTACATGACGGACGTGCTGGGCTTCCCGCCGAACCGGCTGGCGGCAGCAGGCTTCGGCGAGTTCCAGCCCGTCGCAGAGGGCAACAGTCCTGAGGCCTTGGCGCAGAACAGGCGGATCGAACTGAAGCTGACGGAGCGCTAAGGCCACCGAAGAGTGGGGGGGGGCACACCCCTCAAACCAAGAAGCGGGGGGTTCACACCCCCACACCCCCGTGGGATATTTGCGCCTGTTTGAAATCAGGCGTGGATGGCGCCGTCGCCGCAGGCGAGCGCGGCCTCGCGGACCGCTTCGCTATAGGTGGGGTGGGCGTGGCAGGTCAGCGCCAGATCTTGAGCGGAGGCGCCGAATTCCATGGCCACGCAGACCTCGTGGATCAGGTCACCGGCGGCGGGGCCGATGATATGAGCGCCGAGTATGCGGTCGGTGGCGGCGTCGGCGAGGATCTTCACGAAGCCCTCGGCCTGGAAGACCGTCTTGGCGCGGGCGTTGCCCATGAAGGGGAATTTGCCGACCTTGTAAGCGCGGCCTTGTTCCTTGAGCTGCTCTTCGGTTGCACCTACGCTGGCGACCTCGGGGGTCGTGTAGATGACACCGGGGATGACGCCGTAGTTGACGTGGCCATGTTTGCCCGCAACGTTTTCTGCCACGGCCATGCCTTCGTCCTCGGCTTTGTGGGCCAGCATCGGTCCAGCGATGGCGTCGCCAATGGCGTACAAGCCCTTGATATTGGTCTGATACTGCGTGTCGGTCTTGATCGTGCCGCGTGGACCCATCTCGACCCCCAGCGCTTCCAGCCCGAGGCCTGCCGTATAAGGTTTGCGCCCGGTGGCGACGAGAACCACGTCGGAGGCGATCGAGGCTTCGGAGCCGTCCTTGCGCAGTTTGTAGGTGGTGGTGGTGCCGGTCACACCCTGAACCGCGGCGCCGAGGATGAATTTAAGGCCTTGTTTTACAAGGATTCTCTGGAAGGCTTTCTGCACTTCGGCATCCATGCCGGGGGTGATGGCGTCTAGGTATTCAACCACCGTGACCTCTGTTCCCAGCCGGGCATAGACCGAACCCAGTTCCAGGCCGATCACCCCGGCGCCGATCACCGTCATGGTTTTCGGCACTTCCGCCAGCGTCAGGGCGCCGGTGGAGGTGACGACCTTTACCTCGTCCACCGTGACACCCGGC
>CANGHD010000086.1 GCA_947453525.1 Paracoccaceae bacterium | reverse complement strand
CTGTTCACCTTCCGCTTTGATGCGCAGAACCGGCTGATCAGCGGCGGGATGCATATTGTCTCGCTTGGTGCCGAGGCGCGGGTGCCGCAGGCCATTCACCGGCGTCTCGCGCGGTTTCTGAGCCTGCCGGACTTGGCCCCGCTGGAATTTGCTTGGTCGGGCATGGCCTCGGTGATGCCGGACTTTCTGCCTCGGCTGGTCGAGCTGGCGCCGGGTCTGGTGGCGGGATTTGCCTGCAATGGGCGCGGGATTGCGCTGAGTACGGCGATGGGGCGGGAGCTGGCAGACTGGGCCTTGGGCAAGCCCTTGGCGGAGCTTGCAATTCCGCTGCGCGAGGCGAAGGTGCTGCCCTTCCACGCGCTGTCGCGGATGGCGCCGAACGTGCTGCTGCCGATCAGCATGGTCCGGGACCGGATGGAAAGCCGCTAGACGACCTCGGCCCAGAACGAGGATTTGCGCGGATGCTCGGCCCGCAAATGGGACAGATAGATGACGTGCGTTAGCGCCTCGCCATAGTCGGTTATCATCACATCCAGTCTGGCGCATTCGGCCAGATGGCGGGCGGCGTGGCCATAGCGGCTTGCGCGGCCCTTGGTCAGGGTAAAGTCGATCAGACGCCGCAGCACCAGAACGGCGGCCAAAGGATACCTGTCCGCCAAGGCCTCGGCGGCGGGGGTCAGGATGTCGTACTGGTCGCCGTCAAGCTCCTCGCCCCGCGTGTGGACGAGGGCGGCGGCCCTGGACAGCGCCGGCCATTGGGTCAGGAACCACAGGGCGCGCGTGGCGTTTGGGTAGGCCAAGGCATGCGCCATGGCGCGCTCTTCGGCTTCGACATCGTCAAAATCGGGCAAGCGTTTGAGGTAGGCGCGCAGCGGCGGGATGGCGAGTGCGCGGGAAAAGCTTTGCCAGCGAAAGGCTTGCGCTTCTTCGGGCCGGTTTAGCGCCTCCAGCGCTGCAAGCCGGGCGTCTTGCCAGTCATCGGGAATCCACGCCTCAAGGCTGGCGGAGTCGAGGGTCGCAAGCGCTTCTTCGGCGCGCCCGGCGGCCAGCAGGCGGGTGGCCAGTTCGGTGGCGACGGCGGGCAAGCTGCGGGCCTGCGGAGGGTGGCGGGCGATGAAGGCATCCACATCGCCCTGGGCATCGGCGATGTCTTTCAAGGCCAAGTCGATAACGCTGCGGCGGTGGCGGTCCTCAAGCTGATGGGCATAGACGGTGCCGCCAAGACCCACACCGACCTTGCGCCACTCGGATTTGGGCGGCGTCGGCACGGGGTTTTCCGCCAAGGCCTGAACCAAGACCTTGAGGTGGGTCAGACCCTCGCCCCCCAAGGTTTGCGTCAGATCCGCGATCAAGCCGTCATATTGACCATAGCCGTTGGCCATCAGCGCATCCAGAACCCGGTCGGCCAGACGGTCGGGTGCCACCTGTGCGGCCTCGGCCAAGGGGCCAAGCTGGCTGCAGGTCTCGGCAAACAGGGTCAGCAGGGCGCCGCCGCTGTCGTCGCAGCGGTCAAGGACGCCGTTGGACAGGGACAGGAAGTGCCAAGCCAGGTCCAGCGCCTCGACCGGGTCGGCGGGAGCGATCTGGTCCAGAATGGCGCGGCGCTGCGCGGCCAGATCCTCGGTCAGGGTCTTGCGCTGGCGCCAACCGACGCGGGCGCGCGATTTTGCCAGGGTTATCAGCCGTTTGCGCACCTCGGCCGCAGCCTCTTTCGGTCCTTGCCCCCCCGCCAGCGCCAGCCGCAGGCGACGCTTGGCGGCGGCATTTCCGGTGCTGACCTCGATCAGCAGCTCCGCCAAGGCGGCTGCGCCAAGGGTTTCCAGGTTCTTGGCGTTCAGCGTGGTTTTCGAGGCCATTTTCAAATCCGGGGTCTTGTGGCCGTGAACCCTAGCGGCGAAGCGCGGGATGGTAAACCGCTGGCGGCAGGGAGGAGCCCACGCGGCAAATGCGGCGGCCTGCCGCAATTTTGAAGAATTGCCTTATGTTTTCCATGTTTGAGCCGCCACAGGGCCCAGTTCTCATCGGATGAGTTAACCGTAAGCTGATGGAAGGGCGCGATGGCATTCCTCTGGTCAAAACTTTCGCAAGGCTCTGTCCGCAGGATCGGCATCCGCAGGCTGGGCCGGTTTCTGGCGATCCTGGCAATTGCCCTCGCGGCGGGCCATCTGGCGCAAACCGTGGCGGCGCGTAAGGCAGCTCCCCCGCTTGCTGCCGTCAATGTGCCGACCAAGATCGTGGCGCTCTCGGCCTCACCCGAGGCGACGGGCTTGGCGACCAAGACGGATGATCCATCCAAGCCATTGCCGTTAAATCACTTTTTCTTGACGCCCCCAATTTCTCAGACCTTGGATGTCGATCTGTTGCACGATTGCACGCCGCAGTTGGCGGCCTCTGTCGAGCCGGGAGCCATGGTCGCCCTGACCCTGCGGGCGCCCTGTGACCGCGGGGCCAGGGTGGTGGTGGCGCATGGCGGGCTGACGGTGACCGGGCGGGTCGGCGCCAATGGCCGCTTGGCGTTGGACATCCCTGCGATGGACCAAACCGGACGATTCGAAGTTCGATTCGGGGATGGTCGCCGCATTGAGGTCTTGCATCCCGTGCCGGACCTTGTCGGTGTCAAACGCTTTGCGGTGCAGTGGCTGGGTCTGGACGGCTTCATTCTGCATGGCTTCGAGAACGGGGCAGATTTCGGCGGGCCGGGGGATGTGTCGCCCAATCAACCGGGTCCCGTTGCGACAGGTGGATGGCTTGTGACGCTGGGAGAGCAGGCGGTCGACAACCCCCTGATGGCGCAGGTCTATACCTATCCGGGGCAAGGCGTGGCAGATATCGTGGTTGAGGCGCCGGTGACGGCTGCCAATTGTGGGCAAGAGAAGTTGGCCCAGACCCTCAGCAGCGCGGCGGGTGCGGCAGAGGTGGTGGATCTGACTCTGGCCATGCCGGATTGTTCAGCCGTGGGTGACTTTCTGGTGTTGAAGAATCTTGCGTCAGACATGAAGGTCGCCGCCAAGTAGCAGTGGTGGGTTTCATGGCATCGAGGATGTGGTGCGCGGTGGTTTTCGCCGCGCTTATCTTTACCGGGATGGCTGCGGCGCAGGATATCACCCTGACCTCGCGCGATGGAGCCTTGTCGATTTCGGGGAAGTTGACCGGCTATGACGGCGAATTCTTCAGAATTTCATCATCTTACGGCCCGCTGACGATCGATGGGCAAGGTGTAGTCTGCGAGGGGCCGGCCTGTCCGGACCTGACTGCCCCCAAGGCATTGATCACGATCACCGGGGCGGCGGATGCCGGGGCCAAGCTGCTGCCCCCCTTGCTGGCGGCGTTTGCCAAGGCCAACGGGCTGACATTGCGGGCGGGCCAGCCGGCGGTTCTGGCAGATCCCATCCTGGGCGAGACCTTCGCGGAAGTGTCCTTTACCGCCTCCAGCCCCAAGACGGCGCATGACGCCGTGCTGTCAGGCGCAGCTATGCTGGCCTTTGCTTCTGCGGTTGAGCCGGACCTGGGATCGCAATCGGTGGCTCTGGACGCGATGGTGCCAATCGTGGCGCGGGACAATCCGGTGCCGCGCGTGTCGACCACCGATCTGGCGCGGATTCTGTCGGGGGACGTGACCAACTGGCGCGACGTCGGCGGGCCGGATATGCCCTTGATCTTGCACGGTTTGGCCACCGGTAGCGACATGGGACGTGCCTTGGCGGCGCGCTTGGGCAAGGCACCGGCCATCACCGTTTCACATCAGACTTTGGCCGAACTGGCCGCGGCGGTGGCCAAGGATCCTTGGGCGATTGCGGTCACCGGGCGGTCTGTGACGGGGGCGGCCAAGATGCTGCCTTTGACGGACAGTTGCGGGTTTCCCCTGCTGCCCACAAGGCTGGCGGTGAAGGCGGCGGATTACCCCTTGACGCTGCCGGTGTTCTTGCTGACGCCGCGCCACCGTTTGCCATTTATAGCACGGGAATTGCTGGATTTTCTCTCAACTCCCGAGGCGCAGGCGGCCGTGGCGTCGGTGGGCTACATCGACCGCAGTGTCGAGCGGCAGCCGATGACGGCGGATGGATTGCGGCTGATCAATGCGATCAAGGGAGCGGGGAAAGCCACCTCGCTGGAGGATTTGCAGCGGCTGGTCGGCGCGATGGATGGGGCGGACCGGCTGTCGCTGACCTTCCGGTTCGAGGATGGCACCAACACGCTGGACGCGGGCAGTCAGGCCAATCTGGCGGACTTGGCGCAGATGCTGGAAGCCGGGTTGTTCAAGGGTAAGTCTTTGACTCTGGCTGGTTTTTCGGACGGGCAGGGCGATGTGGCCGCGACCATGCAGTTGGCGCAGATTCGGGCGGAGGCGGTCTTGGCGGCGCTGAAGGCGCGGGTGCCGGGCATGCCGGTGGCGCTTTTGCCCAGCGTTGCGGCCTTTGGCGCGGCGCTGCCGATCGCCTGCGATGCGGTGCCTGCGGGACGCCGGTTGAACCGGCGGGTCGAGGTCTGGCTGAAGCCCGAGTTTGTGGCGGACCGGCCTACAAATAGCCTTGTGCCTTGAAGGAAAGTTCGCGGGATTTTCCGATGATCAGGTGATCATGCAGAATGATTCCAAGGACTTGCGCGGCATCTTGCACCTGCATGGTCATGGAAATGTCAGCCTCGGACGGGGTGGGGTCGCCAGAGGGATGGTTGTGGACGAGGATGATGGCGGAGGCGTTGAGTTCCAACGCGCGTTTCACCACCTCGCGCGGGTAGACCGGAACGTGGTCGACGGTGCCCTTGGCCTGCTCCTCATCGGCGATCAGCACGTTCTTGCGGTCAAGGAAGAGGATGCGGAATTGTTCCGTCTCGCGGTGCGCCATAACGGTCTGGCAATAGTCCAAGAGGGCGTTCCAGGATGACAGGACGGGGCGGTTCATCACCTTGGCGCGCATCAGGCGGCCGGCGGCGGCTTCGACCAGTTTCAGTTCAATAACAACGGCTTCGCCAACGCCTTTGACCATTGCCAAGCGTTGGGACGAGGCGGAAATCACCCGGTTGAAGTCCCCGAACGTGTCGAGCAGCAGGCGGGCGAGGGGTTTGACGTCCATCCTAGGGATGGCGCGAAAGAGGAGGAGTTCCAGCAGTTCATAATCGGGCAGGGCAGCGGCGCCACCCTCCATGAAACGGTCGCGCAGGCGCTTCCTATGGTCGGCGATGTAGGAGGGCAGCTTGGCGGGCAGGGGATCTGCGCGCGCCTCATCCTCGTCCCCCGGCGGGGGGAACAGGGGAAGGAGTGATTCCTGGAAGCCATTCTGTGCCATGCGGTGAGACTGCCATGGGCGTGGTGAAGGAAGGGTTAACGCGTTTGGAGGCTTGAGGGCGAATCGGGGCGGATTTTGTGGTGAACGCCGCAAAATGAGGGGCTTGCGGGTGTCTGTTCTCCGTCGGGTTTGCGTCTGTTTTCCGTATGGCATCTGTACCGACACGCCGGACGATGGGGGCAGGATTAACGCAACGCGCGGTGGGGGCGCGGGATATGAAAAAGCCTCCGCCCTTGCGGGGGAGGCTTTCAGGGGAGCAAGGGCAGATTGCCCATTCTACGGCGCCTGGGCCATTGGCCCATGGCTTGGGTCAGCTTTTCATGCTGTCCCAGAAACCCTTGACCTTGGCGAAGAAGGAAGAGCCTTCGGGGTTGTTGTCCTCGGCCTCCAGCTTCTCGAACTCGCGCAGCAGTTCCTTCTGGCGGTGCGACAGGTTGACCGGGGTTTCGACGGCCAGTTCGATCAGCATGTCACCCGAGCCACCACCGCGCAGGGCGGGCATGCCTTTGGCGCGCAGGCGAAGCTGTTTGCCGGTCTGGGTGCCTGCGGGAACTTTGACGCGGGACTTGCCGCCGTCGATGGTGGGGACTTCGACCTCGCCGCCGAGGGCTGCGGTGATCAGGGACACCGGGACGCGGCAGAAGAGGTTGACGCCGTCGCGCTGGAAGATCGGGTGCTCGCGGGTTTCGATGAAGATGTAGAGGTCACCGGCCGGGCCGCCGCGCATGCCGGCTTCGCCTTCGCTGGCAAGGCGGATGCGGGTGCCGGTTTCAACGCCGGCAGGGATATTGACCGAGAGCGAGCGTTCCCGCTCGATCCGGCCTGCCCCGGCGCAGACCTTGCAGGGGTTCTTGATGGTCTGGCCAGCCCCGGCGCAGGTCGGGCAGGTGCGTTCGACCGTGAAGAAGCCTTGCTGGGCGCGGACCTTGCCCATGCCCGAGCAGGTTGGGCAGGTGACAGGTTCAGCACCACCCTCGGCCCCGGTGCCGTGGCAGGTGTCACAGGCGATGGAGGAGGGGACGGTGATGGTTTTCTGCACCCCTTTGAAGGATTCCTCCAAGGAGACGCGCAGGTTGTAGCGCAGGTCCGACCCGCGCTGGGCGCGGCGGCGGTTGCCTTGGCCGGGCTGGCCGCCGCGACCCATGAAATCGCCGAACAGGTCCTCGAAGACGTCGGAAAAGGCCGAGGCGAAGTCGGGGTTGCCCTGGCCGCCGCCACCGCCGCGCCCGCCTTCGAAGGCGGCATGGCCGTAGCGGTCGTAGGCGGCTTTCTTGTCGGCGTCTTTGAGGACGTCATAAGCCTCGTTGATTTCTTTGAACTGGGCTTCTGCGTCGGGATTGTCGGTGTTGCGGTCGGGGTGCAGTTCTTTGGCCTTGGTGCGGTAGGCTTTCTTCAGCTCCTCCGCCGAAGCGCCTTTGGCAGCCCCCAGGACTTCGTAGTAATCGCGCTTTGGCATGCCGGGACCTCTGTTCTAGAACGCGTTTGGGCGACCCCATGACAGGGCCGCCCACGATAGGTTCCGCGCTGGTTACTTGCGCTTGTTGTTGCCAAGGTCTTCGAAATCGGCATCGACGATATCATCGTCAACGTCGCGCGGTGCGTCGTCGTCCTTGCCTTCAGCGGCGGAGGCTTGCGATTTGTAGATCGCTTCGCCCAGCTTCATCGCGGCGTCGGTCAGGTTCTGGATGCCACCCTTGATCTTGCCGGCGTCTTCCGACTTGAGCGTGTCTTCCAAGGCGCCCATCGCGAGTTCGATAACCTCGACGGTGGAGGGGTCCACCTTGTCACCATGTTCGGCCAAAGATTTCTTGGTCGAGTGCAGCAGGCTTTCGGCTTGGTTCTTGGCTTCGACCAGTTCCTTGCGGGCCTTGTCGGCATCGGCGTTGGCTTCGGCGTCCTTGACCATGCGTTCGATTTCCGCGTCGGACAGACCGCCCGAGGCTTGGATCGTGATCGCCTGTTCCTTGCCGGTGCCCTTGTCCTTGGCTTTGACCGTCACGATGCCGTTGGCGTCGATGTCGAAGGTGACCTCGATCTGCGGCATGCCACGCGGGGCGGGCGGGATGTTTTCAAGGTTGAACTGGCCGAGCATCTTGTTGTCAGCGGCCATTTCGCGTTCGCCCTGGAAGCAGCGCAGGGTCACCGCGTTCTGGTTGTCTTCGGCAGTCGAGAAGATCTGCGATTTCTTCGTCGGGATCGTGGTGTTGCGGTCGATCAGGCGGGTGAAGACGCCGCCGAGGGTTTCGATGCCCAAGGAGAGCGGGGTCACGTCCAGAAGGACCACGTCTTTCACGTCGCCTTGCAGAACGCCGGCCTGGATGGCGGCACCCGCGGCCACGACTTCATCGGGGTTGACGCCCTTGTGGGGCTCTTTGCCGAAGAACTTGGTCACTTCCTCAATGACGCGGGGCATCCGGGTCATGCCGCCGACGAGAACGACTTCGTCGATGTCAGACATCGAGACACCGGCGTCTTTCATGGCGGCCTGGCACGGCTTGATCGTGCGCTTGATCAGGTCGTCGCAGAGGCTTTCCAGCTTGGCGCGGGTCATCTTTACAACCAGGTGCAGCGGCTGGCCGGAGTTGCGGTCCATGCTGATGAAGGGCTGGTTGATTTCGGTCTGGGTCGAGGAGGACAGTTCGATCTTGGCCTTTTCGGACGCTTCCTTCAGGCGCTGCAGGGCCATCTTGTCGAGGGTCAGGTCAACGCCATGCTCTTTCTTGAACTCGTCCGCGAGGTAGTTCACGATCCGCATGTCGAAGTCTTCGCCACCGAGGAAGGTGTCGCCGTTGGTGGATTTGACTTCGAACAGGCCGTCGTCGATTTCCAGAATGGTGATGTCGAAGGTCCCGCCGCCGAGGTCATAGACCGCGATGGTTTTGGTTTCCTTCTTGTCCAGACCGTAAGCCAAGGCGGCGGCGGTCGGCTCGTTGATGATGCGCAGCACTTCAAGGCCGGCGATCTTGCCGGCGTCCTTGGTCGCTTGGCGCTGGGCGTCGTTGAAATAGGCGGGGACGGTGATGACGGCCTGGGTGACGGTTTCGCCCAGGTAAGCCTCAGCCGTTTCCTTCATCTTTTGCAGGATGATGGCGGAGATCTGCGAGGGCGAATACTTCTCGCCACGGGCTTCGACCCAGGCGTCGCCGTTCGGGCCGGGAACCACCTTGTAGGGCAGGTTCTTCAGATCCTTGGCGATCAGCGAGTCATCCGAGCGGCGGCCGATCAGGCGCTTGACGGCGTGAATGGTGTTGGAGGCGTTGGTCACGGCTTGACGCTTGGCGGCCTGACCGACCAGACGCTCATTTTCCGTGAAGGCCACGATGGACGGCGTGGTGCGCGCGCCTTCGGAGTTTTCGATGATGCGGGGTTGGCTGCCATCCATGATGGCGACGCAGGAGTTCGTGGTCCCGAGGTCAATGCCGATGATCTTGGCCATATCTGTTCCCTTTTCTTAGGCGATGTTGTGGGGCGGACCCATTCAGGCATCCTGCCCCGATCCCAAACTGAACCTTCCGTCTCGGCCCTTGCGGGCGTCCTCTTCCGGCTTCGCAGGGTATATAAGGGGGGGCAATCGGTGCTGCAAGCGGCGGTGCGGGGGGAAAGATCAAGGATTGTGATGAAAGCTGCAGATTTCGGCGGGCTGGGCGGAACGCCGGGACGGGCCCTTCGCCTCAGCCCCGGGCGTTCCAGCTGACCGAGGCGTATTTGTTGGTGAATGTGTCGCCCATCAGGCCGAGGATGATCAGACCCAAGGTGACGAGGACGGGATAAAGGATCGAGCTGTAATGCGGGTGATAGTTCAGGAAGATGAAGCCGCGCGCCTGATCGATGATGTGAAACAGCGGGTTCCACCAGAACCAAGCCAGCTTCGAGGTGGGCATGGCATTGGCCAGAAACATCTTGCCCGAGGCGATCATGTTGGCGCGGCTGTAGACCGTGTTCAGGATGGTGAAGAAGTTGGGCGACCACGGCGTTGCCGCCTTGAAGACCATGCCAATGCCGATGCCCGAGACCCAAGCCAGCAGCAGCATGCACAGCGTCATGATCGGCTGTTCGAGGGTGACCCGGTGAAAGACCGTGCTGTAGAAGAACAGGATCACCATGCTGGCCAGCACCTGCTGGTACAGGGTGGCCAGCGCCTGCCCGGCGATGGAGACGATGGTGTTCATCGGCGCGTGTTTCATCATCGAAGAGGTCGGGCCATCGGCCTTGGACACCGCGCCGATCGTCTTGATGTGGGTCATGAACATGAAGATGCCCGACATCGAATACAGCATGAAATCGCCGCGCACCGCCCCGCCGCGAAAGCCGAGATAGGTCATCATGAACCAGAAGAACATGACCATGACGACCGACTGGACCAGCGACATCATCAGCCCGAGGATCGCGTTGCCGTGGGATTTGCGAATATCCCTGACCGCGACGTGAAAGATCAACTCTGCTGTGGCGAGCAAGCTGCCGACGTGCGATTTTGGCAGGGCAGGCTGGAACATGACCGAAACACTCTCGGGGTGAGGTGGCTTTGGGGTGGTTCCCTTCTAGGCCGGGAAACCTTGCTGTTCCCTTTATCTTTGAGGATAAGGGCATAATCATGGTTATTCAATCACGGGTCATGGAAATTTCCCGGTGCTCAAAGGAGTTTGCATGGATTTTGATCGTCTTGTCCCCGTGATCCGCCGCCTTGCCCTGCAAGCCGGGGACCGAATCATGCAGGTTTACAATGGCCCCGATTTCGCGGTGAAGCTGAAGGGCGATGCCAGCCCGGTGACCGAAGCCGATGAGGCGGCGGACGAGATCATTTCGGTGGGCCTGAGGGCGGCCTTCCCGGATGTGGTGCTGATTACGGAGGAACAGGCGGCGAGCCATGCGTTGACGGCCAGCACATTCCTGATCGTCGATCCCTTGGATGGCACCAAGGAGTTCGTGCAGCGGCGCGGCGATTTCACGGTGAACATCGCTTTCGTGGAAGACGGCGTGCCGGTCCGCGGCGTGGTCTATGCCCCAGCGCAGGACCGCTTGTTCTACACGCTGCCCGATGGGGCGACGGTGGAAGAGATCGGTGCCTTTGACAAGGATGTGGTGGGGACGCTGAAACGGATTGGCGTTTCGACCCCGGACAATGCGGCGCTGATGGTCGTGGCCTCAAAAAGCCACCGGGATCAGGCGACGGATGACTATATCGCCAAATACGCGGTCAGGGACATGACGTCGGCCGGGTCAAGCCTGAAATTCTGTCTGGTGGCCACCGGCGAGGCGGATCTTTATCCGCGTCTGGGGCGCACGATGGAATGGGATACGGCGGCGGGCGATGCGGTGCTGCGCGGGGCCGGCGGGCACGTGGTGCGGTTCGACGACCACCAGCCCTTGGCCTATGGCAAGCCGGGCTGGGACAATCCGTTCTTCATCGCCTTTGCGCCGGGCGTGGAGTTGAAGGCTTGAGTGTGCTGATCGCCATCCCGGCCCGCTATGCCTCGACCCGGTATCCGGGCAAGCCCCTGGTGGTCTTGCGCGGTCCGGACGGGGAGAAAACCCTGATCCGCCGCAGTTGGGAGGCGGCCATGTCGGTCAAGGGCGTCGACCGGGTGGTGGTGGCGACGGATGATGACCGGATCAGGGACCATGCCGAGGGATTCGGAGCCGAGGTGGTGATGACCTCGTCCGAGGCGCAGAACGGGACGGAACGCTGCGCCGAGGTGGTGCAGAAACTGCCCGGCTATGACGTGGTGGTGAATCTGCAGGGCGATGCGCCGCTGACACCGGCGTGGTTCGTCGAGGATCTGGTGGCCGGGCTGCTGGCAGATGCGGAGGCGGATATTGCCACACCCGTGCTGCGCTGCGACGGGCGGGCGGTGGCGGGGTTTCTGGCGGACCGGCGGGCGGGGCGCGTGGGCGGGACAACGGCGGTGTTTGGCGCGGGGGGGCGCGGGCTCTATTTCTCTAAAGAGGTGATTCCCTTTACCGGCAAGACCTATGCGGATGACGAACCGACGCCGGTGTTTCACCATGTGGGGGTCTATGCCTATCGGCCTGCCGCGCTGGCCGATTATCCGGCCTGGCCGGTGGGCCCCCTGGAAACGCTGGAGGGGCTGGAGCAGCTGCGCTTTCTGGAACAGGGCCGCCGGGTCCTGTGCGTGGAGGTCCAGGCGCAGGGGCGGCAGTTCTGGGAGTTGAACAACCCCTCTGATGTACCCATTATCGAAACAATGATGCAGGGGATGGCGCTTGGTTGAGAAACTGCCTCAATTTGGGCGGAATTCCGCCTTCAACACGTGCTTTGACTATGCGAAAGCCTACTAAATTGCGCAAATGCCTGCACGTCTTACGGTTTGTACAGGCCCGCGTGACACATACGTCTGTTAGGGTAATTTTCATAGAAAGCGATTTATTTGCAATGGACGTGGCAGCATGAATGCGGGTGGTTGAGATGGCAGTGAGCGTAAGACGCAAGATCAAGAAAGTGACCAAGGCGGTGTTTCCGGTTGCCGGGATGGGGACGCGGTTTCTTCCCGCCACCAAGTCGATTCCGAAAGAAATCCTGACTTTGGTCGACAGGCCCTTGATTCAATACGCGATTGACGAGGCGCGGGCAGCGGGCATCAAGGAATTCATCTTCGTCACGGCGCGCGGCAAGTCGGCGCTGGAAGATTATTTCGACCATTCTCCGGAGCTTGAGGCCACGTTGCGGCGGGCAGGCAAGGACGACCTTCTGGAGGTTCTGCGCGAAACCAACATGGATTCGGGCGCCATTGCCTATGTGCGACAGAACCGGGCGCTGGGTCTGGGCCATGCCGTCTGGTGCGCGCGGCGTCTGATCGGGAATGAGCCCTTCGCGGTGCTGCTGCCCGATGACGTGATCGCTGCGGAAAAGCCCTGCCTGCAACAGATGGTAGAAGCCTACGAACAAACCGGCGGCAACATGGTTGCGGCGATGGAAGTTCCATTGGAAAAGACCTCGTCCTACGGTGTGCTGGATGTGGCCGAGGACATGGGCTCGATCGTGCAGGTCAAGGGCATGGTGGAAAAGCCGAAAAGCGATCCGCCGTCGAACCTTGCGGTGATCGGGCGCTATATCCTGACGCCGCAGGTCATGGTGAACCTGAACAAGATGAAAGCGGGCGCCGGCGGGGAAATTCAGTTGACCGACGCGATTGCCGAAGAGGCCACGACCCTAGGTCAGGTGTTCGGCTTCCGCTTCCGGGGTCAGCGCTATGACTGCGGCAGCAAGGCGGGCTTCTTGCAGGCGACGGTGGCCTTCGGGTTGACGCGGCCGGATCTGCGTGACGAATTCTCGGCCTATATCAATGATATGGTCGCCATGCAGAAGGCGGCGCAGTAGGCTTTGGCCCTGTGGGACCGGTTGCGTGAAGGTGCGCGGCGGATCTGGGGGCCGGGGCAGTTGCCTCATGCAGCAGCGGCGGGCGATCTGGAGCCCGCCGATTTTTCGGTCAAGGCTCTGTGGCGCGCCTACCGGCTTCGGCTGCGTCGGCGCGGTTTTTTGCTGCGCGCTTTCGCCAAGCAGGGCGAATTGCGCCGGGTTGCGGATCGCACAGGTCTGATTCGTCCGGGTGCCATTCTGGCTTTCGTGACGGTGCGCAACGAGGCGCTGCGGCTGCCGTATTTCCTGCAGCACCATCGCCGGCTGGGGGTCGATCATTTTCTGATCATCGACAATGCCAGCACGGATGACACCTTGGCACTGGTGCAGGGGCAGGCGGATGTGTCGGTCTGGCAGGCCTTCGGCGGGTACAAGGCCGCGCGTTTCGGGGTGGATTGGTTGACGGCTCTGCTGTGGCGGCATGGAGCGGGGCATTGGTGCCTGACGCTGGATGCCGACGAATTGCTGATCTATCCCAATTGGGAAACCCGGCCGCTGCGCGCCTTGACGGAGCATCTGGCGGCGGAGGGCCGCGAGTCGTTCGGGGCGATGATGCTGGATCTTTACCCCAAGGGGCCGCTGGCCGCGCAACGCTATGCGGCGGGGCAGAACCCGGTGGAGGTGCTGGAGTGGTTCGACAGGGGCAACTATCTGGTTCAGGTCCAGCCCAGGATGCGCAACCTGTGGATACAGGGCGGTGTCAGGGCGCGGGTCTTCTTTGGCGCGGAACCGCGCCGGGCGCCGACCTTGAACAAGGTGCCGTTGGTACGCTGGCGGCGGGGCTATGCCTATGTGAACTCCACCCACGCCATTTTACCCCCCCGGCTGAATGCGGTGTTTGACGAGACGGGCGGAGAGGTGCTGTCGGGCATTCTGTTGCACACCAAATTCCTGCCACAGGTGGTCGAGAAATCGGCGGAGGAACGGCTGCGGCGCGAGCATTTTGCCAACTCGGACCTCTACGACACCTATTACGCCGGACTGACTGCCAGCCCGGATTTGTGGAGCCCGGCCTCCTGCCGCTATGAGGGCTGGCGGCAGCTGGAGGCCCTGGGGTTGATGTCGCGCGGGGGTTGGGTATGACTGTTGCGGTTTGCTGAACAATTTGTTGAGATATGCCCTTTTTAGGCCCCAAATGATTTCTAGACTTTGGGCCGGAAGCGGGCAAAGGGGGGCCGTCAAGGCTTCTTCAAGCTTTGGCGTCTAAGCTGGGAAGGGTCTGCCATGGCGCAGGCCAGCGGAGGCAGGGGTGAGCATTCTTGGGGCCATCAGGCTGAGAGCGCGGCGGAGGCGGGCGCATTGGCGCGCGTTCCGCAAGCGTCGTGAGCTTGCGATGGTGCAGGACCGCACCCCGGGGATGGCGCGGGAAGCGGTAGTCTTGCTTTGCACGCTGCGCAATGAGAAAATCCGCCTGCCGTTCTTCCTGCGCTATTACCGCGATCTGGGGGTTGAACACTTCCTCTTAGTCGACAATGGCAGCGATGATGGCAGCCGGGACTATCTGGCGGCCCAGCCCGATGTCTCGCTTTGGGTGGCCAAGGCCAGCTATCGCGGTTCGCGTTTCGGGGTGGATTGGCTGACCTGGTTGCAACGGCGCTATTGCCATGGGCATTGGTGCCTGACGGTCGATGTCGATGAGTTTTTCGTCTATCCGTTCTGCGAGACGCGGCCCCTGCGGGCACTGACGGATTGGCTGGATGCGTCAGAAGTGCGGTCTTTTGCGGCGATGATGCTGGACATGTATCCCAAGGGGTCGATCAGCGCGCAGCCCTATCAAGAAGGCCAGAACCCGTTCGAGATTGCCCAGTGGTTCGACAGCGGCAACTACACGATCCACCGCAACGCCAGCTATGGCAATCTGTGGATTCAGGGCGGGCCACGGGCGCGGGTGTTCTTTGGCGATAGTCCGGAACTGGCCCCGGCGTTGAACAAGGTGCCTTTGGTCAAGTGGCACCGGTCTTATGCCTATGTCAGTTCCACCCATATGCTGCTGCCGCGCGGGCTTAATCTGGTTTACGATCAGGCGGGGGGCGAGAAGGCCTCGGGCTGTCTGTTGCACGCGAAGTTTCTTGATACCTTCGCCGTGAAGGCGGCGGAGGAGATGGCGCGGGGCCAGCATTATGGCGCGAGTGCCGAGTACAAGGCCTATCAGGAAAGTCTGGCGAAACAGCCGGACATGTGGTGCAAGTTTTCCGAGAAGTACATCAACTGGCGGCAGTTGGAGATTCTGGGGCTGATGTCGAAGGGCAACTGGGCATGAGGGTTCAGGGGTGAGCGTCGGGTTCGTCATGCTGTGCCATACGGCCTTGGACCGTGCTGCCGAGGTGGCGCGCCATTGGGCCGAGCGGGATTGCCCGGTGGTCATCCACGTCGATGCGCGGGTGAAGGCCCCGGCCTATGACGGGTTGATGCGGGCGCTGGGCGATCTGGGCAATGTGCGGTTTTCGGGCCGCTATGCCTGCGAATGGGGGACTTGGGGGATCGTCGCGGCCACGATTGAAGCCTCGGCCCTGATGCTGAAGGCGTTTCCAGCGGTACGGCATGTGTATCTGGCATCGGGGTCTTGTCTGCCGTTGCGGCCTGTGGAGGAGTTGGTGGCCTATCTCGACAGCCGCCCTCGGGGCGATTTCATCGAGAGTGTGACGACGCAGGATGTGGGCTGGACCGTCGGTGGGTTGAATGTGGAGCGGTTTACCCTGCGATTCCCGTTCAGCTGGAGGAAGCATCGCGCGCTGTTTGATGGCTATGTGCGGTTGCAGCGGCGGGTGGGGTTCCGGCGGCGGGTGCCTTCGGGTCTGGTGCCGCACTTGGGCAGCCAGTGGTGGTGCCTGACGCGGCGCACCCTGTCGGCCATTCTGGACAATCCGGAACGGGGCGAGATTGACCGCTATTTCCGCAAGGTCTGGATTCCGGATGAAAGCTATTTCCAGACGATGGTACGGAAGTTTTCCACAAGCGTGGAAAGCCGGTCGCTGACGCTGTCGAAGTTCGATTATCAGGGCAAGCCGCATATCTTCTATGATGACCACCTG
>CANGHD010000085.1 GCA_947453525.1 Paracoccaceae bacterium | reverse complement strand
GGGCGCCTTTCACGCCCTGCAGGCGGCGGATGTCGTCATCCACGACCGCCTCGTCGGGGCAGAGGTTCTGGCGCTGATCCCTGCCTCTGCCCGCCGCATCGATGTGGGCAAGGAGGGCTTCGGCCGCTCAACCTCGCAGACCCATATCAACGACACCCTTGTGGCCGAAGCGCTGACCGGTGCCCGCGTCGTGCGGCTGAAAGGCGGCGATTGCGGCATCTTCGGACGTCTGGACGAGGAGATCGAGGCACTGGAGGCGGTGGGCCTGTCCTTTGCCATCTTGCCGGGCCTGACCGCTTCGACCGTGGCCGCTGCAGCAATTGGCCAAAGCCTGACCCGGCGCGGGCGGAACGCCGCTCTGCGCATCGTGACCGGCCATGACATGGCAGGCTTTGCCGAGCATGACTGGCGCGGCATGTCCCGGCCCGGAGAGGTAGCGGCCATCTACATGGGCAAGACCTCCGCTCGCTTCCTCCAGGGCCGCTTGATGATGCATGGCGCAGCCCCCGACACCCCCGTCACGCTGGTTGAAAACGTCTCACGCCCCGATCAGCGCATTCTGGCCGCCACCCTCGCCACCCTGCCCGAAGCAGCCCAGGCGCTTGAAGGCCCCGCCGTCATCCTTTATGGCCTGAGCCCACGCCGGGCGACCGCCGCCCTGCCCCATCTGAAAGAGGCCCGCGCATGAGCCGCAAGTATATCCCCAAGGTCGTCACCGCCAACCGCTTGCGCGAAGGCGATGTGGTCTATCAGACCGCAGATGACCGCTGGACGCCGCACCACCATGAGGCCGAGCTGATCGAGGACGAGGCCCGAGCCCAGTTGCGCCTGCACCATGCCGCAGCCCAGAAGCTTTACGTGGTGGGCGCCTATCTCGCCGATGCGAAGCTTGGCCCCAACGGCCCCGAACCCGTTCATTTCCGCGAGGCCTTCCGCACGCGCGGCCCTTCCAACTACGCCCACGGCAAGCAGGTGGACCTGTCCAATGTATGACTACACCGACTTTGACGAAGCCTTCGTCCGCTCTCGTGTGGCCCAGTTCACCGATCAGGTCGCCCGCCGTCTGGATGGCTCCTTGACCGAGGATGAATTCCGCCCGCTGCGCCTGATGAACGGGCTTTATCTGCAACTGCACGCCTACATGCTGCGGGTCGCGATCCCTTACGGCACGATCAACCCGCGCCAGATGCGGCAACTGGCCTATATCGCCGACACCTGGGACAAGGGCTATGGCCACTTCACCACGCGGCAGAACATCCAGTTCAACTGGCCGATGCTGCCTGACGTGCCCGCGATCCTTTCTGCCCTCGCCGATGTGCAGATGCACGCCATCCAGACCTCTGGCAACACCGTGCGCAACGTCACCGCGGACCATTTCGCCGGCGCTGCGGCGGATGAGATCGAAGACCCCCGTCCCTACGCCGAATTGCTGCGCCAATGGTCCACCGACCATCCGGAGTTCCAGTTCCTGCCGCGCAAGTTCAAGATCGCCATCACCGGCAGCCCGCATGACCGCGCCGTCACCGCTGCCCATGACATCGGCCTGCGCATGACGAAGAACGCGGCAGGTGAGCCGGGGTTCGAAGTGTTCGTCGGAGGCGGCCTTGGCCGCACGCCAATGATCGGCCATCTGGTCCGGGAATACCTGCCGATAGAAGACCTGCTGCCCTACGTTGAAGCCGTCCTCAGCGTCTACAACACGCTCGGTCGTCGGGATAACAAGTACAAGGCGCGCATCAAGATCACCCTGTTCGAGACCGGCAAGGAAGAACTGACCCGCATGGTCGAGGAGCGCTTTGCCGAAGTACGTCCTCTCTTCGGCGGGGCCGATCAGAAGTTGCTGGCCGACATCCGCGCGGCCTTTGCGCAGCCGGACCTCAAGACCGCGCCCGTTGATGCCTATGACGCCTTCTACAAGGCTGATCCGGTGTTCCGCGCCTGGGCCGATACCAACCTTGCCAAGCACCGCAAGGATGACCACGCCATCGTGACCATCTCGGTCAAGGCGCATGGTGAGACACCGGGCGATGCGTCGTCAGATCAGATGCGGGCGATTGCCGACCTGTCGGAGACCTACGGCTATTCCGAACTGCGCATCTCTCATGAGCAGAACGTGATCCTGCCGCATGTCCACAAATCGGACCTGCCCGCCGTCCATGCTGCCCTGTCGCAAGCAGGCCTTGGCACCGCCAACGTGGGCCTTCTGTCCGACATCATCGCCTGCCCCGGCATGGACTATTGCGCTTTGGCCACGGCTCGCTCGATCCCGGTGGCGCAAGAGATTGCCACCCATTTCGAGGCGCTGAAGCTGGAGCATGAGATTGGTCCGCTGAAGATCAAGATTTCCGGCTGCATCAACGCCTGTGGGCATCACCATGTGGGCCATATCGGCATTCTGGGGCTGGATCGGGCGGGGGTGGAGAACTACCAGATCACCCTTGGCGGCGACGGCACCGAAAAGGCCGCCATCGGCGAGAAGACCGGGCCGGGCTTTGCCTATGACGAGATCGTACCGGCCATCGAACGCATTTTGCGCGCCTATCTGGCGGTGCGCACGCATCAAGAGGAAACCTTCCTCGACACCTTCCGCCGTGTGGGGATGGCGCCGTTCAAGGCCGCGCTCTATGGCAGTGAAGGCGAACAGGATGCCGCGTGATCTTCCTCAAGGCTCGGTGGCGGACCGCGTTGCGGGGCTGAATGCGCGCTACAAGCACCACTCGGCCACCGCCGTGCTGGAACATGCTTTGAAGGATGCCGATCTGGGCCGGGTCGCCTTGGTGTCGTCCTTCGGGGCGGAATCGGTCGTGCTGCTGCATCTGGTCTCGGTGATCGCCCCAGAAACCCCGGTGCTGTTCGTCGACACGCGGATGCTGTTTGCCGAGACTTTGGACTATCAGCGCGAGGTCGCGGAAAAGCTGCACCTCTGCGACATCCGCACCATCCGCGCCGCGCAGCCCCGGGTCAGCTTTGAAGACCCCGACGGCACCCTGCACCAGTTCAACACCGATGCCTGCTGTGCGGTGCGCAAGATCGAACCGCTGGAGCGGGCGTTGAGCACCTTCGACGGCTGGATCACCGGCCGCAAACGCTATCAGGGTGCGTCCCGCGAGGCGGTGGAGTTCTTTGAAAACGAGGGTGATTTCCGCATCAAGGTCAACCCCTTGGCGCATTGGGGCCGTGAGGATATCGAAGACTACATGGTCAACAACCGCCTGCCGCGCCATCCACTGGTGGCGAAGGGCTATCCGTCGATTGGCTGCGCTGTCTGCACGACACCTGTGAAACCGGGTGAAGATCCCCGTGCAGGCCGCTGGCGCAACACGGAAAAAGTCGAATGCGGCATCCACTTCATCAACGGCAAGGCCGTTCGTGTGCCGCTCAATGCCGTCAAACCTTCCGAGGAGTCCGCCGCATGAGCGTGATCGTCACCGACCAAGGCTTCTTGCCCGCCGTTGCAACCGCCACCGTCAAGCTGGCAGACATCGCCAGCCACAAGGGCGCGCTTGACCTGGCCCATACCGATGATCCGGCTCTGGTTGAACCTTACCTGAACGACCTGACCCTGATCCGCGTGGCCTTCCCCGCCTTCAACGATGGCCGCGCCTTCACCATTGCACGCCGTCTTCGGATGGCGGGCTATAAGGGCACCTTGCGCGCTGTCGGGCCCGTGATTGCCGACCAATATGCGATGGCCCGTCGGGTTGGCTTTGACGACGTGGAAATCCCCGACGACCTCGCCCTGCGCCAGCCGGAAGCCCAGTGGCTGTTCCGGGCCGACTGGAAGGCGCATGACTATCTGTCGCGTCTTAAGGCGTAAACGGGGCTTTCCAGCGCCCCTCACCTCACGTATTCCCCAAACCGTATCCCTGACCGAAGCGACCGTGATGAACGAAGCCGCAGCCAAACCCGCGAAACCTCACCTGCCCGATGCCCAGACCGTGACCTCGGTCACGCACTGGACAGACCGCCTGTTTTCCTTCCGCGTGACGCGGCCGAAATCCCTGCGCTTCCGCTCGGGCGAGTTCGTCATGATCGGCCTGATGGGCGACAATGGCAAACCCTTGTTGCGGGCCTATTCCATCGCCTCACCGGCCTGGGATGACGAGCTGGAGTTCTATTCGATCAAGGTGCCGGATGGCCCGCTGACCTCGAAGCTGCAGCACATCCAGGTCGGCGACGAGATCATCCTGCGCCCCAAGCCCGTGGGCACGCTGGTGCATGACGCCCTTCTGCCCGGCAAACGCATCTGGTTTTTGTCGACCGGCACCGGCTTTGCCCCTTTCGCAAGCCTGCTGCGCGAGCCGGAGACGTACGAGAAATACGAGAGCGTCATCATGATGCACACCTGCCGCGAGGTGGCGGAACTGGAATACGGCCGCAAGCTGGTCGAAAGCCTGCACGATGACCCGCTGATCGGCGAGATGGTGGCGGGCAAGCTGAAGTACTACCCGACCACCACACGCGAGCCCTCGGCCCTGATGGGGCGGATCACCGACAACCTCTTGTCCGGCAAAGTCTTCGCTGATCTGGGCCTGCCGCCGATGAACGTCGAGGATGACCGAGCCATGGTCTGCGGCTCACTCGCCTTCAACCATGACGTCAAGGCGGTGCTGGAGAAGTTCGGCCTGCACGAGGGTGCCAATTCGGAGCCGCTGGAATATGTGGTCGAAAAGGCCTTCGTCGGCGACGGCATCTGACCTGACCAAGCTCTTTCAGCGAATATCTTGTGCGAACCTAGGACGAAAAGAAAAAGGCCGCAGGAGTGATCCTGCGGCCCTCGTCGTTTGGACAGTCTGAAGATTACATCTTCAGCGCGGTCTTGATTTGCGCGATCACGGCTGTGATCATGGCCGGGTCGGTGCCAGCGGCGGTGACAGCGGCCTTCAGCGTTGTCTTGGTGGCGTCATCGGCGGTCGAAGCGTCGATGAAAGCATTGACGGCGGTCGCGTCAAACTTGGCCGGGTCCAATACGGCCGCGGCATCAGCGGCCGGGGCAGTGGTGGCCGCCGGGGCGGTGGTTGCAGCCGGAGCAGTGGTTGCAGCAGCCGCAGCCGCATCAGCGGCGGCTTTGTCAGCAGCGGCCTTGTCGGCAGCGGCTTTGTCAGCAGCGGCCTTGTCGGCTTCTGCCTGTGCGGCCACAGCCTTGGCCATTTGGGCCGGCTTGTAGCTGAATTGGTAGTAGCCGCCAGCGACCAAAACCACGATGATCGCGAGGATCACATTTCTGTTCATGTTCATACTCCATCGAGAGACGGTTGAATTCTCTGCGCGCGGTATGACAGAAGGTGTTGAAAATGAAAAGCCCTTTTGCCGCGGCGTAGATGCGGACAGTGGGCCGCTTGTGGGTTGAAGCTGGCGCAGCAAGGGTCTATCTTGCGCACGCACAACAACGATGAAGGACCACAACCATAGCACGCCGCCCTCACAACGCTCCGCCGCAACGCGAAACCGGCCCGCGTATCAATGATCGCATCCGCTCTCCGGAGATCCGCCTGATCGGCGCAGATGGAGAGAACGTGGGCGTGGTGACGCCCGCCCGTGCGATGCAGATGGCCGAGGAAGCGGGTCTGGATCTGGTCGAGATTTCCCCCACTGCCGAACCGCCGGTCTGCAAGATCATGGACTTTGGCAAGTACAAGTATGAGCAGCAGAAGCGCGAGGCCGAGGCCCGCAAGAAGCAGCACATCATCGAGATCAAGGAAATCAAGTTCCGTCCCGGTACGGACACCAATGACTACGACGTCAAGATGCGCTCTGTCCTGAAGTTTCTGGAAGAGGGCGACAAGGTCAAGGTCACGCTGCGCTTCCGGGGTCGTGAGATGGCCCACCAGGAGCTGGGTCTGGCTTTGCTGCACCGTGTCGCCGCCGATGTCGGCGACAATGGCAAAGTGGAATCTATGCCGCGGCTTGAGGGTCGCCAGATGGTGATGATGATCGGGCCGAAGTAACGCGCCCTTTTCGTCGAAAGAACGCGGGGCCGTCTGGCCCCGTTTTTTTGTGTCTTCATTCCACCTTTTGGTTGATCGAATCATCCGCAAAGTGTAGTTCAACTCTATGGTTGAACAATCCAACACCCCAGACCTTACGGAAATCCTCAAAGCCGCCAGCGACCCCTCGCGGCGCGAGATCCTGACTCTGCTGGCGCAGCAAGGTCCGACCCGCGTCACCGAAATCGCCGCCCGCTTCGAGATGAGCCTTAACGCCGTCTCGAAACACATCAAGGTTCTGGAAAGTGCCGGATTGGTCAGCCGCCGCACGCTCTGGCGTGAACATCTGATCGAGGTGCGGCTGGACCCCCTGTCCGCCGTGGACGCGTGGTTCCGGCAACTGCGCTCGATCTGGGATTTGCGTCTGGACGCCCTGTCACACCTGTTGGAGGAGAAGAAGGATGAACACGCTGACGACACCTGAACGGAACGCAACCGAACTGTCGTTGACAGTACAGCGCCGGATCGACGCCCCGGTGCAGCGCGTCTACGAGGCTTGGCTCGACCCTGCGACCCTAACCCGCTTCATGGCCAACTGTCAGGGCATGAACCTTGCCGCTGCCGAAACCGACCCCCGCATCGGCGGCCGCTTCCTGCTGGCGATGAACACCGGGACAAGGGTGGTCGAGCATCGTGGCACCTATCTGGACCTGGTTCCACACTCCCGAATCGTCTTCACATGGGAATCCGAATTCTCAAAGGTCGAGGGCAGCACGGTAACGCTGCACCTTGCCCCGGATGGCGAGGCCACGCTCCTGACCCTGACCCACATCCGCTTTGAGACGGAAAGCAGTCGCGATGGACACCGGGGCGGCTGGACCACGATCCTCGACGGGTTGGTGGCGACGGCGCTTTGAGGTCTTGGCTGGCCGCAAGGCCAGCCAGATCAAATCAGTGGTCCAGCGCCCGGTCCAGATGGGTGTAGCCGCCATCAACATATAGCCACTGCCCGGTGGTATGGGCCGACCTTGGCGACAGGGCAAAGACGGTGGCGGCGGCGATCTCCCGGTCCAGCGTCATGCGGTGACCCAACGGGATGCGGGCGGTGATCTTGGCCAGTTGCGCCTCTGGGTCGTCAAACGTCTTGATCCAGTTGGCATACATCGGCGTCATGACTTCCGCCGGAATCACCGCGTTGACGCGGACCCCGAAGGGCGCAAAGGCCGCAGCCCATTCCCGCGTCAGCCCCAGTTGCGCCGCCTTTGCCGCCACATAAGCGGAAGTATGCCCCTGCCCCGTGATGGCCGTCTTGGACGAGATGTTCACAATCGCCCCGGTCTCGGCCTTGAAATCCTCGGCCAGCAAGTGAACCAGCGTGTAATAGTGCAGCAGGTTCTGATCCAGCGAGGCGCGGAAGGCGTCCGGCGATGTCTCCAATCCCAGGCTGTCATTGCGGCCTGCATTGTTCACCAGCCCGTAAATGCGGCCGCCCGCCTGCGCCTGCGCCACGGCGGCACGGCAATCGGCATCCTTGCTGAGGTCCGCCTGAATGAACTCGGCCGGGCCGATCGCCCGCAGACGGTCCATGAAATCGCCCTCCGGCGCGCGGCGGGCCACGACGATCGGGGTGGCACCCTCCTCGGCCAGCGTCATGCTGATGGCCGCACCAATCCCCGCGCCACCGCCCGTAACGATGACGCGTTTTCCTTGAAGTCCCAAGTCCATGAAGTCCTCCTGCCCGGCTTAGAAGCCCGGGTCGTTGCCGCCCTGCGTCCACGATTGCGCCAGATTGCCAAATCGCGTGAACTCGGCCTCAAAGGACAGTTCGACATTGCCGATCGGGCCGTGACGCTGCTTGCCGATGATCACTTCCGCTTTGGCGTGCGCCCGTTCCGATTTCTGCATCCATTCGCTATGGCCCGCAGATCCCGGTTCGGGTTCCATGCGGGACAGATAATATTCCTCGCGGTAGACGAACATCACCACGTCAGCGTCTTGCTCAATCGAGCCGGATTCCCGCAGGTCCGACAACTGCGGCCGCTTGTCTTCGCGGTTCTCGACTTGTCGCGACAACTGGGACAACGCGATGACCGGAATATTCAGCTCTTTGGCAATGGCTTTCAGGGCTTGGGTGATCTCGGACACTTCCTGAACGCGGTTGTCTGTCTTCGACCCTTTGAGAAGCTGAAGATAGTCCACCACGAGAAGGTCCAGTCCATGCGTCCGTTTCAGGCGCCGTGATCGGGCCGCGAGTTGGGAAATCGGCAGGGCGGGCGTGTCGTCGATGTAAAGCGGACAGGATTCCAGTTCCTTGGCGGCATCAACGAAGCGCCGGAATTCGATTTCCGTCATGTCGCCGCGGCGGATCTGCTCCGAAGGCACTTTTGAAGCCTCCGAAAGCACGCGCGCGGCAAGTTGCTCTGCACTCATCTCCAGGGAAAAGAAGCCGACGCAGCCACCGTCAATGGTGCCATCTGTTCCATCGGGCAGTCGGCCACGCTTGTAGGCTTTGGCAATGTTGAAGGCGATGTTGGTGGCCAGAGAGGTTTTTCCCATCGACGGCCGCCCGGCGAGAATCAAAAGGTCGGATGGATGCAATCCCCCGAGTTTCCGGTCCAGATCGACCAGCCCGGTGGAAATCCCCGAAAGACCGCCGCCGCGTTGATAGGCAGCATTCGCGACGTTCACGGCTTCAACGGCCGCCTTCAGAAAGCTCTGGAAGCCACGCTCCGCCACACCTTGCTCGCCCAGCTTGTACAGCCGTTGCTCCGCTTCAATGATCTGCTCGCGCGGCTCACTGTCGACCTCGACCTTGCCCGCCCGCGCGGCAATATCCTTGCCAAGCCCGATCAGTTCGCGCCGCACCGCCAGATCATAGATCATCTGCGCGTAGTCGCGCGCCGCATAGGCCGAGATTGCAGCCCCCGCCAACCGCACGAGGTAGGCCGGCCCGCCCAGTTCCTTCAGCCCCGGATCATCCTCGAAGAACGGCTTCAAGGTCACCGGCGAGGCCAAGGCGTTTTTCTGGATCCGCGCCGCCATCCGTTCAAAGATGCGTTGATGAACCGGGTCAAAGAAATGCTCGGCTTTGACCAGCGAAGACACCCGGTCATAGACCTCGTTGTTGGTCAGAATGGCGCCGAGAAGCTGCTGCTCGCCCTCGATATTGTGCGGCATGGCTTCTGTTTCGGGCAGCGCAGGCAGAGCCTGCCGCAGCGTGGCCATTTCATTCATGCTCGTTCCCGTTTCCGTCCGTTTCTTGATCGATCCCCGACTTAGACCCCTGACCCCCACCGATGCAAGCCATGAACAAGTCCGTGGATAAGTCCGGTCGAAGGCTCCGGGCCATGGGACACTCTACCACATATTGCGTCAAATTGTCAGAACATACCCCAAGATAGCGATTCGGAGCAGCACTTATCCCCAAAGCGTCCACAAGCCCGTCCCCTGCTTTCGCCTCGCCCTCGCCAAATATCTTCGGGAGGTAGGCGTTTGCGCGCGGCGGGCCGAACGCGCCCTTTTTGCCTGCCATCTACTGGGCGCGGGCGGCTTGCCAGGCGCGGGGGTCGTGCAGGAAGATCTCGACCTCGGTCAAGGTGGCCTCGTCGAAAGCCCCCTGCGCGCGGGCTTCGGCCAGCACGTCCCACCAGGTGCAAAGCGCATGCAGGGCAATACCGTGGTCGGCCAACTTGCCCAGCGTCTCGGGGAAGATGCCGTAGTAGAAGATCACCGCCGTATGGGCGCAGGTGGCCCCCGTCTCGCGGATCGCATCGACGAAGGACAGCTTCGAGCCGCCATCGGTGGTCAGGTCCTCGACCAGCAGCACGCGCTGGCCTGCCGTCATGACACCTTCGATCCGGGCGTTGCGGCCGTAACCCTTGGGCTTCTTGCGCACGTAAGTCATCGGCAGCGCCAGCCGTTCGGCCACCAGTGCGGCAAAAGGTATCCCCGCCGTTTCGCCACCGGCGATGTTGTCAAAGGCCTCGAAGCCCGCATCGCGCATCACCGTCACGCACAGGAAATCCATCAGCACCGAGCGGATCCGCGGGTACGAGATCAGCTTGCGGCAGTCGATATAGGTGGGCGACGGCAGGCCGGACGCCAAGGTGAAGGGGGTGGCCGCGTTGAAATGCACGGCCTTGATCTCCAGCAAGGCGCGGGCGGTCAGGCGGGCGATTTCCTCTTTCGGCGGGAAGCTGGCGGGAATCATCTTGGGCTCCAGTGCGGCGGGGGCCCAGGAATTTTCGGCGAAAATTCTTGGGCGGGTGAGGTCAGCGCTGTACGCGCCAGTAAACGGCAAAGCCCGGGTCGAAGACGGTGACCGGGCCGGCACCGGACTCGATCTTTTCGGGGAAGATCACCGGTGTCTCGGACCTTTCAAGCGTCAGGAGCGCCTCTGAAAGTGGCAAGCCGTAGAAGGCTGCGCCGTTCAGGCTGGTGAAGGCCTCCAGCCTGTCCAAGGCACCGTCTGCTTCGAAGACATGCGCCAGCAGGGGCATGGTGTTGGTTGCGGTAAAGCAGCCCGCGCAGCCGCAGGCATGTTCCTTCAGGGCGTCGATATGCGGGGCGGAATCGGTGCCAAGGAAATAGCGCGCATCGCCCGAGGTCGCAGCTTTGCGCAGGGCAAGGCGGTGCTTTTCGCGCTTGGCGACCGGCAGGCAGTAGTAATGTGGCCTGATGCCACCGACGAGGATATGGTTGCGGTTCAAGATCAGGTGATGCGTCGTGATGGTGGCGGCGAGGTTGGCGCCAGAGACCGCATAGGTCACGCCCTCCTCCGTCGTGATATGTTCCATCACCACGCGCAGTTCGGGCAGGCGGCGGCGCAGGGGGTCCAGCACGGTGTCGATGAACACTGCCTCGCGGTCGAAGATATCGACGTCCGGCGTCGTGACCTCGCCATGGACGCAAAGCGGCAGACCGATTTCGGCCATCTTTTCCAGCACGGGCATGACCTTGGCCAGATCGCGCACCCCGCCATGCGAGTTGGTGGTGGCCCCTGCAGGATATAGCTTGACCGCCTTGACCAGACCCGAGGCCGCAGCGGATGCCACATCGGCGGGATACGTGCCCTCGGTCAGGTACAGCGTCATCAGAGGTACAAAGGCAGCGCCTTCCGGCAACGCCGCCAGAATGCGGTCGCGGTAGGCTGCGGCCTGCACGCCGGTCACAACCGGTGGCACAAGGTTCGGCATGATGATGGCGCGGGCAAAATCGCGGGCGGATTCCGGGGCGACCGCCGCCAGCATCGCGCCATCGCGCAGGTGCAGGTGCATGTCGTCAGGACGGCGGATCGTCAGGGTTTGGGTCATGCTGTCGGTCATAGGGCGGCCCTAGCGCAAGGGGCTGCAAAATTCCAGTGGGATTGCGCGACTTCCCCGCTGACGCTAGGGTCGCGCGGCAAATATGGAGGCTTTCGAATGACTCGTCTTGTCCCGCTGGCGTTTCTGTTGGCGGCTCTACCCCTCGCAGCCCTGTCGCTGTCCGCATCTGCGCAGGATGTCGATTGTGCCAAGGCCGAAGCGCAGCTTGACCTGACCTTTTGTGCCGAGCGGGATTGGAAAGCCGCCGACGCTGATTTGAACGCGGCCTATCAGGTTGCCATCTCGGCGATGAAGGGCATCGACCTAAACCTTGATGCCCCCGATCGCGGCGCCGAAGACGCCCTGCGCGCCTCGCAACGGGCTTGGATCACCTTTCGGGACAACACCTGCGCGGCCGAGGGCTGGTCGTTTCACGGCGGCTCTGCCGAACCGATGGTGATCTATCAATGCCGGGCCAGAGTGTCGGCCACGCGGGCGGAAGAGTTGGGCAACATGGCCGCGGGCGACTGACCGGCACGACATTTGGCCTGGATCTTTCCGCCACTGTCTTTCCGCGAAAAATCCGAGGATTGCCTTTTGTGCGAAAAAGCGACGGTCATGCAGCCACAGGTCGTCGCCTTTTTGCACAAAGATCGTGGGCTCAGCCCTTGGCCAGCAAATCGTCCAGACGTTTCCTGAACTTGCCGTGCTTCAGCCGCGCAGCCACATTGCGGCAGACCATGATCTCGCGTGCCGGGCGTGGCGTGGCGGCCCCCTGCAGCAGGCGCAGGTAAGGCACATCATCGCGCCGGTTGCGCCACAAGGCACCAAAGCGACTGGGGGTCAGCTTGCCCTCCATCGCCGAACAGATCAGGTGGTTTAGGATGCCCATCCGGCCAAAGGTCGCCTCGATATCGGGTCCGGCGAAACGTGCGTCCATCCGGTGGACATGGGGCGCATGATAAAGGGCCGAGTGCATCGCATCTAGCCCTTCGACCGGATCGCAGATGACCACGGCCGCAGCGGCGCTTTCAATCATGTCCGGCGCAAAGCCGTAGCGGGTGGTGAAATCCAGCTTGCGTTCTTTGCGGTGCCGGGTGTCCCAGCCGGCAAGGCCGGGGTTCAGGGTCGAGATCGGGTTCAAAAGCAGCACCCGTGCGCCGGGAGATGTCACGGAAAACGCCCCCGCCGCATAGCCGGACGGACCCGCGCCATAAAACAGCACCCGGTCGAAATCCTCAAAGAATCCGTCATCAACCAGCCGGTCGAAATAGGCATAGACGGCGGGATCGCGGTACCATGGCCCCGCATCGGACAGAATGCACAGCTGCGACCAGTCGCATTCATCGGCCAGCGCCATGCCCACCGGCAACTGCTTGGGACGTTGACGCGCGGCGGTGTGATTGTCGAATGTCACCAGAAGCGTGGGCGAGTTGTCCAGAAACACCGCGGAATGCCGAGCACCCACCTTCTGGAAATAGCCGCTGTCGTCGCCGATGGCGGCTATGGCAGCCATCCAGTCAATTTGGTCCTTCGCAGCCGAGGCATCCAGCATGACATCGCTGTCAAGGTCGTTCATCTTCCATCACCATTCTGGCCGCGCCAATGCACGGCGCCTTTCGGGCCGCAGTATGTATCCCCCGGGTTGCATTATCCGCTCAACCCAAGCCGCATCAAGAAAATAAACCTGAAAATTAGGACGCCTCTGCGGGACAATCCGGCCGCTCTGTTTCCGCCCTTCAGGATTGCCCGCGGTGTGCCGCAATGCGCGCCGTCTCTGCCGCAGTCAGGGCACGGCTTGGCCCCGCCATCAACATTCTTGCAAAAAAAGCCCGCCACGGCTCTTCCGCCATCAGGCAGGCGAAGCGCGCCCTTCGCCATGCCACGGCCCCGGCGTGGAGGCGGTTCAGCCCTGAGTCGGCGTGCAATTCCTGCCGCAACCCCGCACTGTCCAGACGCAAGACCGTGCGGTCCTCAACCGCGCAGAGGTTGCGTTCCACCCAATATCCCATGTCAAAGGGTTGTGCCTCGCGGTTGGCGCGGCCGCGGTCGCATTTGACCAGATAGCTTTCGGCCGCGCCCAGCGCATAGTGGTTCAGCTGGACCAGCCGGTAATTGTCCTGCCTGTAGTCCGAAAACAGCCGCTGGCCCAGATCCACCTCGCGCCCCGAACCGTCAAACCAGCGCGCAGCGGCACCCGCTAGCGGGTTTTTCGGCCGATGCACGCCCAGCTTGCCAAAGAGCGCCGGGCGGTGCAGGGACTTGATCATCTGCGCCCGCCAGGGCCAATGCAGCGTCGCAGGCGCGGCCATCAGGAAAGTCTCGGTCACGGGGCGGTCCTGATACTCGATCACGCCGGCATTGCCGAACATGCGCCACGTCAGCGCAATCGCGTCGGCCTGCGGCACAGCCGCCAGCAGATCGGCCAGACGCCTGTCGCCCGCATGGATGTTCACGAACTCATCGATATCGGCAAACAGCACCCAATCGGCCTGCCGCACCAGCGGGTGCGTGTCGGCCAGCTTCAGCGCCGCCCACTGCGGGCCTTCCTTGTGCGGGCCGGAATTGCGGATATGGGTCAGCCAGCCCATCGTCTGCAACCGGTCTAGCATGGCATCGGTGCCGTCCGAACAGTCGTTCGAGAAGGCCAGAACGTCGCTGAACCCGCAGGCGCGATGATGGGCCAGCCATTCCAGCAGGAAGGCCCCTTCGTTTTTGACCGTGAGCACAAGGGTTGACCGCATGGGCCGAGGCTATCAGGCCCATCCGGCCGAGGCAAATTGCTTGACCCGGTCCCCGGCGCGCATCAGGTTGCCCGCATGACCCATGACATCACTCAGCATCTGCGGATCTTCGAACCCCACCCCGGCATTCTTGCCTTCTACGATGGCCGCATTCCCGGCCAGCGCTTCCTGCCCTTCGACAACTGGGTCGACACCGGGGCGATCTCGCTTGGCATCGCCTCCTATGCGATCCTCAGCGGCGACGCGGCGCTGATCTATGACACCCATGTCTCGCTGCCCCATGCCGAAGCCATCAAGGCCGCGCTGATGGCGCGCGGTGTCATCCGCTTCACCGTCGTTCTGTCGCATTGGCATCTGGACCATGTGGCGGGCACCGCCGTTTTCGCGGGCGCTCCGGTCATCGCCAATGCCCGGA
The DNA here is from genome assembly GCA_947453525.1 of Paracoccaceae bacterium. Classification (GTDB taxonomy): domain Bacteria; phylum Pseudomonadota; class Alphaproteobacteria; order Rhodobacterales; family Rhodobacteraceae; genus Stagnihabitans. The sequence goes on along the minus strand of CANGHD010000085.1, from coordinate 1,475 downwards.
CGCTGGCCCATCTGACCGAACATCGTGCCGGCATTGAAGACGGCAGTTTCCACGGCTTGCCCGTCATCGCACCGCTGATCCTGCCGGATCAGGTCTTTTCCGGATCCATGGAACTGACCCTCGGCGCCCGCCGCATCGTGCTGATCGAGGCGAACATCCATTCCGATGATGCGACCGTGGTGTGGTTGCCGGACGAGGGCATCCTGCTGGCAGGCGACACGGTCGAGGATTGCGTGACCTATGTGGGCGAGCCCGCCGATTTCGCCCTGCATCTTGCCGACCTTGACCGTCTGATTGCCCTGCTCCCGCGCCACGTCCTGCCCAACCACGGCGCGGCCGCGGTGATCGCCCGTGGCGGCTACGGGCCCGGGCTTCTGACCGCCACGCGGGCCTATATCCGCTGGCTGCAGGGTCTGGAACAGGACCCGCAGGTGGCGGACAAACCCTTGGCCGAGGTGATCGCCGCCGATCTGGCACAGGGCACCCTGATCTGGTTTGCGCCCTACGAGTCCGTTCATGCCCAGAACATCCGGCGCACGCTGGCACTTTGGGCGGCGCACTAATATGGGTCAACGTCGCGGGATCGCGCTGCCGTAAGCTGGCAGACAGTTGCCCATGTCGCGGCGTCGTCATTGCCTCGCAGGGCCGCGCTATCGCATATCACTGCGGTACTCTGGCAAAAGACCGCATGGCTTCGCAGAATCAACGCCGCACCCGAGACCACGGCTTGACTGACGGACGCTTCAAGATGACCCGACCGCTTCCCTGAGAAAGGTGTGTGCATGAAACTATTGATCAACACGGCAACGATCCTGTCGCTGGCACTTTACGTGGTGCCCCCCTTCGCGGCGCAGGCGCAGGATCTGCAGACGGTGACGGTAGGTGACCAGCAGGTGATCTGCCTGCCCAACAAGAAGACCGCCTGCCCGGACGGAGCCTTCTGCGTGGTGGCAAAAGATCCCAACAATTGCCAGACCAACGCCGAGACGGCGGTAGCCAAAGCCGCAGGCACCGATGCCGCCGCCGCAGATCAAGCCGCTGCCGACCAGGCTGCCGCTGACCAAGCCGCAGCAGATCAAGCCGCTGCCGACAAGGCCGCTGCCGACCAGGCTGCAGCGGATCAAGCCGCCGCAGATCAAGCCGCCGCAGACCAGGCCGCTGCCGACAAGGCCGCTGCTGACCAGGCTGTCGCAGATCAAGCCGCCGCAGATCAAGCCGCTGCAGATCAAGCCGCTGCAGATCAAGCCGCTGCCGACAAAGCCGCTGCAGATCAAGCCGCTGCCGACAAAGCCGCTGCCGACAAAGCCGCCGCTGACCAGGCCGCCGCAGACCAAGCTGCTGCCGACAACGCCGCCGCTGAGCAGGCTGCCGCAGATCAAGTCGCTGCTGATCAGGCCGCCGCAGATCAAGCCGCTGCTGATCAGGCCGCTGCTGACCAGGCCGCTGCTGACCAGGCCGCTGCCGACAAAGCCGCC
>CANGHD010000084.1 GCA_947453525.1 Paracoccaceae bacterium | reverse complement strand
GTGTGGCCGCCGAAGGGGCGCTGGTAGATCTTGCCCTCTTCGGTGCGCGAGAAGGGGACGCCGTAATGTTCAAGTTCGTAGACGGCCTTGGGGGCCTCGCGGGCGAGGTATTCCATCGCGTCGGTGTCGCCCAGCCAGTCAGACCCCTTGACGGTGTCGTACATGTGCCATTGCCACGAGTCCGGACCCATGTTGCCCAAGCTGGCCGCGATGCCGCCTTGGGCTGCGACGGTGTGGGAACGCGTCGGGAAGACCTTGGTCACGCAGGCCGTGCGCAGGCCCTGCTCTGCCATGCCCAGCGTGGCGCGCAGACCGGCCCCGCCGGCCCCCACGACAACCACGTCATAGTCATGCACTTCATACGGATAAGCGTTCATCATAACCTCAAAGCGCGATGCGGATCAGAGCGTAAAGCCCCGTGGCCGCGATCACGGCGGCCAGCGAATAGACGAACACGATGCCGGCTTTCAGCGCCGTGCCCTTGGCATAGTCTTGCACCATCGTGGTGGAGCCCTTGGCGAAGTGGCGCATCGAGACGACCAGGACGAGGGCGGTCAGGATGGCCGGGAAAGGCCGGGCGAAGGTCGCCAGAACCTCAGCTCGCGGCGCACCGAGGGCATGGCCGAAGATGTAAAGCCAGGTCGGCACCATGAAAGCGAGCGCCACGGCAGAGACTGTCATCGACCAGTGATGTTCGGTTCCAGTGTGGGCGGCGCCTTTGCCTGTGGCGCGTTTGCGGTCGGTCAGATAGCGCATGGATGCCTCACACGATCAGGAGGGTCAGAAGGGTCAGCACGACGGAGCCTATGACGCAGACCCAGCCTAGCATCTCGGCTGTCTTGATCTCCAGCCCGTGGCCGGCGTCGTAATAAAGGTGCCGCAGGCCTGCGAGATAGTGATACCAGATCGCCCAGAGCGAGCCTGTGAAGACGAGCTTGCCGAACCATGAGGTGACGACGGCATTGGCCGTGGCGAAGGCTTCGTCTGATACAGCGGCGGAGGTCAGCCACCAGACGCCCAGGATCACCCCGGCCATCAAGGCGTGCCCGGTGATCCGCGTCAGGATCGACGAGACCGAAGTGATCTGCACCTTGTAGATCTGGATATGCGGCGAAAGCGGCCGCTCTACCCGTTTGGAAGACCCCGTTGCTTCGGCCATGTCGCTGCCCTTTCCCCGTTGTCAGACCGCAGCGCGCAGGAATGCTGCGCTGCAGAGTTTGCTTGAACTGTCTTTAGCGCCCAATTTCACGCTGTCACCTGACCTGAAGCACACAAAAGCAACATGCTTGCGGTATCAGGGCAAGAATTTCAGCTTTGTGATCACAGCGAGAAATTCTGTGATCACAAGGCTCGGACGTCATCCGCCGAACAGGGTGGCGTCCCATGTCAGGTCAAGCCCGAGGTAGCCCTTATAGTCGGTGCCCTTGTAATAGTGCAGCTTGACGGCCGTCTCGGCGCCCAGCGCATAGGACCCCGCCAGTTCCCATTCCTTGGTGTCGGGCGCGCCCGCGTTCTGCACAACGCCGATCTTGCCGGTGAGCGTGATCTTGTCGTTCAAGGCATAGTCAAGCGTGGCATGCGCGTCCGAGGTTTGATCGGTGGTGTAGTAGTTCGCGTCGACCGTGCCGGTCAGTTTGTCATTCAGCGGCAGGCCGAGCGACAGGGCATAGTCAGCGCAGCAGTCGCCGCCGTCATTGGGATAGATATTGCGGGTGTAGGAAGCATCATAGCTCAACCCGCCGGCCGTGGTGTTGCGGTAGCCGAAGGACAGGTCCACCTCGTCCGAGACCTTGTCGTTGTAGATATCGGTCGAGGCGCCAATGTAGAAATCCGCGAAATCGCCTTCGACATAGGCGTTGAAATCATCCCGTTTGGCGCGGTCGCCGCCCGGCGCGAAGCTGAGCGCCAGACCGCCGAGGACGGTCAGGCCACCTGCGAAGACCGGCTGCACCGGAACAGCCAGAAGTAACATCGTTGACAGTACAGCAATACGCATGCGGGACACTCCAGATCGGTCATGACGGATGGGACAGGATGGCGCCCTGCGGCGCCATGGTGCTCTATGGTATCATCCACCGTGCGAATAACAAGCAATTGACACCGCAGGCGCAAGCCCGGTCAGCCGTTTGCCCTTCGATCGGCAGAGCCGGGTTTGTGGTGCCACCCCGGAGGCTCGCCTCGGGGGCGGGGCTTTCCGGACCCGTTCAGGCCGGGCTATTTCGGCTGCGCGTCCCAGCGCTTTTGCAGATCCTGGGCATATTCGTTGCACATCGTGATGGTCTTGTCGGAGGACGAGTAGAAGGCATTCGCCTCGCCGCAATCGGCCACGATGACCGAAATTTCTTCCGGCAAGCCGAACTTCTCGTTCATTCCCTTGACCTCTTCGGCCAGCAGATCGGCCAGCGGCACGCCGTCCTGACCGGGCGCCATCACCAGACCCTTCTTGTCGGGGCCGGGTTCGGTGCCTTGCAACACCGCACTCCACGCATCGGCGGCCTGTTGATATTCGCGAGGGCAGGAGTCGAGCTTTTCAGCGGGCAATCCCAGATTGACGGCCAGTTGTTTGCGCACCTCGGGGTTGGCGCCGTAGAACAGGCAGACAACGGCGTAATAGCGCTGAATGTCGAGCGAATGGACATCGGCGAAAGAGCTTTCGTCGGGCGCAAGATTGGGATCGGCGGCAGCGAGCGCATAGGCGGTGGCGTCGCTGGTCAGGATCTGCGTGGCGGATTCCTCATTCCAGATGTCGTTCATCAGGATGACGGACAGCGTATCGGCCGCATCCTCTTCCTTGCCCAGAACCGGAATTTTCATGACGTCGATCAGGCCGTGGCCCAGTTCGTGGTAGAAGGTCGCGATGACTTCGTTGGCGATGAAATCGGCTTCATCCTGATTTTCGGGGAATTGATAGGCTTCCCCCGCCAAGGCCGGTCCGGCCAAACCCAGCAAACAGCCCAAGATCATGATATGTCGCAGCATAGCGTCCCCCCGGAAAATGCCGGGGCAGACTGGCACGGCTTCACAGCGGGATCAACGCCCAGTAATCGAGATCGAGAAGATGCCCCGCATTATATTTGCCAGCGGCATCGCGCAGTTGGAAGGGCGGCGTGCCGTCCTTGGTGGCCACCAGCCGCAGGCGCAGGGCGCCCACGCCGGGGGCGTCGGTGGGCGCCTTGTCCAGCACTTCCGACCAGGCGCGGACGGTGTCTCCGGCAAAGCACGGGCTGATGTGGGCACCGGCGTTCAGGGCGACCATGATCTGCGCATTGGCCAGTCCGTTGAAGGACAGCGCCCGGGCGAGGCTGATGACATGGCCGCCGTAGATCAGCCGCTTGCCATCGGGGCGCTGGGTGGCGTCGAAATGCACCTTGGCGGTGTTCTGCCACAGACGGGTGGCCAGCATATGCTCGGCCTCCTCGATGGTCACGCCATCGACATGGTCGATGACTTCGCCCACCAGATAGTCGCCAAAGCGGTGCGGCTCTCCGGCCAGGGCGAAGTCATAGCGGGTGAAATCAAGGCCCTTGGGCACCACGAGACGCGACGGGTCGACCGCCGGGGCCAGATCTGGCAGCACCGGGTCGCGGGCCGGTCCTGTCCCGCGTCTTTTCACCATGACCCAGCGGACATAGTCCAGCACGGGCAGCCCGTGCTGATTGAGGCCGCGCGTGCGGACCCAGACGACCCCGGTGGTGCCGGAGGAATTCTCCTTCAGGCCGATCACCCGGCTTTCGGCGCGCAGGGTATCGCCCGGCCAGACCGGCGCCAGCCAGCGCCCCTCGGCATAGCCGAGGTTGGCCACCGCGTTCAGGCTGATGTCGGGCACGGTCTTGCCGAAGACGGTGTGGAAGGCGATCAGATCATCCAGCGGGCTTTGCGGCAGGCCGCAGGCGCGGGCGAATTCGTCCGAGGCGTAAAGCGCGCCCCGTGCCGGATAAAGCGCGTGGTAAAGTGCGCGCTCGCCGCCCGACAGGGTGCGCGGGCTGGCGTGGACAATCACCTGCCCCACCGCGTAGTCTTCAAAGAACCGCCCCGGATTGGTCTTCATCATCCCCCCGATCGCCCGCCGCAACTCGCCTGACCCCGTAGGGTGGGGTTATAACCCCACCCTACTGGTCGCCCAACTTCAGGTCAGGGGAATAGTCCCCCGGAACCTCTTTCACCACCGCCTGCCCACACCGCATCACGCCCCGCGCGGCATCGAAGGCATAGGTGGGCGCGCCATGCAGCACCCACCCCTTGTTCAGGGCATTCGAGACCTTGTGGCAAAAGGCGGACGTGTCGTCCTCTGACAGGAACCGGTAGAGTTTCATGGCCTTACCCCAGCACCGGGTAGCCCAGGATCCAGCCATGCACCCATCCGATGGCGGCAAGGGCCACCACACAGATCACCACATAGATCACGTCATTGACCACCGGCCCCTTGGCGGGGCGCACCCATGGCGGCTCCATCCGGTTGATCTTGATGACGTCGAACACCGCCCAGGCCATCAGCCCGCCAAACAGGATGATCGAGGCCAGATCGCCGTTCACCAGCAAATGCGCCAGCGCCCAGACCTTGACGGATGTCAGCATCGGATGCCGAAGCAGCGTGCGCAAGCTGCCCCGGTTGGCCTGCATGAACAGCAAGATCACCGCGATCAGCATCAAGAGGTTGTTGATGTGGCGCATGAAGGCCGGTGGCGTCCAGACCACGATCGGGTTCAAGCTGGCTTGGTGATGCCCGGCATACATCAGATAGATGGCCAGCAAGGCCAGCGCGGCGGCGACGCCCTTGCCCGGCTCGCCCAACCGCGCCCGGAACCCCGGCGTCACCCGTTTCATCAAGTGAGAATAGGCCCAGAGCAGGACCCCCAGTATAAGTAACAGCATGTTCACCCCTGCATCGCTGCGATCACGCGGGCTTTGTCGATCAAGGCCCGCGCGGTGACGATATGCAGGTTCTCGACGATCTTTCCATCGAGAACCGCAACGCCCTGCCCCAAGGCCTCTGCCGCCGCAAAGGCCGCGATCTGCCGAAGCGCCAGATCCAGCTCGCCCGGCGCGGGAGAGAAGACCCGGTTGGCCACCTCCAGTTGATCGGGATGGATCAGGGTCTTGCCATCAAAGCCCATGTCGCGACCCTGCCGGCATTCGGCCTCCAGCCCCTCATTGTCGCGCAAGCTGTTGAAGACGCCGTCGATGGCCGCCCGCCCGTAGGCCCGCGCCGCCACGATGCAAAGGCCAAGGCCGGTGGCCAAAGGCAACCGGTCGGCGCGCGCCCTTGCGCCGAGGTCTTTGGCCAGATCGTTGGTCCCCATCACCAGCCCGCGCAAGGCGGGGTGGGCGGCAATCTCGGCGGCGTGCAAGAGGGCGAGCGGGGTTTCCACCATCGCCCACAAGGGCTTGTCGGACGCCACCTGCGCAACTGCGTCCAGATCGGCCGCGCGGTTCACCTTGGGCACCAGAATGCCGTCCACCCCCGGATGTGCGGCAAAGGACGCCGCATCGGCCCGCCCCCAGACCGTGTCGAACCCGTTGATCCGCACCAGCCGCAACCGTTTACCATAGTCGATTTCGCGCAGGAACCCGTCCAGCCCAACCCGCGCGGCGGCCTTTTCCGTCGGAGCGACCGCGTCTTCCAGATCGAAGATCAGCGCATCCGCCGCCAACTCCGCCGCCTTTTCCAGCGCCCGCGCCTTGGAGGCGGGGATATACAGCACCGAACGCAGGGGTCTTGCAGCTTCCATGATTCCACCAAGCAATTTTATTGCGCAAAGAGGCATACTTTTGTCACTTCCCGCAAGGGGCTTTTTGCCGCACCGCAGAAAAAACCGAGCAGACTTGGGTGCAAGAAAAGTGACCGGAAAGAAACTGCGCGGAAAAATCGACGGACGCCCGATTAACACAATCTTCGCCGCTGCAGCGCAGGCTGAGGGCCTTACAACCACGGGGCGATCACCACGCTCGGAAAGGCAAAGGATGGACCGGAATATCTTCGCCCTGTCGCTCGGCCTCGCCGGGCTTTTACTGATCCCCGCCATGGGACGCGCCGCCCCGACGCTTTGTTCGGACCATGACGCGGTTCAGGCCGAACTTGCCCGCCAGTTCGGCGAGCAGCCTCAGGCGATGGCTCTGGCGCAGGAGGCCACCGAGCTGGTGCTTTCCGCCTCTGAGACCGGCACCTCGACGCGGACGGTGACCCTGCCCGGTGGCATGACCTGCCTTGTGGTGGCGGGCGACAATTTCGAAAGCGTTGCGCCGGCGCGGGTGGCCAAGGGCGATCCGGCTTGAGACGACTTGGCCTAACCGGTGATGCCCTTCCAGACCAGTTCCAGCCCGATCAGCAGCAAGGACCATGTCACGATGGTGAAGAACAGCCGTTCGGGCAGGCGCCGCACCGCCCAGACGCCCAGAAACACGCTGGCGGCGGCAATCGGCATCAGGACGGCGGCGGTCTCAAGACTGACGAGGTTGATCTGGCCCAGAAGGTAGTACGGGATCAGCTTGAAGGCGTTGATATAGGCGAAAGCGATGGTGGACGTTCCGGCAAAGACCGCCTTCTTCATTCCCAAGGGCAGGGTCCAGACCTGATAGGGCGGTCCGCCGGTGTGGCTCACAAAGCTGGTGATGCCGGCAATCGTGGTCCAGAACAGGCCGGGCAGGATCTCGGCCTTGCGCGGCGTCGCCAGCACCGACCGTCGCAGCAACTGGCTGATGGCAAACACAACCGAGATCACGCCGACCAGCAGCGTGACCCACTGGTCCACAAGCGCCTGCGACCCGCCCGAGGCTGACCCGAGGCTTGCCACAAACGCATAGATCGCCCAGCCGATGCCGACGCCGATCGTCAGGCCGATCATCGTGATCACAAGCACCCGGCCGTCGAATTCCTTACGGTAGGCGTAAAGGCCGAACCAGTCGGAGACGACATAAACCGGCAACATCAACCCGGCCGCCATGACCGGGCTGATCGCCAGCGACATCACCGGCACCACCAACGCGCCCACAATCGGAATGCCGCCTTTGCCAACCCCGGTCAGCACGGCGGCCATCACGGCCACAACCCAGAATTCCCAGCCGTTCATCGCGCCCATCCTTCATCTTCGCCAAAGCACCCGCAGGGGGTCCAGAGGGCCGGCAAGCCCCCCGCCATGTCCCGCGCGCAAGCTTCGCCGCGCCATCGTCATCGTTTTTTCATGTGCTAAAGCAATCATCCGGAATGCACCATCCCACGCCACAAGGCCCGCACCGCTTTGCCGCAGTGCCGCGCCCTTGCGCGGCGGGGGGATTTGGGCTTAAGCCACGGCATTCCATTTCGCTTGCAACCTTCAGGGAGATTCCCACATGGCCAGACCGAAGATCGCGCTGATCGGCGCAGGGCAGATCGGTGGCACGCTCGCCCACCTCGCCGTCCTCAAGGAACTGGGCGACGTCATTCTGTTCGACATCGCCGAAGGTACCCCGCAGGGCAAGGCGCTCGACATCTCGCAGTCCGGCCCGATCGAGGGGTTTGACGCCACGATCAAGGGCGCCAATGCCTACGCCGATATCGCCGGGGCCGATGTCTGCATCGTCACCGCTGGCGTTCCGCGCAAGCCGGGGATGAGCCGCGATGACCTTCTGGGCATCAACCTGAAAGTGATGAAAGCCGTGGGCGAGGGTCTGAAGGCCCATGCACCGAATGCTTTCGTGATCTGCATCACCAACCCGCTCGACGCCATGGTCTGGGCGCTGCGCGAATTCTCCGGCCTGCCGCACCACATGGTTGTCGGCATGGCGGGCGTGCTGGACGCCGGCCGCTTCCGCCACTTCCTCGCCACCGAGTTCAACGTCTCGATGAAGGACGTTACCGCCTTCGTGCTGGGCGGCCACGGCGACACCATGGTGCCGCTGGCCCGTTACTCGACCGTCGCCGGCATTCCGCTGCCCGATCTGGTCAAGATGGGCTGGACCACGCAGGAGAAACTGGATGGCATCATCCAGCGCACCCGCGATGGCGGCGCCGAGATTGTCGGCCTTCTGAAGACCGGTTCGGCGTTCTATGCGCCCGCCGCCTCGGCCATCGAGATGACGGAAGCCTATCTCAAGGACCAGAAGCGCCTCTTGCCGGTTGCGGCCTACGTCAAGGACGCCTTCGGACTGGATGGCATGTATGTCGGTGTGCCAGTCATCCTGGGCGCGGGCGGGGTCGAGCGTCTGGTGGAAATCCAGATGACCGAGGACGAGAACGCCATGTTCCAGAAGTCGGTCGAGGCCGTGAAGGGCCTTGTCGCCGCCTGCAAGGTGATCGATCCGTCGCTGGCCTGATTCTGGCCCCGCATGATCCTTGCCAAGGCGCGCTTGTCAAAAGCGCGCCTTGGCTTTTCGGGCTTTCCCTCTTTCAGCGACGGACGGCGTGCTCTAATAGGGCGACGTTCGGATTTGAGGAAGGATGACCCATGCGGCCCACATGGATGGTGCAAGCCACGGTCAATGAACCGCTCGAACTGCTGGCGGCCTTTGCAGCGCATCATCTGGATCTGGGCGCCGACCTTGTTCACCTCTACCTTGACCACCCGCATCCCCAGGCGCATGCCGCCTTCAAGGACCACCCCAGGGTGCGACTGACCGATTGTGACGCCTCCTATTGGGCGCAGGTGGTGCCAAGGGGTCGCCCGCCCGGTCTGCCGGGACGGCAGCAGGCGAATTACCGGCATGTCTATGACGGCATGCAGCAGGACTGGGTGCTGTTCTGCGATGCCGACGAATATCTGGCACCCTCGGACGAGGTCGCGGCCCTTCTGGCCCGACAGCCGGCGCGAATGGATTATCTGCGCATCGCAGTGGCCGAGAAAGTCCTGCCGCCGGACCTGCAGCCCGCCACCGTGTTCGAGGGCACGTTCCGCACCGGCCAACCCAAAGGCGCGGATTACGCGCCTGAGATTTACGGCCCCGATCTTGCCCCGATGCTGGAACGTGTCGTGGCGGCGCATGATGTGGGCAAAAGCATCGTGCGGCGCGGCGTTCCCTGCACCCTGCGCACCCATATGCCGCTTCCCATGCCGCCGCCCGCGCCCGGACAAATTGACACGGGCGCCAAGCTGACCTGGGCTTGGATGCCGGGCAGCTATCTGGCGCATTTCGACGCGCTGACGCCGCTGTATTATCTGGTCAAGCTGCTGGCGCGGCATCTGGTCAACAAGGCCATTCTCGACTCCGGGCGGCGCGCCGGCCAAAGACATCCTTCCCGCGAGGAGCAGATGGCCTTTGCCGTCGCCGCCTGTGCACAGCAAGATCCGGTGGGAGCGACCGAAGTCCTGCACCGGTTGACGCCGAGGTCGATGGCGGCCCTTCAAAGACGGGGGCTTCTGGTTGATCTGAATCTGGCCCCCGACCGGACGGCGCGCCGATTTTTTCCGGAACTGGCGCTGGATTTCACGCCCGAGGCCTTTGACCGCGCGCTGCGCATCAAGCATGCCGCCACGCTGGCCGCGATGGACGTGGCCTGAAAGGGCGTCCGAACATCAGCGTTTCCCCTGTTGGAACCGTCCTCGCGGTGCTTTAATGAAATATCCGTTTGGACGTTCAAGAAAGGTGATTTCATGCGCGCGAGTTGGATCGTTCAGGCCACGATGAATGAACCGCTTGATCTTTTGGTCGCCTTTGTCTCGCATTATCTGGAAATGGGGGCGGACCTGATTGACCTGTCGCTGGATCAACCTCATCCTGACGCCGAGGCCCTCTTCGCGGGTCACCCCAAAATCCGCATGACGCAGTGCGATGGCACCTATTGGGCGCGGGTCTCGCCCAAAGGTCGCCCGATGGGGCTGCCGGCCCGGCAAATGATGAATTCCCGCGAGGTCTACAAGGCATTGCAGCACGACTGGATGCTGATGTGCGACGCCGATGAATATGTGCGGATGGGTCAGGATCTTGGCACGTTTCTGGCCAGCGTGCCGGAAGCGGTGGACTACGTGCGCATTCGCGTGGCCGAAAAGGTGCTGCCGCCCGACATGGTCCCGCAGACGATCTTCGACGGAGCCTTCCGGTTGCCCCGCCTAAAGGGCATCGCCTATGCGGCGGAAATCTACGGCCCTGTCATTGCCCCGATGCTGGAGCGCGTGGTCGCTGGTCACGGCGTTGGCAAAAGCCTCGTCCGGCGCGGCCGCGATTTCCCGTTGAACGTGCATGGACCGATGGCCCATCCGCCGCGCCCCGGCGACCTCACCCCGCCACCCGAGCCGGTCGGGGCCGGGGTGCCGGAGGCCTATCTGGCGCATTACGACTCCCTGACGCCGCTGCACTATTTGCTCAAGCTTCTGGGAAAATTCGTGCAGAGACGCGCAATGGAGAAAGTTGGCCTGAAAGCGGGCCGGCGGCATCCGTCGCGGGAATTGCAGATCGCGCTTGCTGCCAAGGCGTGCCGGGACCCGAACCCCATCGCCAAAACCGAAATCCTGCACCGCCTGACGCAAGGCTCGCAGACGGCGTTGCAGAAAGCCGGCCTGTTGGTCGATCTTGACCTTGCCCCCGACCAGATCGCCCGCAAGCATTTCCCCCAACTCCATCTGGATTTCTCGCCCGAGGCCTTCGACCGCGCGCTGCGGATCAAACATGCGGCAACGCTGGAGGCCATGGGAATAGCCTAGGCCCCGGAGCCGCAGGTCGTGCCGGGAACGCATGGGCGCGCGCCCTCGGGCGGCAGTTCGGCGCCGCAAGAAAATCAAGGCTTGCACAGCACTTGACCTTGCCGAACCGCAGTGTTTTTTGAAGGCAGATGCGATCAAGGTGCCGGTCCCGGGTCCATCGTTTTCGACTGTTGAAACATCGCAAAGGGTGTTCTAACTGGATCGCTCTCAGGGTCAGGGAAGGTGTCGGAATGCGCGCGAGCTGGATGGTTCAGGCCACGGTGAATGAGCCTCTTGATCTGCTGGTGGCTTTTGTCGCCCATTATCTGGAGCTCGGCGCGGACCTTGTGCACCTCCACCTCGACCGTCCGCACCCGGAGGCAGAGGCTGTCTTCAGCGGCCATCCCAAGGTTCGTCTCACGCGCTGCGACCCGGCTTATTGGGCTTCGGTGTCCCCCCAGGGTCGCCCGATGAACCACCCGGTCAGGCAGATGATCAATGCAAAGCAAGCCTACATGCATCTGCAGTGCGACTGGCTTTTGATGTGCGACGCGGATGAGTACCTGCTGCCCAATCAGGATCTTGGCGTCATCTTGGCAGCCCAGCCCGCCACCCTCGATTTTGTGCGCGTCAAAGTCGCCGAAAAGATCCTGCCGCCGGATGTGACACCCAAGACCATCTTCGAGGGAGCTTTCCGGTTGCCCCGGCCGAAGGGCAAATCCTATGCCGTCGAAATTTACGGCCCGCAAGTTGCGGTTTTGCTGGAACGAGTGGTCGCGGGCCATGATATTGGCAAAAGCATCATCCGGCGCGGTGGCGATTTCGCGCTTGATCTTCACGTGCCCTTGGCCGCGCCGTCCCGCCCCGGCGACCTGACACCGCCGCGCTCGCCGGTCGGAGACTGGCTGCCAGATGCCTATCTTGCGCATTACGATGCCCTGACGCCGCTGCATTATCTCGTGAAGCTGTTGGGCAAATACGTGACAAAGCGCAAGATGGTGCAAGCCGGTCGCAAGCCCGGACGCAGGCACCCGGCGCGGGAATTGCAAATCGAACTGGCCGTCAGTGCCTGCGCGGACCCAGACCCCGTGTCAAAAACAGAAATCCTGCACCGCCTGACGCCTAAGTCAATGGCAGGGTTGCGGAAATATGGCCTTCTGGTCGATCTTGACCTTGCCCCGGACCAGATCGCACGCAAACATTTCCCCGATGTGCCGATGGACTTCTCTCCCGAAGCCTTCGACCGCGCGCTGCGCATCAAGCACGCGGTCACGCTGGAAGAGATGGGGATCAGTTGAACCATGGTTCGGATCAGGTTTGCCCCGGCACCCCGCGGCGCTGACCCGCGCTGATTGCGCCCGCGGTGTCGCCGCGCAAAGCCTAACGTGCGGTCTCTCCGGAACGCCGCCCGTCACCCAAGTCCGAAACAGCCCCGAGGCCGCCATGACCCCGCCTTCCGCCAACCCGTCTTCCGCCACCCAACCTGTCGCCAACCCGTCCTTCGGCACCCCGTCTTTCGATGGTGAACTCGAAGCCCGCCTGATGCGCTATGCGGCCATCGACAGCCAAAGCGATCAGGACAGCCCGACCTCGCCGTCCACCCAGGTCCAGTTCGCCATGCTGACCTTGCTGCGCGACGAACTTCTCGCCATGGGCGCGCAGGACGTCACCCTGACCGACTACGGTGCGGTTCTGGCGACGGTGCCCGGCACGGCTCCCGGCCCCACCGTGGCCTTTCTTGCCCATGTCGATACCGCCCCCGCCTACCACGCCACCGGCGTCAAGCCCCGCGCCCACCGCGGCTACAATGGCGGAGAGATCACCTATCCCGACGCCCCCCTGATCCTGTCGCCGGAAACCTCGCCCGAACTGGGCAAGAAGCTGGGCCACACCATCATCACCGCCTCGGGCACGACGCTTCTGGGTGCCGACGACAAGGCGGGCGTCGCCATCCTGATGACCGCCGCCCGCCACTTGCTGACGACACCGGGCCTGAGCCATGGCCCCGTCCGCCTCGCCTTCACCCCGGACGAGGAAATCGGCCGCGGCGTGAACAAGCGCCTGCCCGCCGATATCGCAGCCGCCTTCGCCTATACATTCGACGGCTCGACCGTGGGCGAGATCGAGTATGAAAGCTTCTCCGCCGATGGCGCCACGGTAAAGATCACCGGGGTCTCTGCCCATCCCGGCTGGGCCAAGGGCAAGCTGGTCAACGCCCTCTACCTCGCCGCCCGCCTGATCTCGGACCTGCCTCTTGCCACCATGACCCCGGAAGTGACCGAGGGCCGCGCGGGCTTTCTGCACCTGACGGACATGACGGGCAATGCCGCCGAGGTCATCCTGCGCTTCATCCTGCGCGACTTCGAACGTCAGGGCCTTGCCGAAAAGGCCACGCTGTTGCGTCAGGCCGCTGCCGAAATCGCAGCCCTTGAACCCCGCGCCAAGGTCGAGGTCACCGTCACTCCGCAATACCGCAACATGCGTTATTGGCTGGAAAATGACGTGCGCCCCGTGACGCTTGCCCTGAACGCCGCCCGCGCCATCGGCATTGACGCCGTTTCCAAGCCGATCCGCGGCGGCACCGACGGCTCGCGCCTGACCGAGATGGGCCTGCCCACCCCCAATCTCTTCACTGGCATGCAAGAGATCCACGGCCCCTTGGAATGGATCTCGGTGCAGGATATGGCCGTGGCCACCATCCTCATGCTGAAAATCATCGAAACCACCGTGCCATAATCGCCCTGCTCACCCCCCCCGCTCAAATCCACCGGCCCGCCTGATTTCATCGGTCCATAAATATCCCGCGGGGATCGGGGGTGTGAAACCCCCGGTTGCCAGCCCGGAAACCTGCCATGTCCCGCCCGATCTCGCCCTACCACAAACCCGGCTTCTACGATGCGGCGCTGTCAAAGGGCCGGCACCGCGATATCGTCGGTGGCCGCTGGGAGGAGACCGGTCTGGTGCAGATGCAACTCCTCCTCGCCGCCGGGCTGGAGCGTCAGCACAGCTTTCTCGACATCGGCGCGGGCGCGCTGCGCCTCGGTTGCCGCCTCGTGCCCTATCTTGACCCCGGTCATTACTGGGCGACCGACCTGTCCGGCGCCCTTTTACGGCGCGGTTACGACCTTGAACTGGCGGACAAATCCCGCCTGCCCGACGATCACCTGATCGAGGATGCCGATTTCGCCTTCCCCGGCGTTCCGGCCGCCATCGACATGGCCATGGCCTTCGCCGTCTTCACCCACCTGCCATTATCCCATCTGCAGGCCGCCCTGCCCCGGGTCCGCACCCGCTTTCCCCACCTGCAAAAGCTGCTCTTCACCGTCTTCCTCGCCCCCGACTATCTGGCCGCGCAATCTGCGCTGCGCCAGCCCGATGGCGTCGTCACCCATTCCGACCGCGCGCCCTACCACCACCTTGGCGCCGACGTCCTGAGCGCCGCGCAGACGGCAGGCTTCGCCGCCACCCTCTCGGATCCCTACCTGCCGCGCGGCCAGATCCTGTGCACAGCCATCCCATGCTGACTTGATTATTGGCCGCGTCCATCGGATCATCTGCCCAAATCAGGAGGCCGCCATGCGCCGTATTCTCGCAGCTTTGCCCGTATTTCTTTTCTGCTTGCCCGCCCATGCCGAAAACGTCTCTGCCGAAATCGGCCAAAAGGGTCTGGCCCAGGTCGAGGCCCGCCTGACAGCCCTGCCCAGCCGGACCGAGGCCGAGACCTTCACGCTCGGCGGGGTCCAGTTTCTGCGCGCCATCGAGATCAGCTTTCAGGACCGCTGGTCCGCCGGCCTGACCGACCGCTCGGCCATCCTGCCGCTTTTGCGCATGCCGTTGCCGCCCAACCCCGCGCCGCACCCCTTCGACCCCGCCTCGGTCGCAGGCATCTTCATCCACACCGGCGACAAGCTGACCGAGTCCAAGGCAACCCTCGCCACTCTGCCCGAAACCGCCGATTTCGGGGTCGAGATCGCGCTTGCCGATCTGTGGTTTGACGTGAACGCCAATGGCACGCGCGATGCGGGTGAGAACATCGCCGATATCATCGGCGCCGCCGCCTTGGGTGGTGTGGCAGAGCCCTCGACCGATGGCACCATCCCGCCGCTGACCCTGCCCACCGTCCGCTTCGACATCGCCGATGCCTCCTGGCTTGCAGCCTATGCCGATATGCTGAACGGCTTCTGCGACATGGTCCGCGCCTATGACCCGACCGAGCCTCTGACCCGCATCATCACCACGCGCGACAAGATGCTGGCCCTCGGCCCGGCCTATCCGGATGTGATCTTCGGCAGCATCAGCAATGACCCGCGCGACCTTGATTCCTTTGACCTGATCGCCGTGGTTCTGGCCACGCTGAACCAGCAGCCCGACAAGGCGCGCATGGCCTCGGCCCGCGACCATCTTCTGGCGACCGTTGCCGAGAATCGCGTGTTCTGGGACCGCGTGGCCAAAGAGACCGACGACGCGCAGGAATGGCTGCCCAACGAACACCAGCACTCTGCCATCGGCATTGACCTGCCGCCCGGCACGCAGGCCGCCTGGCTGGCCGTGCTGGCCGATATGGAGGATGTGCTGAACGGCAAGAAGCTTGTGCCCTTCTGGCGCGTCGGCCCTCCGGCCGGGATCAATATGGCCAAAGTCTTCGTCGATCCGGCCCCGATCGACGTGGCGGGCTGGATCCAGGGCTGGGCCGCCCTGCCCTATCTGGAAAAGGGCACCCTGATCGATACGGCCAGCACCGATGCCTTCGACCAGTTGGTCAACGGCCAATCCATGCTGTTCTCGCTGTACCTGAATTGAATCTCTTCATCCGGGCCCAAATATCCCACGGGGGTGCGGGGGTGTGAAACCCCCGCTCTTGACAGCGGGTGTGGGGGAGTATCCCCCCGCTTTTCGCGGCGCATAGGGCGGTGTGCGCCCCGCGTCCGAGGTTGGTGGCGTGAAATCGGCCTTCATGTATTGACGAATTCTTAGGCGTGATCACAAAATTTTTTGCTGTGATCACAAATGTCGCTTTTCCCCCACCTGCGACCTTTTCCCATTTTGCCGTCGCAGAAATCTGTGTCAGAACGCGCCAAATCCATTTTTCGGGGCGCAAGATGAACATCCACGAATACCAGGCCAAGGCTCTGCTGCGCAGCTACGGCATTCCCGTATCTGATGGCCGCGCCGTCACCCGCGCCGAAGAGGCCAAGACCGCCGCCGGGGAACTCGACGGCCCGCTTTGGGTGGTCAAGGCGCAGATCCACGCCGGTGGCCGTGGCAAGGGCCACTTCGTGGAGCCTGAGGCCGGCGAGAAGGGCGGCGTGCGTCTGGCACGCTCGGTCGAGGAAGCCGCCGAATTCACGCGCCAGATGCTGGGCCGCACTCTTGTCACCGTCCAAACCGGACCGGCGGGCAAGCAAGTCAACCGCGTC
>CANGHD010000083.1 GCA_947453525.1 Paracoccaceae bacterium | reverse complement strand
CGGGTGGCTTTGAGGATGTTTTCCATCTTCATGGCTTCCACGGTGGCAAGGGTCTGGCCTTCCTGCACCTCGTCGCCCTCTTCGACGGCGAGTTTCACGAGGAGGCCGGGCATCGGGCAGAGGAGGAATTTCGAGGTGTCGGGCGGCGCTTTTTCCAGCATATGCAGCGCCAGTTCGGCGGCGCGAGGGGTGCGGACCAGCACTTTCAGGTCCGCGCCGCGCAGGCGGAGGCGAAAGCCCATGGGGATTTTGGCGACCTTCATCACCAAGGGGTGGCCGTCGACCGTCAGGCGGACGAGAGCCTGGCCGGGCTGCCAGTCGGAGGTGACGCGGAGGGGGGGGCCGTCCTCGAAGGCGATGGTGGAGCCTTCGTGGTCGGCGGCGATGGTGACCGGGATTTGTTCGCCTTGCAGGTCAACCACCCAATTGTCGCCGACCTTGCGCTTGTGGTTGTCCATCGTGCCGGAGATGCGTGTGCGGCGGATTTCGGCGACGCGGTTCATGGCGGCAGAGGCGGCTGCGACGCGGCGGATAAGGTCGGGGTCGAGTGTGGCACCCTTGAAGCCGTCGGGGTATTCTTCGGCGATGAAGGCGGTGGTGATGTGGCCGCTTGTGAAGCGCGGGTGGTCCATGACGGCGGCGACGAAGGGCAGGTTGTGGCCGATGCCTTCGACCTCGAAGGTGTCGAGGGCGAGGCGCATTTCCTCGATGGCGGCAGAGCGGGTGGGCCCCCAGGTGCAGAGCTTTGCGATCATCGGGTCGTAGAACATGCTTATCTCGCCGCCTTCGAAGACGCCGGTATCGTTGCGGACGATGCCGCCGCGTTCGGTGGCACCTTCGACCGGCGGGCGGTAGCGGGTCAGGCGGCCGATGGAGGGGAGGAATTTACGGTAGGGGTCCTCGGCATAGAGGCGGGATTCCATGGCCCAGCCGTGAATCTTGATGTCCTGTTGGGCGAAGGGCAGCGGCTGGCCGTCGGCCACGCGGATCATCTGTTCGACGAGGTCGATGCCGGTGATCAGTTCTGTGACCGGGTGTTCGACCTGCAGGCGGGTGTTCATTTCGAGGAAGTAGAATTGGCGAGCGCCGTCGACGATGAATTCTACGGTGCCAGCCGAGGTGTAGCCCACGGCGCGGGCGAGCGCACAGGCCTGTTCGCCCATCGCTTTGCGGGTGGCGGCGTCGAGAAAGGGCGAAGGGGCCTCTTCGATGACCTTCTGGTTGCGGCGCTGGATCGAGCATTCCCGCTCGTTCAGATAGAGGGTCTTGCCGTGCTGGTCGGCGAGGACCTGAATTTCGATGTGGCGGGGTTGCGTCACGAATTTCTCGATGAAGATGCGGTCGTCGCCGAAGGAGGCGGCGGCCTCGTTCTTCGAGGATTGGAAGCCTTCGCGGGCTTCCGCTGCATCCCACGCGATGCGCATGCCTTTGCCGCCGCCGCCGGCGCTGGCCTTGATCATCACGGGGTAGCCGATTTCGCCCGAGATTTTCACGGCCTCATCCGCGTCGGCGATGATGCCCATGTAGCCTGGGACGGTGGAGACGCCTGCGGCTTGGGCGATTTTCTTGGAGGTGATCTTGTCGCCCATCTGTTCGATGGCGGAGGACGGCGGGCCGATGAAGACGACGCCCTCGGCCTCCAACGCAGCAGCAAAGGCGCGGTTTTCGGACAGGAAGCCGTAGCCGGGGTGGACGGCCTGAGCGCCAGTGGCGCGGACGGCCTCCATGATCTTGTCGATCACGATATAGCTTTGGGCGGCGGGGGATGGGCCGATGTGGCAGGCCTCATCGGCCATTTTCACGTGGAGGGCGTTGCGATCCGCGTCTGAGTAGACGGCGACGGTCTTGATGCCCATCCGACGGGCGGTTTTGATCACGCGGCAGGCGATTTCGCCGCGGTTGGCGATCAGGATCTTGGTGAACACTTAAGGCTTCCCCCCATGTGCGCGTCCCTCTGCCGGGGCTGGCGCAAACAAAAAGGCCACCCGGGGGAGCGCCCGGATGGCCTTGGATGACAGGACACGGCCGTGCGGCAGGCGCGGCGGCGTCAGAGGTCTAGCGGCAGTAGCCCCGATCACCGGCAACGACACCGAGCACGCCGCCGGCAATGGCGCTTTGCGCGATGTTGTTATTGGTAACGGCACCAAGGGCAGCACCGCTGACGGCACCAAGAGCCGCGCAGTTGGAATTGACCCCGCTTTCCATGCAGCCCGACAGGACGACGGTGGCGAGGAGGGCCAGTGCGGCGAAGGATTTATACATGTTGAACTGCCTCTGTTCTGGTTTCTTATGATCGCAGAATCTGCTGTTTCAGACCATTTGGCAAAGGCAGAATTGGCGGATTGGCAAGGTTCCGCACATGTTTCGTACAAAAGAGGCCCGACCCATGACAGGTCAGGCCCAAGGGGAAGGGAAGGGTAACAGTCGAGACGAAATAGGACAGCCGGCCTTCGAACCATCGTCCTGCGATTAAGGTGGGGCCTGCGCGCCCGGCTTTCAAACGGCAAAACGAGGTCGCGCAGCGGCTGCGCTGACTTCTGCCAAAACGCCAAGGGCTTGCGCGGAACCATGCCTAGTCGTCCTGATCGTCGGACAGGTCCGTGGGCCAATCCTCGTCGCTGTCCCCGCCAAGGACACTCGCAGCCCCTTCGGCAAAGACGGCAGGGAAAGCGGAACGGGCGCGGGCAGCGTCGATCTTCAGCATTGCGTCATAGGACGCCGGGTTGAACGGGTCTTCGGCGGGCACAACTTCGCGGCCGAACAGCCAGGACAGGCGACCGGCGTCCAGATTGCCACGCTCGAACGGCTCGTCGCCGAAGTACTGCCAGAGGGCGGCCATGAAGCCTTCATCGGCGCGCCTGTCAGCGGTCTTGCGGTCCCGAAACCGCTCGCGTTTGGTCAGCTTGGTGGGGCCGTCCTTCATATTGGCGCGGCGGATGACGAACTGGAAGTCGGATCCCGGAAGCCGTCCGGGGAAGCCGCGATGCTTCAGCATGGCTGAGCCTTTCTGATGGGGGCCTTGGGCGGCATTCAGAAGATCTCCCAGTGACATTTGCCGTCTTCGATGCTGTAGGAATTGAAGAACTGCGTGGCCTCTGGATGATCTTCGCCGAAAGGCACGTTCAGGTCGGACATCGAGATGATGATCTCCGCCGGTTGCGGGCCGTTCAGAGGAAGCCGTGGCAAAGCGTAGGTGTTGCAAAGCCAGTCCATATCAGTGCCTGCGGTGTCGGCGTCAATGGTGCCTGTGTCGCGGGCGATCGCGGGGGCGAGGAAACGGTAGCGCACGGCAAGGCCATCGCTGCCCGGAATGTTCGTCAAAGCCTCGATCAGGACCGCCTTCTGGCCCGACGGTAAGGTCAGAACGTCCGCTGCCCTCGCAGGCAAAGGCAGGATCAGACTAAGAAGGGCAAGCCAGCGCAGCATAAGAAGCCTTGGGTTACAGCGGAATATTGTCGTGTTTTTTCCAAGGGTTGGAAAGCTTCTTCGTGCGCAGGCTGGCAAATGCCCGCGCCACGCGCTTGCGCGTCGCATGGGGCGTGATCACCTCGTCGATGAATCCCTTTTCGGCTGCCACGAAAGGATTGGCAAAGCGCGCCTCGTAGTCCGTCACGCGGGCTGCGATCTTGTCACGGTCGCCCTGTTCCGAGCGATACAGGATTTCCACCGCACCCTTGGCGCCCATGACGGCAATCTCTGCCGTGGGCCAGGCATAGTTGAAATCGCCGCGCAGGTGTTTGGAGGCCATCACGTCATAGGCACCACCGTAGGCCTTGCGGGTGATGACCGTCACCTTGGGCACCGTCGCCTCGCCATAGGCGAACAGCAGTTTTGCACCATGCTTGATGACCCCGCCCAGTTCCTGCGCCACTCCAGGCAGGAAGCCCGGCACGTCGACCAGCGTCAGGATCGGAATTTCAAAGGCATCGCAGAACCGCACGAAGCGGGCGGCCTTGCGCGAGGCGTCGATGTCCAGGCACCCGGCCAGCACCATCGGCTGGTTGGCCACCACACCGACCGACTGACCTTCGATCCGGATGAAGCCGGTGATGATGTTGACCGCGTAATCCCTTTGAATCTCGAAGAAATCGCCCTCATCGGCGACCTTCGTGATCAGCTCCTTCATGTCATAGGGCTGGTTCGGGTTGTCCGGGATCAGCGTATCCAGACTGGGCTCCAACCGCGCCGGATCGTCGAAGAAGGGTCGCACAGGTGCCTTCTGCCGGTTGTTCAGCGGCAGGAAGTCGATCAGCCGCCGGGTTTCCGCCAAGGTTTCGATGTCATTCTCATAGGCGCCATCAGCCACGGAAGATTTCTTGGTATGGGTCGAGGCGCCGCCAAGCTCCTCAGCCGATACCACCTCATTCGTAACAGTCTTGACCACATCCGGGCCGGTCACGAACATGTAGGAACTGTCGCGCACCATGAAGATGAAGTCGGTCATCGCCGGAGAGTACACCGCCCCGCCCGCACAAGGCCCCATGATCAGCGAAATCTGCGGCACCACGCCCGAGGCCATGATGTTGCGCTGAAACACCTCCGCATAGCCCGCCAATGAGGCGACCCCCTCCTGGATCCGCGCCCCACCGGAATCATTGATCCCGATCACTGGCGCGCCGTTCTGGATCGCCATATCCATGATCTTGCAGATCTTCTGGGCGTGGGTCTCAGACAGCGAACCGCCGAACACGGTAAAGTCCTGCGAAAACACATAGACCATGCGCCCGTTGACCGTGCCCCAGCCCGTCACCACGCCATCGCCGGCAGGCCGGTCGGCCTCCATGCCGAAATCAGTGCAGCGGTGCGCCACGAACATGTCGAACTCTTCGAAGGACCCCTCGTCCAGCAGCAACTCGACCCGTTCCCGCGCCGTCAGCTTGCCCTTGCCATGCTGGGCGTCCACGCGGCGCTGACCACCCCCCGCCCGAGCCGCTTCGCGCCGCGCCTCAAGTTCCTGCAGAACGTTCATCGGTTCCGCCCCTCCCCAAATGGTCAAACCGTTAACAGCCTGTTTGCCAGACCCTGTCCGCGCAACATAGATGTGCCGCGTCGCAGCGGAAAGCAAAATTGTTGCGCAAAACCGCGACAACCTGCCACCATGGTATGCCGTGGAATGCCAAAGCCCGGCCCCGTTCATTCTGGCACAAATATCCCACGGGGGGTCTGGGGAGTGTGCCCCCCCAGACGGGTCCGCCGAGCGCCCCCCTGCCTTTTGACAAGCACCTGCTGCAGGACGGGTCCAGCCTTGAAAGGATGACTCATGGTCAACCTGCTCAGCCCTGTCCTCATCGTCGGCCCGCTGATCGGCTCAAATGTCTTCCTGACTTTTGCCTGGCATGGTCACTTTCGCTTCAAGGGAGCGGCGCCCATCACGGTGATCCTGATCAGCTGGGGCATCGCCTTCCTCGAATACCTGCTGCAAGTGCCCGCCAAACGGATCGGCAGCAGCTATTCCAAGGCGGCCCAGTTGAAAAGTAAGCAGGAAATCATCACCCTGGTGATCTTTGCCATCTTCTAGACCTTCTACATGAAGGAACCCATCTCCTGGAGTCAGGCCACTGGCTTTGCTTTCATCGCCCTTGGCGGCTTTTTCATCTTTCACAAATGGTAAGGCCGGTGGCGCAAACCGAACTGTCCGAACCGGTGTTTCTCTACCTCCGAACGCCGCCACGGCTGGTGACGCTGACCTTGCTGGCGGGGCTTTCGTCGCTGGCGACGAACCTGATGCTTCCCTCGCTGCCGCATATGGCCGCCTATTTCCATGCGCCCTATGGCCTGATGCACCTGGCGGTGTCGCTGTATCTGGCGCTGTCAGCGGTGTTGCAGATCGCCATCGGACCGATCAGCGACCGGTTTGGCCGCAGGCCCGTGCTGCTGGGCGGGTTGGTGCTGTTTCTGCTGGCAACGCTCGGCACGCTTCTGGCCCCGAATGTCGCGGTTCTGGCCTTCTGGATGGTGCAGGCTGTGGTCTCTGTGGGCATGGCCCTCAGCCGCGCCGTGGCGCGCGACATGGTCGAAGGGTCAAGAGCAGCGTCGATGATCGGCTATGTCACGATGGGATGAGCCTTGTGCCGATGGTGGGACAGGGATCGGCGGCGCCTTGCAGGAGGCGTTTGGCTGGCAATCCAATTTCGTCATGCTTCTGGCGTTGGGGCTTGTTGTGACCGCGCTGACATGGTCCGATCTGGGCGAAACCGCCTTGACCGGCCGCCGCAGCTTTGCCGAGCAGGTGCGGCTGTACCCGGCGCTGTTCGGCGCGCCGCGGTTTTGGGCCTATTGCGGCGCGGCCACCTTCGCCTCGAGCTGTTCTTATGCGTTTCCGGGCGGGGCGCCTTTTATCGGTGCCAAGGTCTTTGGCCTGCAACCGGCGGCGATCGGGGCGGCCTTTGCGCTGCCTTCCAACGGCTATATGGCGGGGAACTATCTGGCCGGACGGCATTCGATGCGGGTGGGCCTGAACCGGATGGTCCTGCTTGGCAGGCTGGTCACCACCTTGGGCATGGGCGTGCTGGCGCTTTTGACATGGATCGGGCTGTCTGGTCCTTACCGCTTCTTCGGGTCGATGATTATGCCGGGCCTTGGCAATGGCATCGCCCTGCCCAATGCCAATGCGGGCCTGCTGTCGATCCGGCCGGAACTGGCCGGCACCGCTTCGGGCCTTGGTGCCATCGTCATCGGCGGCGGAGCCGCCCTACCGGCCCTTGCCATCGCCCTGTTGCCGCCCGGCTCGGGCGAGTTGTCGCCGGTCCTGCTGATGTTCGGCTCCTCCGTCCTCTCGGCGCTGGCCATTCTTCCAGTGCTGGGCAGGGCCGCAGGCTTGCGGAACGAAAAGGGCTTGGCTAACACGGGTTGGTGCGAAACGCGGAGCCAGCAATGAATTTGGACGGAATGATCCCGACAACATGCCTGCCGGATCGGGTGGCGCAATTGTTGCTCGCGCCAGACGCCTTGCGCCAACTGCTGCCCGCAGGCTGCGAGGTCGGCGAACGGATGGGCGATACCGTGCCCTTCGTGATCCGGCACAGGGTCGGTCCGGTCAAGCTGAGCATGTCGGGCAGTCTGAAACTTTCGCCCGCGGACGACGGCAAGGGCTATGACCTAGTCATCATAGCCTCGCATATGGTGACAGGGCGGGTCCGGATTGCGCTGGCGCTGATGCCAGAGGTGAGGTCGGCCCAGTCCAAGCGCCTGCGATGGAACGGCACGCTTGACGCGCAGGGATTGACGGCTCGGCTGGTCGAGGGGCGCGGCAAGCGGGTTCGAGGGATCATCGAAGGCATGTTCGCGAACTTGCGCGACCAGATAGAGTGGAACTGAAGACCCTGAGCCCCGCCCCAGAGCCTAGCGCTGCGACGTACGCCAGTTCGGGTTGATCCACGGCTCCAGATTGGACCGGGCCAGCATGCCCTTGCCCAAGATATGATCTGCCGCCTTCTCGCCTGTCATGATCGACGGCCCGTTGAGGTTGCCATTTGTGACCTGCGGGAAGATCGAACTGTCCACCACGCGCAGGCCATCCACCCCGATCACCCGCAACTCCGGGTCCACCACCGCCATCGGATCATCGCGCCGCCCCATGCGCGAGGTGCCGCAGGGGTGATAGGCGCTTTCGACATGCTCTTTGATGAAGGCGTTCAGGTCGTCATCCGATTGCACCGCCGCCCCCGGCTGGATTTCGGATTTGACGTAGGGGGCCAGCGGGGCTTGGCCGAAAATCTCACGAGTCAGACGTATGGTGGTGCGGAAATCCTCCCAATCCGAGTCCTGAGACATGTAGTTGAACAGGATCTTCGGCGGCGCGGCAGGATCGGGCGAGCGCAGGGTAACGGATCCGCGCGACTTTGACCGCATCGGGCCGGTATGGACCTGAAAGCCATGTCCGTGGGCCGAGGCCTTGCCGTCATAGCGCACGGCGATGGGCAGGAAATGATACTGGATGTCGGGATACTCGATGCCCGCGCGCGACCGGATGAAGCCGCAGCTTTCGAATTGGTTCGAGGCACCGAGCCCCTTGCCCGTCAAAAGCCATTGCGCCCCGATCAGCCCCTTGCCCCAGAGGTTCCAGTATTTGTAGAGCGTGATCGGCTGGGAGGCTGCAAATTGCAGATAAAGCTCCAGATGGTCCTGCAGGTTCGCCCCCACGCCCGGACGGTCGGCCAGAACCTTGATCCCCATCTCGGCCAGATGCGCCGCTGGACCAATCCCGGAATGCATCAGGATCTTCGGCGTGTTGATGGTAGAGGCGGCCACGATGACCTCCTGCGTCGCCCGGATCACCTCGATCTTGCCACCGCGTGCGACTTCAACACCAACCGCCCTGCCCTCTTCCACCACGACCTTGCGGGCGAGGGCGCGATAGACCTGCACATTGCCCTTGCGGATCGCGGGTTTCAGATAGGCATTGGCCGCCGACCAGCGGCGTCCCTGCCAGATCGTGGCCTCCATCGGGCCGAAGCCTTCCTGCGCCTGACCGTTGTAATCATGCGTGACGTTGTAGCCGGCGGCCTTGCCGGAGGCGATGAAGGCATCGAACAGTGGATTGTGGCGCGGACCTCGGGTGATATGCAACGGGCCGCTGGTGCCCCGAAATTCGGATGGAGTGTCCTCGCCATGCCAATTTTCCATGCGGGTGAAATAGGGCAGCACATCGGCATAGGCCCAGCCCTGCGCCCCCATCGCCTCCCAGGTGTCAAAGTCGCGGGCATGGCCGCGCACATAGACCATGCCGTTGATGCTGGAGGACCCGCCGATCACGCGTCCGCGCGGCGTGGCCAGACGGCGGCCACCCAGATAGGGTTCAGGTTCAGACTGAAAGCCCCAGTCATAACGCGACATGTTCATCGGATAGGACAAGGCCGCCGGCATCTGGATGAAAGGCCCGGCATCGGTGCCGCCTGCTTCAATCACCAGAACCCGGTGGCCCGCCTCGCCCAGACGATAGGCCAAGGCCGAGCCGGCCGAGCCGGAGCCGATGATTACATAGTCTGCCTGCATCTTGCCTCATGCCTTTCGGCACGCCTCTGTCATGTTGCGGAGCGGGACCGCCCCCCGTCACAAGGCCCCACAGGGCTTTGTCTTGTCTGGCTATTTCGTCTCGGCGCCGTGAAGTTGCGCCTTCAGATAGGTTAGGGCGACCCCCACTGCAGCCGCGCCATCCGGCGCGCCGGATTTCAGAACCTCGCGGAGATAGAGCCCGTCGATCAGCGCGCCAAGACCATCGGCAATCGCCTCGGCCCGCACTCCGGCCAAGGGCCGCAAGCCCACCAGAAGGTTCGACTTGAGACGGCGCTGATAGACGGCCAGCAGCCGCTTGGCCTCTGGCACAGTCTGCGCCAGAACCCAGAAGTTGAGCCAGGCCCCCACCGCCTCGCGCCGGAAGTTGGCAGGGCTGAAGCTGGCAGCCAGGATGGCCTGCAACCGCTCCATCGGGGTCTGCGCCACCCAAAGGGCCCCGCGCACCTCGGCCCCATAGATCGTCATGATGTGGCGCATGGCGGCGAGGAACATATCCTCCTTGCTGCCGAAGTAGTGATGCGCCAAGGCGCTCGACATGCCTGCCCTTTTGGCAATCTGGCTGACCGTCACGTCCAGAGAGCCCGTCCGCCCGATCTCGCTGATCGTGGCTTTGACGAGCGCTTCTTTCCGTATAGGCTCCATTCCTAGCTTGGGCATGCTGACTCTCAAGAGGCGCGCGATGAAAAACGCTTGCTTTTTGCAGCTAGCTTGAAGTTTATTGACTCGTCAATCAACAAAAAAAGCGGGGAGTCCCATGACCTTCAAAACCACATTGCTTGCCACCGCCGTGGCATTCGCCTTCACCGGCTCTGCCTTCGCGGCGGGCTGTGACAAGGTGACCTTCTCGGATGTCGGCTGGACCGACATCACCTCGACCACAGCTGTCGCCAGCCTGATCCTGCAAGCCTTGGGATATGAGACCGAGACGCAGGTTCTGTCGGTTCCGGTCACCTATGAAGGTCTGGCCAAGGGCGACGTTGACGTCTTCCTCGGCAACTGGATGCCGACGATGGCGTCGAACATCCAACCCTATCTGGACGCAAAGACCGTCGAATCGTTGAAAGCCAACCTTGAAGGCGCGAAATACACGCTGGCCACCAATGCGGCAGGTGCCGCGCTTGGCATCAAGGATTTCAAGGACATTGCCGCCCATGCCAAGGATCTGGACGCCAAGATCTACGGGATCGAGGCTGGCAATGACGGCAACAAGCTGATCCTCGACATGATAGACAAGAACGCCTTCGGCCTGAAGGATGCCGGGATCGAACTGGTCGAAAGCTCGGAACAGGGCATGCTGGCGCAGGTCGCCAAGGAAGACAACGCGCAAAAGCCGATCATCTTCCTTGGCTGGGAACCGCACCCCATGAACGCCAATTTCAAGATGACCTACTTGACCGGCGGCGATGACTTCTTCGGCCCGAACCTTGGCGGCGCGACCGTTTATACGGATACGCGCGCAGGATATTCGACCGAATGCCCGAACGAGGGCAAGTTCCTGAATAACCTCGTCTTCTCGCTGGCGATGGAAAACGAGATCATGGGCGCCATCCTGAACGACGGCGCCGATCCGGCCGCCGCAGCCAAGACATGGCTCGCCGCCCATCCGGATGTGATCACGCCTTGGCTGGCGGGGGTCACCACCAAGG
This sequence comes from Paracoccaceae bacterium, assembly GCA_947453525.1. Taxonomy (GTDB): domain Bacteria; phylum Pseudomonadota; class Alphaproteobacteria; order Rhodobacterales; family Rhodobacteraceae; genus Stagnihabitans. The sequence goes on along the minus strand of CANGHD010000083.1, from coordinate 5,599 downwards.
ACGGTGGCGACGCGACCGCCGCTGTCATGGCCGCGCTGAAGTAAGCTTTCAAAGGCTCCGGAGCGGTTCCGGGGCCTTTCCTTCTTTGAACCCGAGGGCAGGATGGATTGGCTGACGGCACACAAGATCCCGGTCGGACCCAGCGCGAATGTCATCTTCGTCTGGATGAAGACCCATATGACAGCGATATTCGATGCCATCTCGGTGGCGCTGGAATGGCTGATCAACGGCTTCCTGTGGTTGCTGCAAGCGCCCAACCCCTTGGTGCTGATCGCAATCTTCGTGGGCCTCGCATGGGTTTTGCAGAGGAATTGGAAGATTTGCGTCGGGGTCGCCTTGGGCTTCCTGTTCGTGGTCAACCAGGGCTACTGGAAGGAAACCACGGAAAGCCTGACGCTGATCCTGTCCTCCTGCGCCGTCTGCATGGCGATCGGCGTGCCGGTGGGCATCGCCTGCGCCCATAACGCCAAATTGAACGCGGCGATCTCTCCGGTCCTTGACCTGATGCAGACGCTGCCGACCTTCGTTTACCTGATCCCGGCGATCATCTTCTTCGGCATCGGCATGGTACCCGGCCTGATTGCCACGGTGATCTTCGTATTGCCCGCCCCGATCCGGCTGACAGAACTTGGCGTGGCCTCAACGCCCACCGCTTTGCTGGAGGCCGCAACCGCCTTCGGTGCCACCCCGTCGCAGCGCTTGTGGAAGGTGGAACTGCCTTGGGCCTTGCCGCAGATCATGGTGGGGCTGAACCAGACGATCATGCTGTCGCTGTCGATGGTGGTCATCGCCTCGATGGTTGGCGCCAACGGCCTTGGTGTGCCGGTGATGCGGGCCTTGGCGAGCGTGAACGCCGCCAAGGGATTTGAATCCGGCTTCGTCATCGTCGTCGTGGCGATCGCGCTGCGGTCCATTTTCCAGCGCGAGGTGAAGTGATGACTGCCGTGATCTTCGACAAAGTCTCCATCGTTTTCGGGGATAAGCCGGAACTGGCCTTGCCGCTGATGGATCAGGGCATGAGTCGTTCGGACATTCAGACCCAGACGGGCCAGATCCTTGGCGTGCACGACTGCAGCCTGACTGTGGGCGAGGGCGAAATTCTGGTGCTGATGGGCCTCTCTGGCTCCGGCAAATCCACCCTGCTGCGCGGGGTGAATGCGCTGAACCCGGTGGTGCGCGGCGAGGTACGGGTGTCAGATGGCACCAAGATGGTCTCGGTCACCAAGGCCGACAAAGACACGCTGCGCCATCTGCGACTGACGCGGATTGCGATGGTTTTCCAACAGTTTGGCCTGCTGCCGTGGCGGAGCGTGCGCGAGAATGTCGGCCTTGGGCTGGAACTCGCCGGGATGGACCCGGCGGCCCGCAAAGGGCCTGTCGATGAGCAGTTGGCCCTCGTCAACCTGACGCAATGGGCCGAGCGCAAGGTGGGCGAGCTTTCGGGCGGCATGCAGCAGCGCGTCGGTCTGGCGCGCGCTTTCGCCACGCAAGGGCCGATCCTGCTGATGGACGAACCCTTCTCGGCGCTGGACCCCTTGATCCGCGCCCGGTTGCAGGATGAACTGCTGGACCTGCAAGCCAAGCTGAAGCGCACCATCATCTTCGTGAGCCACGATCTGGACGAGGCCTTCAAGCTCGGCAACCGCATCGCCTTAATGGAAGGTGGCCGCATCGTGCAGATCGGCACGGCACGCGAGATCATCGCCAACCCGGTGTCCGACTATGTCGCAGATTTCGTGGCCCACATGAACCCCTTGGCCGTGTTGACCGCAAGCGACGTGATGGAGCAGGGCGAGACCAATGCCCCCGCAGCCGTCGACTGCGAACTGCCGGTCAAGGCGGTGATGGAACTGCTGGCGAAAGGCATCGAGGAACTGGCCGTCACCCGGGACGGCGTGAAAATCGGCGTCATCAGGGCGTCCTCGCTGATCGGCCGCCTGATCAACCCGCGCCATGGCTAGGGGTCAGTCGGAGACGCGCTCCTAAGTAACCTGACCCTGATCGCCCTTGAAATCTCGCAGGTCCATTTCAGTGTCGGTGGCATATTCCACCTGCAAACAGGCCGCTTCCGACGGGTCGCCGCCCATCAGGTATAAACGCAGCGCGATACTTCCGGGTGCGGTGCCATCGGCACAGGTGTCGCCGGGCGAGATCAAAAGGGCGCAGTGACATCTCCGCCAGAGACCTCTTGCCACTGCACCCCATGGACGCGCACAGAAAAAGTCGCTTCGTCGCCCTTCGGCTTCCAGCCGCCCGGACTGTAGCGCAACCTGTCCTGATAGAGGTCATCGGTGTTGACCGAAAACACGGTCAAGGTCAGCGGTGCCGAACTTTCAGCCAACTCCCCAAGATCACCCTTCATGTTGACCGCCGTCAGCGTGTCAAGATTGGCCAGATTGGCAATGATCCGCGCCGGGGTCGAACCGTCATTGGCGACGTTCAGCGGGAAACCGGCCGAGAAGACCGTGCAGCCCGTCTCGTCGCAGACCAAGGTGTAGCCGGTGTTGCTGAACGGCTCGGCCATGGTGGGCGAGGCCAGAACACTCAAGGCAATCCGCAGCTTGCGGATCATGGTTACACCTCCTTTGCGCCAGCTTTCTTGGCAGGAGCCTTCGGCCGCGTCACCGTGGCGGTGGCGGTCTTGGGTTTGGCCACAGCTTTCGGCTTGGCTGCCGCTTTCGGTTTGGCGGCGGCCTTGGGCGCGGTCTCAGCCTTGGGTGCCGCCTTCCTGACCGGGGTCTTCTTGACCGGGGTCTTTCCGGCCTTTTCCAGCAGAAGCGCAATCGCCTCTTCCACCGTCAATTCCATCGGATCGCCCGCCTTGGGGATGGTCGCATTGACCTTGCCCCATTTGACGTAGGGCCCATAGCGCCCCGGCATCACCGACATCGCCCCACCTTCCGGGTGTTCGCCCAGTTCCTTCAGCGGGCCCGCCACAGCCCCGCGCCCCGGACGCCCTGCGAGTTTCTGCGCCAGAACCTCGACCGCGCGGTTCATGCCGATGGTGAAGACCTCTTCGACGTCCGGCAGGTTGGCATAGGTGGAGTTGTGCTTGACGTAAGGCCCGAAGCGCCCAATCGCGGCCTCCACCGGAGCCTGATCCTCGGGATGGTTGCCTACAATCCGCGGCAGATGCAGCAGTTGCAGTGCGCGGTCCAGCGTCAGGTCTTCCGGCGGCCAGGTCTTGGGCAGGCTGGCACGCGGTGGTTTCGGAACCTCCTCGGTCGCCTCGCCCTTCTGCACGTAGGGCCCGAAACGGCCCGACCGCAGGCTGATCGGCTGGCCGTCCTCCTCGCCCAGAACCCGGCCCTCCACCGCGCCGCCGTCCTCGTTGCCCGAGATCGGGCGGGTGTAGCGGCACTCGGGATAGTTGCCGCAGCCGATGAACGCGCCACCAGAGCGGGCGGTTTTCAGATGCAGGCGACCTTTGCCGCAGGTTGGGCAGATGCGCGGGTCTGACCCGTCGGCACGCGGCGGATAAAGGTGCGGGGCAAGGAATTCGTCAATCTTGTCGAGCACCTCACCGATCCTGAGGTCCGCCGTTTCCGCAATCGCCGCACTGAAATCGCGCCAGAAGCGGGCGAGAACTTCGGTAAAGGTCCGTGTTCCGGCCGAAACGTCATCCAGTTCGGTTTCCAGATCGGCGGTGAAGTCATATTCCACATAACGGCGGAAATAGTTGGTCAGGAAGGCCGTCACCAGCCGCCCCTTGTCTTCCGGAATCAGGCGGTTCTTGTCTTTCCTGACATATTCGCGGTCCTGGATCGTCGTGATGACAGAGGCATAGGTCGAAGGCCGACCGATCCCCAGTTCCTCCATCCGCTTCACCAGCGTCGCTTCGCTGTAGCGCGGTGGCGGTTGGGTGAAGTGCTGTTCCGGCGTCACTTTCCGCTTTTCGACCGGATCATTGGCATCGATCTGCGGCAGACGACCCTCGTCGTCGCCCTCGTCATCACGGCCCTCGTCATAGACTTTCAGGAAGCCGTCAAACAGCACGACCTGCCCATTGGCGCGCAAGCCCACCTGCCCATCGGGCGAGGCGATTTCCACCACCGTCCGCTCCATCCGCGCCGCCGACATCTGGCTGGCAATCGTGCGCTTCCAGATCAGGTCATAAAGCCTGCGTTGATCGGTTTCGGTCAGACGCAGCTTTTCAGGCGAGGCGGCCATATCCGTCGGGCGGATGCACTCGTGGGCTTCCTGCGCGTTCTTGGCCTTGTTCTTGTACATGCGCGGTGAGTCCGGCACGTAAGCCGCCCCGAAGGTCGACTTGATGACATCGCGCGCCGACATCACCGCCTCGGGCGCCATGTCGATGCCATCGGTCCGCATGTAGGTGATGTAACCCGCCTCATACAGCCGCTGCGCGGTTGACATGCAGGCCTTGGCACCCATGCCATACTTGCGGCTGGCTTCCTGTTGCAGGGTCGAGGTCATGAAGGGCGGATAGGGATTGCGGCTGGCGGGCTTCTTGTCGACCGAAACCACCTTGAAGGTTCGATTATTAATCGCAGCGACTGCAATCTCCGCCGCCTCGGCGGTCGGAATGTCGAATTTGTCCAACTTCTTGCCGCCCAAAAGCACCAGCCGGGCTTCGAATTCCTGCCCGCGCGGTGTGGCCATCACGGCCGTCACGCTCCAGAATTCCTGCGCGTTGAAGGCTTCGATCTCCATCTCGCGCTCGACGATCAGCCGCAGGCAGACGGATTGCACGCGGCCTGCGGACTTGGCCCCCGGCAACTTGCGCCACAGAACTGGAGAGAGGGTGAAGCCCACCAGATAGTCCAAAGCGCGACGCGCCAAATAGGCCTCGACCAGCGGTTGATCCACCTGACGCGGGTGCGCCATGGCTTCGGTGACGGCGGATTTGGTGATCGCGTTGAAGGTCACGCGGCTGACCTTCTTCTTGCCCTTCAGGATCACCGGGGCCAAAGCCTCGGCCAGATGCCAGGAAATCGCCTCGCCCTCGCGGTCGGGGTCGGTCGCGAGAATCAGTTCGTCGTCGGTCTTCAGGGCGTCTGTAATGGCCTTGATATGCTTGCGGCTGTCGGCAGCCACCTCCCATGTCATGGCGAAATTGTCGTCGGGGTTGACCGAGCCATCCTTGGGCGGCAGGTCACGGACATGGCCATACGAGGCCAAAACGACATAGTTGCTGCCCAGATATTTGTTGATTGTCTTGGCTTTGGCCGGAGATTCGACAACGACGACGGGCATGGAATTCCTTTCACCAGGGCCGGCGCGAAAAGCAGTCTGCGCGGCGCGGCAAGATGTGTGCCATTGGCGGGGAATGTCAACCATGGGTTTCGGCATGGGTTTGGGCCCAACTTTCGATGCGCCCTAACGCCTCGAAATCAACCCGCCGGACTGGCGTTCGATCTTGCCTTCCAGTTCCAGCGTGACCAGTTCGCTGGTCAGGGCTGAGGGCGGCATGGCCAGATCGCGGATCAGTTGGTCCTCTGCCATCGGTGAAGGCCCCAGCCGGGCGAGGATCTGACTGTGGATCGCGGCCACGTCGCCCAAAGGGCGGTGCTGCGGACCGGGGCCGGGCATGGCATCGGGCAACAAAGGGGAGGCCTCGTTGGCGGATCGCACCTTG
>CANGHD010000082.1 GCA_947453525.1 Paracoccaceae bacterium | reverse complement strand
TGGAAAAGATGATGGCGGAAAAGCGGATCGAGATTGCGCCCTTGGCCTTCATGCGCGGCCGGACCCTGTCGAACGCTTTCGTGGTGCTGGACGAGGCGCAGAACGCCACATCCATGCAGATGAAGATGTTCCTGACCCGTCTGGGCGAGGGCAGCCGGATGGTGATCACCGGCGACCGCACGCAGGTGGACTTGCCGCGTGGCACCTCGTCAGGCTTGGCGGAGGCCGAGCGTATCCTGAAAGGGGTGAAGGGCGTCAGCTTCAACTACTTCACCTCGAAGGACGTTGTGCGTCACCCCTTGGTGGGCCGCATCATCGAGGCTTACGAAGCTGACGAGGCCAAGGGGGGCTGAGGCCCCCCGACCGCCGCCGCCGGCATCGCGCCCGCCGGTGCGAGGGCTGACGATGACGTGGTTTGCCCGGCCCTGAACTGGCCTTCCCAGAAATCCTGACTGGTCAGGCCTTCGAAGCCTGACCGCCATTTCGCCCGGATCGCCCGGTAGGTCAGGGTCAACCGCGCGAGGTTTTTCAGGCTGCGCAAGCCAAGCCGCAGGATGGCGGATTTGTCTTGCTGCACGGTCATGATCAGCTTGGCCTGCTCGTCGACATAGCTGATCTTCGCAGCGCCCCAAGCCAGCCGCATGTCGCCGCGCTGGTTGCGGCGCAGGACCTGGTGGTTGCCCAATTTATGGAACCACGGCAGGAACAGGCCGTTCAGCATCGCCTTCATGAAGAATCGGCTGCGGCGGGAATGCGGATCAAAGCGGATCACGGCCTTGGGCGGCTCTCCGACCAGCGGTTTCCAGATTTCATGGCGGCGCTGGCCGTTGATCTTGGTCCGACGCTCGGCCATGTCGGCATTGGCGGCGAAGAAGGCCGGCCCGCGCATCACATCTTCCATCGCCATGTTCAGCGTCAGCATTGTGTCCATGTGATTCTGGATCAGGGCGCGGACCAGGAAGAACACCGGAATGGTGGCGAACTTGCGCAAGGTCAATTCCAGCTTCGGCAGGGTCAAATGTTGGATAAGGTGATTTCTAAGGTCCAGATACAGGGTCAGCGAGGTTTCCTTGTCGGAAAAGTCTTGGTCCTGAAAGCTGACGACGCCGGGCAGGGTGACAAAGCTGAAGTCATTGGCCAGCGAGAAGTTGATGTCATCGCCGCGCACGAAGAAGGGGAAGGGCCAGCGCCGAGCGTGTTCCAGCGCGAAGGCGAAGAACCAGAAGCCGCCATAATAGTCGTGCGGCAAGGGTCTGGTGGTGTGGAGCTCCATCTGCATGACGGCGGGAAAGTGGGCCAGATCCAGATCGCGAAAGAACGAACGGCAGGTCTGGTGGAAGACCGCTCCGCTTTCCCAGATGTGCGACGGCGAAGCAGCGTGGGTCAGGCCGCCGATGACGGTGGTGGATGTGTCATTGGCATAGGCCAGCATGGCCCAGACCCGTTCGATCGCCAGCATGTCGACCGAGGCGTCATCGTCCATGAACAGGGCATGGGTGGCCTGCATCCGGTGCGCCTCGTGCAGACAGCGGGCAAAGCCGCCCGCGCCGCCGAGGTTGCGGTTCGGTACGAGGGTGACATTGTCGGCGGCGGGCAGTTTGACGGTCTGGCCATTGTCGACCACGACCATATGCAGGCGGTCGCCGCGCTGCCATGCGGCGGCAAAAGCCATGAACTTGGCCACCGTGGCCTGAACGGCCGCTTCGCGTTTGAAGGTTGTGACGCCCAGAACGATCCTGGGGTTGCGCAGGGGCGCTTGCCGGGTCTGCCATGAGGCCCCGGTCATCGTTGCCTCGCCATGGGCAATCAGGCTGAAGACCAGAACTGCGTCCTTGCACGTGGCAAGCCCCGCGCTGAGGTCCACCATGGCAACGCCGGTGGTGTCCAGATCCACGATCTGGATCATATAATCCCAAGCCCCCTGCAAGGTGACGCAGGCGATGGTCAGTTTGAAGGTGCCGCTGCCGTCAAGCCGCAGCCACAGATCGGTCAGGCGGCAACGATCCTGCCATTTCGGCAAAGGGAACAGGTTGAAGGCGGTGTCAAAACTGGCTTCGCCGCCGTCCGCAAAGGTTAGGGCCGCACGACTGTCGCCGAGGGCGACATTCTGGTGCAGGCGAAGGGCAACGGTGATGTCATCGCACAGGCCACGGTCGGGCCACATGATCGTTTGCAGAGTTGTCAGCGTTGGTTTGGGACTTTGCTTTGGCATTGTCACCTTATTCCCGACTTCGAAGATGTCCCAAGTGTCCGTACTGACTATCGACGGAGCCTTTCGATGGCAAGTGGTCCAGAAGGGAATATCGATGGATAAGAAATTCTGCTCCGCCGATCAATGGATATTTATGAAGTGCTAGCAATTCAACGCCTTAGCGGGCCCCTCATTGCCCCTTTCGTCAAGCGGTCGTGCTGCTGGCGCTGCGTGCGGCGACGATCCGGATGGCCTCGGTCACGGCCTGCTCGATCGTCATGGTCGAGGTGTCCAGTACCAAGGCGTCCGGCGCGGGCTTCAGGGGCGCCTCGGCGCGGGTCATGTCGCGGTCATCCCGCTCGCGCACCTCGGCCAGAACCTGCGCGGCGTCGCCACCCACCTCCAGCCAGCGGCGGCGGGCGCGCACCTCGGCGCTGGCGGTGACATAGAGTTTCACCTCGGCCTGCGGGCAGATGACGGTGCCGATGTCCCGGCCATCCAGCACGGCACCGCCGGGGCGGCGGGCGAAGCGGCGCTGGAATTCGGTCAGGGCGGCGCGCACGGCGGGGAGCACCGCCACGCGGCTCGCGGCCTGCCCGGCCTCCAGACTGCGCAGATCCGGGCGGGCGAGGTCTTCGGGCGACAGGTTTTGCGCCGCCAGTTCGGGATCGCCGCCTTTGGCGCCCACCGCGCGGTACAAGAGCCCGGTGTCGAGATGGGCGAAGCCGAATTCCGCCGCCAGCGCCCGGCTGATCGTGCCCTTGCCGGCCGCTGCGGGACCGTCGATTGCAACCGTGAAGATCATGGCCACCCTTTCCGTTTGCGGCCTTCTCCCCTAGCCTCGACCCGGTGTCAAACAGGAGGCGCGGATGGGGCTTGGGTCTCGGCCAGAATCATGGAATCCGCTGGTGGCGGAGATGATGGTGCAGGATTTTCCGGCGTCGCTGGCGTGGTGGACCGGGATGCTGGGCTTTGTGCCGCTGTTCCAGCGGCCGGGCCAGAAGCTGGCCATGCTTCAGCACCCGGACGGCGCGCAGGTGATGATTTATGAGCGCGACGGCGATTGGGAAACCGGGGCCATGGAGGTGCCGTTCGGGCGCGGGGCGGTCTTTCAGGTTTTCGTGGCGGATGTGGCGGGCGCCCATGCGGTGTTTGAGGCGGCGGGGCATGGGTTCTATGTGGCCCTGCGCGAGACGTGGCGCGACTGGGGCGATTGCCTTGGCGGCCAGCGCGAGTTTCTGGTGCAGGACCCGGATGGCTATCTGGTGAAGGTGGCAGAACATATCGGCATCAGGCCGCTTTAAGGGGCGACGATTCGGGCCGGGTTCGGCCCTGTCAGCGGTGCCGCCAAGCTTGGACCAAAGCGTAGAGGGCCAGCAGGACCGCAATGGTCAGGGTCAGAAACTTGGCTTGGGTGAAGCCAGAAGCCAGGGCGACCGCCTCGGCCTGAACCTGTGTGCCGATGTTCAGCAAGCGGGCCGTGGCGAGGTTCTCGCCCAGATCGGACAGGCCGTAGGCCAGCGCGGGCAGAAACCAAAGCTGTCCGCGCCCGATCAGGGGCAACCAGAGGGTGGCGGTCAGCAGAACCGGAAAAAGCGTGTCGGTGAGCCGGATCGGCCCAAGGTAAAGCGCGGTACCCGCCGGGGTGAATCCGGCCAGATAGGCCCGCGCCTCGGCGACACTATAGCCCAGCGGCCGCAGGTCGAATGGAATGCCGTTGGCCGTCTGAGCCGAGAGCAGCGGGGCCAGATGGAAAATCAGGACAAGAAGGCTCATCAGGCAGGCCAGCGGTATAAGCCACAGCACAGGCTTCATCGCAGACCGCGATGGAGTGCCCGTCTGGAAGGACCGCATGTCAGGCCGGCCCCTGCGTGAGCCTGGCGCCCAGACCGGTCATCAGCCCTTCGAAGATCGGGAAAGAGGTGACGATGGGCGAGGCATCGTCGATCGACACCGGGTTTTGCGCGGCCATGCCGGCGACGAGGAACGACATGGCGATGCGGTGGTCGATATGGGTCTTGGCGGTGGCTCCGCCCGGCATGCCGCCGGGGCCCATGCCGTGCACGATCAGGGTGTCCTCGTCCTCCTCGACCCTGACGCCGCAGGCTTCAAGGCCCCGCGCCATGGCGTCGATCCGGTCGGATTCCTTGACGCGCAACTCTTTGACGCCGCTCATCACGGTCTTGCCGGTGGCGAAAGAGGCCACCACCGACAGGATCGGATATTCGTCGATCATCGAGGGCGCGCGTTCCGGCGGCACCTCGATGCCCGTCATGTTGCCCGAAAAGCGCACGCGCAGATCGGCGACAGGCTCACCGCCCTCGGTGCGGGGATTGAGGAATTCGATCTCGGCACCCATCTCGACAAGTGTCAGGTAAAGGCCATTGCGGGTCAGGTTCTGGCTGACGCCGGGGACGAAAATGTCGGAGCCTTCGACGATCAGCGCCGCACAGACCGGGAAGGCGGCGGAGGAGGGGTCACGCGGCACGGCCACGGTCTGCGGGCGCAGGGTGGGGCGGCCGGTCAGGGTGATGATATTGCCCTCGGGCGTCTTTTCGACCGTCAGGTCGGCCCCGAAACCCAAGAGCATCCGCTCGGAATGGTCGCGGGTCGGTTCCTTCTCGATCACCACGGTCTGGCCCGAGGCATTGAGCCCGGCCAGCAGGATCGCCGACTTGACCTGCGCCGAGGCGACTTTCAGCGTGTGCCGGATGCCCTTGGCATCGGCAGCCCCCACGACGGTCATCGGCAGACGCCCGCCCTTGCGGCCATAGGCCCGCGTGCCGAATTCCGACAGGGGTTCGGTCACCCGCCCCATCGGACGCTTGCGCAGGCTCGCATCGCCGGTGAAGGTGGTCGTGATCGGCGAGGTCGCCATTGTGCCCATGATCAACCGCACGCCTGTGCCGGAATTGCCGCAGTCGATCACATCGGCGGGCTCCTGAAAGCCGCCGACGCCCACGCCCTGCACCGACCATGAACCCGGCCCCTGCTGCAAAACGGTCGCGCCGAAGGCCCGCATGGCGGAGGCCGTGTCGAGCACATCCTGGCCTTCCAGAAGGCCGGTGATCTTGGTCTCACCCACCGCCATCGCCCCGAAGATCAACGCCCGGTGCGAGATCGACTTGTCGCCAGGAACCGAGGCCGTGCCCGTCAAAGGGCCGGACTTGTGGGCGGTCATCGGTTGGGCGCTGCCGTGGGCGGACATGGGGCTCTCCTTCATTTCGGGGCGGGTGATAGCGCAGGGCCATGGCCAAGTCTAGACGAATGGCCAAGCGGCGGTCGGTGCTTGGCTGCCTTGGCCGGTCCTTGGCATCCGGTTTTGTTCAGGAGTGAGGGCGCCCGTCTGGTCGATCGTCTGGAGGCGTTTGCGCCACGATGTCCGAGGGATGGGCCGGACGTCGATCGCCGGCTGGGTGGAGGGTCATCTCGCTTAACGAGAAGAGGTCTTCCAGAAAATACGCCGCCAATTCCGAGCGCGACGTCAGACCAGACTTGCGGTAGACGTTCTGGGCCTGCTGGCGGATCGTCGCCTCGGATGTGCGGCGCAGGCCGGCGATCTCGCGCAGGGAGGCGCCTTTCAGAAGCAGCCCTGCGACATCTGCCTCAGCTGCCGTCAGGTTCCATATGGCGAACTGGCTTTCGATGGCGCGCGACAAGCCGTCCAGAAAGCGGCGGCTTTGGTCGCGCCACTCTTGCCCTTCGCGGGCGGCGTGGACGAAGGCGGTCTCCAGATGCGCCGTGCGTTCGCGCAGCCGTGACAGGAACAGGACCATCCCGGCTGCAGCAAACATCATCAGAAGCGTGGCCAACCGGTCGAGGAAATCGGACAAAGGGCCGGGCAGAAACGAATCCCCGGCATCTTTTGCCGCATCCAGCACCGTCATCACGCCAGCAAGGCCCAGAAGGCCCAGAACGCCAAATATCACGATCGTGCGGCGCGGCATGTCGCTTCCTTTGTCACAGGGCGCACTCGGGGGGCGCACTCGGGGGGGCGCAGTTTGGGGGCGCGAAGATTATGACGCGGTTGCCCGGGTCTGGCCATCCGCCTTATGGCGGAGGCAGGCGGATCGGGGGAGGCTGGGGCTCACCTTGCCGGACAGCGGATGGCTTTGTCGGGCAAGCGATTGCAGCCTGATTTGGCCCATAAGGATGTGGGTCTTCCGGAGATTGCCATGAAACATCAAAGTCCATTGCTGGCGGTGGCAGGCCTTCTGGCCCTGCGCGCCTTTGCCACCCAAGCCTGTGCAGAGCCGGCCCTGCCGGTCTTCGATCCGGCCAATTTCGTGCCCGGCGCCGCCATCGACCATCCCTATCTGCCGCTGAAGCCGGGCTTTCGGTCCGAGAGCCTGGGCTTGCGGCGTGCCGATGACGGCACCAGCGTCGAAGAGCGGACGGTCCTTGCCTATGGCGGTGTCGGGCCCACTCTGGCCGGGGTCGTCTCGACGGTGCTTTCGGACGAGGTGCGCGACGGGGGCGTTCTGGTCGAGCAGACCTTGGACTATTTCGCGCAGGATCGGCAGGGCAACGTCTGGTATCTGGGCGAGGATTCGGTCGAGATCACCCATGACGCCAAGGGCGGGGTGACCGGCAAGGACAGCACAGGAAGCTGGCACGCCGGGGTGAACGGTGCCTTGCCCGGTTACGCGATGCCGGCAGCCCCCAAGCCGGGCCTCGCCTATCAACAGGAACATGCCCCGGCCGACAAGGCGCTGGATCAGGCCGAGATTGCCGGAGTGGACGGGACGCTGACCATAGGTGGACAGGTCTACGAGCATGTCTTGTCGATCTTCGAGTCCACGCCCCTTGAACCCGGCGCGGCCGAGATGAAGTACTACGCCCCCGGCGTGGGGGTCATTCGCGTGGAAGAGGGGCTCGACAAGACGCGTGCCAATCCCGCGATGCATTTCGATCTGGTACCCGGCTGAGCCTTCGACGGGCGGGCTGGCGTGCGTCAGGCCGCCCGGACGTCTGTCCGGATGAAGGTCAGGTAATGCGGAATCCGGCCCTCGCGCAGGGCCTTTTGTTCATAGCGGGTGGAGTACCAGTCGTCCCATGGCACGCCGCCTTGCGCGATCAGGGTGAAGCCTGCCTGAGGGACTTCCTCCAGCGTTTGGCGCACATAGTCGGGGATGTCGGTCGAGACGCGGAATTCGGACCCTGGGATGGTGATGCGGGCCAGGGCCGCGAGGTAGCCTTGTGTGACGAAGCGGCGGCGGTGATGGCGGGCCTTGGGCCATGGGTCGGGGTAGTTGAGGAAGACTTTCGACAGGCTGGCCTCGGGCAGCACCTCAAACAGGTCGCGCACGTCGCCGGGATGCAGGCGCAGGTTGGTCACTTTGGCCTCTCGCACCTTGCCCAGCAGCATGGCGATGCCGTTGACGAAGGGTTCGGCCCCGATCAGCGCCACGCCGGGGTTGAGGGCTGCCATATGCACCAGATGCTCGCCGCCGCCAAAGCCCACTTCCAGCCAAAGCGGCCGCCCCTCGCGCCACGGTTCCAGAGCCACGAGACTGCGGTCCGGGTTTTCGTCTCGGGTGACGCCGTGCAGGGTCAGCGGGCCAAGATCCTCGGCCAGATAGTCTTTCTGGCTGGCGCGCAGGGTCTTGCCCCGGATGCGACCATAGAAATTGCGGCGTTCTGTTGGTATCGTGGTCATTGTCGCCCCGGTTGCGCGAGGGGGCAGATAGGCTGAACTGGCCAGATAGGTCAAGCGAGGATGCGGATGGTCCGTCAGATGTCCCTGACCGCGGCCCATGTGGCGCGGGTGCACCGTGTGGTTGCCGATCCGGGGGCCGTGCCCTCGGCGCTGCACGATGATGCGGATTATGCCGAATGGGTGCGGATGATCCTCGCGGCCCATCCTGCGCCCGGTCAGCCCGTTCGGCTGTTCGCCTATGGCTCGTTGATCTGGAAGCCCGAAATCCCCCATGTGGCCGAGGCGCCTGCCCGCGCCTATGGCTGGCACCGGTCATTCTGCCTGCGGCAGGTGCGGTTTCGTGGGTCGCCGGACCTGCCTGGCCTGATGATGGCGCTGGACCGGGGCGGGCAATGCGTCGGGATGCTGTATACCCTGCCTGAGCAGGATCTGCCCGGCCAGTTGAACCGCCTGTTCCGCCGCGAGTTCACGGTCAAGCCGATCACCAACATGCCGCGCTGGATCACAGTCGAGGCGGGGGGTGTCCGGCTGCCCGGACTTGCCTTCGTGATGAACCGTGCCTCGACCAATTATGCCGGGCGCGTGGCGCCCGAGGCGGTGGCCGATGTGCTGGCGCGCGCCTGCGGCCATGTCGGCAGCGGCGCGGAATATCTGTTCAACACGGTCAGCCATCTGGAGGCCAAGGGCATCCATGACAGCGGTCTTTGGCAGTTGCAGCGCCTTGTCGCCGAGCGGATCGACGCGCTTTAGCCACGGCCTCGGTACGGGGCTACGCCTTGCTCGGGGATCCAGACGCCCGCGGGTGGCGCGCCGGTTTGCCAGAAGACGTCGATCGGGATGCCGCCGCGCGGATACCAGTAAGCGCCAATCCTGAGCCATTCCGGGTCGAGCAGGGCCACGATCTTCTTGCCGATGTCGAGCGTGCAATCCTCGTGGAAGGCGCCGTGGTTGCGGAAGCTGGCGAGGTAAAGCTTCAGCGATTTCGATTCGACCAGCCAGCTGCGCGGCACATAGTCGATGACGATATGGGCGAAATCCGGCTGGCCAGTCATCGGACAGAGCGAGGTGAACTCGGGTGCTGCGAAGCGCACCATGTATAGCGTGCCGGCATGGCCAGTCGGCACACGCTCCAACACCGCTTGATCGGGGCTTTGGGGCTGGGCGGTGGCAGAGCCTAGCTGAGTCAGGTTGGAGACGTCGGTTTGGGTCATGGCAAACACTGGCGGTGGCTTTGTATCGGCCTAGACCAGTCTTCCGCGCCGGTCAATCGCGCTTGATCAAAGGGATCGTCGGGCTAGTTCTGGCAAGCAATGGGGGAGCTTTCATGGACCACGGGATCGACTATGGGCAAGATGCGCCTGGCCTGATGCGTGGATTTCTGATGGGCGGCGGGGTGGCAGGTGCCGTTGCACTGGGGATGTTTTGGCTGGGCGCAGGGCTGTGGGGCATGATCGCCGCTGCCCTTTGCGGCGTCGTGGCTCTTTATCTCTTTGGGATGGGCAGTTTCATGGTCTTTGAAAGCCGGATCGGCAAAGTCCGTGACCGGAACGCCTTGCTTGCCAGCCTGCCATGGCGCGGCGACGAGGTTGTGCTGGATGTCGGCTGCGGGCGCGGGCTGATGCTGATCGGGGCGGCACGGCGGCTGACGACCGGCCGGGCCGTGGGAATCGACTTGTGGCGGGCGCAGGATCAGGCAGGCAACAGTGCCGAAGCTACATTGGCGAACGCTGGTGCGGCGGGTGTGGCGGACCGGGTCAGCGTCCAGACCGGCGACATGGTGGCCTTGCCCTTTGCGGCGGACCGTTTTGACGTCGTGCTGTCCGCATGGGCCGTGCACAACGTGCCAGAGGTGTCGCAACGCCATGCCGCGCTGTCCGAAATGCTGCGGGTCCTCAAACCCGGTGGAATTCTTGCCGTCACCGATATCGAAGGTCGGCGGGATTTTCAGGATGCATTGCGGGCGCTTGGGGCGCAGGACGTCAGGGTCGAGGTGCTGCATCCGGTCAAGGACAGGCTTGTCGGTGCCCTGTCATTCGGCACCTTTGCGCCCTTCACGGTTCTGGGGCGCAAAGGCCGGATTTAGGTAGGATGGGCCTTTGGCCCATCCTTGCGGTACCTCAGACCGCCTTCTTCAGCGCTTCGGTCAGGTCGGTCTTCTCCCACGAGAAGCCGCCGTCGTTGGTCGGCGCGCGGCCAAAGTGGCCATAGGCCGAGGTGCGGGCATAGATCGGGCGGTTCAGGCCCAGATGGGTGCGGATGCCGCGCGGGGTCAGATCCATGCATTCGGCCACTGCGCGTTCGATCTGAGATTCGTCGACCGCGCCGGTGCCGTGGGTGTCGACATAGATCGACAGGGGCTTGGCGACACCGATGGCGTAGGACACCTGCAGCGTGCAGCGGTCGGCGAGGCCTGCGGCCACCACGTTCTTGGCCAGATAGCGCGCGGCATAGGCGGCAGAGCGGTCGACCTTGGTGGGGTCCTTGCCCGAGAAAGCGCCGCCCCCGTGCGGGGCAGCACCGCCATAGGTGTCGACGATGATCTTGCGGCCTGTCAGCCCCGCATCGCCATCCGGTCCGCCGATCACGAAGGTGCCGGTCGGGTTGACCCACCATTCGGTCTTCTCGGTGATCCAGCCCGAGGGCAGGACGTCGCGGATATAGGGTTCGACAATGGCACGGATCGCGGCGCTGTCCTGATCGACACTTTCGTGCTGGTGCGACAGGACGATCGAGGTCACTTCGACTGGCACGCCGTCTTCATAGCGCAGCGAGAGTTGCGACTTGGCGTCCGGGCGCAGGCTCGGCTCGGCGCCGGATTTGCGCGCCTCGGCCAGACGGCGCAGGATGGCATGGGCATATTGGATGGGGGCCGGCATCAGTTCCGGCGTCTCCCGGCAGGCATAACCGAACATGATGCCTTGGTCGCCCGCGCCGTCACGGTCAACGCCTTGCGCGATATGGGCGCTCTGCTTGTGCAGGTAATTCTGCACGGCAAGGGTGTTCCAATGGAATTCCTGCTGTTCGTAGCCGATGTCCTTGACGCAACCCCGGACGATTTCGTCAACCCGCTCCATCATGGTGGCAAGGGCTTCGGGGTCCGACAGGCCGACTTCGCCGCCGACCACGACGCGGCCGGTGGTGGCGAAGGTCTCGCAGGCCACGCGGGCATTCGGCTCAGCCGTCAGGAAGGCGTCCAGAACCGCGTCCGACACGCGATCACACAATTTATCAGGATGCCCCTCCGACACGGACTCGGAGGTGAAGACGTAGGACTTGCGGGTCGAGGTAGATGACATGGGGAAAGTGCTCCGTTGGATGTTCCCTGCCACGCCAGGAAGCCGTTGTGGCAGTATGGCGGGCAGGGCTAGACCCAATGCCCTAGGGCGTCAAGCGGAAGGCGCGGATTGTCGGCGTATTGCCAGAAAGACGCAGCCTGCCAGCAACAAAAGGGCCGGAATCTCGCCGTAGCGGCAATAGGGCGGTGAATCCAACGGGCCGGGCAAGGCGGCGTCCAGAAAGCCTAACGCGCCAAAGGGCAGGGCGGCTGTGATGCGCCCGCGGGCGTCGATCACCTCGGTCACGCCGGTGTTGCCGACCCGGACCAGGGGCAGGCCCTGTTCTATGGCGCGCAGCCTTGCTTGTTCCGCGTGCTGGAACGGGCCGGACAGCGTGCCGAACCAGGCGTCATTGGTGATCTGCATGATCCATTGGGCGCGGTCGGACACACGCAGGTCTTGCGGAAACACTGCCTCGTAGCAGATCAGCGGCAGGACCTTTCCCAGTTTTGCGCCAAGGTCCAGCACCTTGGCCCCAGGACCCGCGGTGTAGGCATGGCCGGTGCGGGCGGCGAAGGCCCCGATCCCGAACCAGTCATAAGCGAGGTCGCCGAAGGGTATATACTCGCCAAAGGGCACCAGATGGTGCTTGTCATAGGTGGCCAGCAGTTTCCCACCCGCGCCGAAGACCTTCAGGCTGTTGAAGCCAAGCATATCCGCGCCGTTTTCCTCCACCCTCTGCAGGCCGACCACCACCGGCACGCCGCGCGAGGCGGTGGTGATGATGGCGGGCAGTTGTGGGTCATCCTCCACCAGATAGGGCAGGGCGGTTTCCGGCCAGATCACCAGATCGGGTGTGCCAAGCGTGCCGGGCGGGGCGGCGGTGGCGGTCATAAGGCGATCAAAGAACAGCTGGGCGTGTTCCGGGTCCCATTTGGCATCCTGCGCCGCATCAGGCTGCACCAGCCGCAGGGTCAGGCCCGGTGCCGGTGGTGCGGGTTGCGCCAGCGCCCAGAGGCCATAGGCCCAGCCGGACGCCAGCAAGCCCGCCGCGCAGGCCAGACTGCGCCGGGTTAGTCCCGCGGCAAGGCTTGCCACGAGCAGGGTCAGCAGCGTCAACCCGAAGGGACCGATCAGGGCATCGACCTGCGCCATGGGCGTGTCGATCCAGAAATGGGCAGGCAAGGCCCATGGAAAGCCGGTCATGACATAGCCGCGCAGGAACTCCATTGCGGTCATGCCTGTCACAAGGCCCATGCTCCGCCGGGGCAAGCTTGCGCCGATACCAAGGCCTGCAGCCCAGAACAGCGCCAATCCGCCCGCCATCAGCACCAGTGCGAAGGGCGCCATCCAGCCATCTGCGGCCGCATCGACCATGAAAGGCTCGACGATCCAGTTCAGCCCGGTGCCGAAGTAGCCGACGCCGACCAGCCATCCCACCCAGGCCGACTGTCCCGGCGTGGTCTTTCTGGCCAGCCACAGCGCCGTGGCCAGCGCGGGCAGCGCCAGCCACCAGAGCCCCAAGGGCGCCAGCCCCGTGGCCATCACGGCGCCGGCCAGCACCGCCGCCAAGGCGATCTTCCATCCCGGAAATGCGCGCCGCATTACGAGGCCTTGGCGGGGGTCTTGGGCGCGGTCTTGGCCTTTTCGCTCGCCTCGGTGGCTTCGGCGGCCGCTTCCGCGGTGATCGCCCCGGGCAGGCGCACGCGGATGCGCTTGATGCGGCGGGGGTCGGCGTCGACCACCTCGAACTCCACCCCGCTTTCGTGCGGCACGATCTCGCCCCGGGCCGGCATTCGCCCGGTGCGGATCATCACCAGACCGCCCAGAGTGTCGATCTCCTGATCCTCTTCGGTGGTGCGCAGGGTCACGCCAAGCGCCGGTTCGAATTCCTCCAGCGGAGCGGTGGCCTGGGCGAGGAAGACGCCGGGCTTTTCCTGCTTCCACAGGATGTCTTCTTCCTCGTCATGCTCATCCTCGATCTCGCCGATCACGGTTTCGATCAGGTCCTCGATGGTCACAAGGCCGTCGACCCCGCCATATTCGTCGATCACCAGTGCCATGTGCACCCGTTCGCGCTGCATCTTCTGCAGCAGAACGCCGACGGGCATCGAAGGCGGCGCATAGAGGATGGGCCGCAGCAGCTTGCGCATGGAGAACCGCCCGCTGGGGCCGAAGCCGTGCTGCAGGGCGAGGTCCTTCAGCAACACCAGCCCTTGCGGGCTGTCGAGCGTGCCCTTGTATACCGGCAGGCGGGAAAACCCGTGTTCGCGGAACACCTCGACCAGCGCGTCCTTGCCGATGTCCAGAGGGACGGCGATGATATCGACCTTAGGGATCGCCACATCATCGACCCTGAGGCGCCGGAGGTTGGACATGCCATGCGTGGCCACGACCTGAACGACGGGGGCCGGGGTATCCTGTGATGCCGGCTCGGGGGGAGTGCGTTTGAACAGACGCCCGAGCAGCCCGCGTTGCGGGGGCTTGCCCGTCTCGGATCTGTCGGCGTCGGATGTCGATGTGTCGGTCATGGTCGGCGATGAAGGGGCCGATCCGTCGGTGCTACTGCCCATTGGTCCTGTGTCCAGAGTGGCCCTGTGTCAGGGCTTGCGCCTAATATGGGTCAGGAAGACCCAAAGATGCAAGTATCCGCACCTCAAGCCCCTCCATCAGGGCGGCATCGCCGTCTCGGACATGATCATAGCCGAGGCAATGTAACAAACCATGCACGACAAGGTGCGTCACATGGTCCGACATCGGCTTTTCCGCCTCATCCGATTCGCGGGCGCAGGTCTCGTAGGCCAGTGCTATGTCGCCAAGGGACAGAGGATCCTCGGGGTCGCCTTCTCCCGGAATATAGGGCTCGTCGCCAACGTCTTCGGGGGCGAGGTCTTCGGCGGGCCAGGACAGGACGTTGGTCGGCGTGGGCTTGCCCCGGAATTCGGCGTTGAGCGTGGCAATGCGGGTGTCGTCGCAGCCCATGACGCAGATGGAGTATTGGTCGAGCGGCAAGTCCAGCGCGGTCAGAGTGCCTGTGGCGGCGCGGGTGGCGATGGCCTGCAGCCCGAGGGCGCCCCAGCGATCATCCTCGATCACGCATTCAACCAATGCTTCCATGGGCAAGCTTCTCCTCTGGTCGCGCCTTCCGCTTCATGCGTCCTGCCCGCCAATTGGTCCGGACGCAAGGGTGAGCCTCTGGGCATCGGCTTTGGACCTGGGAAGACGAGCGTCGCATGGCTGAAACGCGCTTTGTCGGCCTATTCCCCAGCGAGAGGCGTGGCTGCGACGAAGGTACGGCGGTTGGCTTCAATGGAGGACTGGTGGTCGAAGGCCCATTGCGCCAGCGCCGATACGGGCGCGCAGAAGGTGCGGCCGAGGTCGGTCAGCTCGTATTCGACGCGGGGCGGGATCGTCGCGAAGTGGCGGCGGATCACAAGGCCATCGCGTTCCAGATCACGCAGGGATTCGGACAGGACGCGCTGCGAGATGCCAAGCTCGCGCTTGATTTCGTTGAAGCGCATCGTGCCGGGCGACAGGACAAAGACGATCTGCACCGACCAGCGGTCGCCGACGCGGGTCAGCACCTCGTTCATGACGCGGCACTGCTTTTGGCGCTGATCTGGGCAATCGGTACGATCCATGGGGTTCCATTATGAAGGGGCTTGCCTTCGCCGTCCAGTTACTTATGTATACCGGTATGAAGATAACACCAGGTATTCAAGATACACTGGTTCTGGAAAGGAACGACCATGCTGGACAAATCTCCGACTTCGCCGCTGCTGGAAAAACTGCACTGGCGCTATGCCACCAAGAAGTACGATGCCGCGCAGACCGTGCCGGAAGCGAAGATCGAGGCTATTCTGGAAGCCACCCGTCTGGCACCGACCTCCTCGGGGTTGCAGCCGTTCCAGGTGCTGGTTGTCCGCAACACGGACCTGCGCGCCAAGATCCAGGCTGCGGCCTTCGGCCAAGCGCAAATCGTCGAGGCGAGCCATCTGCTGGTTTTTGCAGCCTGGGACAACTACACCGACGCCCGGATTGATGAAGTGGTCGCCCGCACTGCCGCCGACCGTGGCGCGCCGATCGAAACCGTCGCGGAATATTACAACATGCTCAAAGGCATGTACCTGCCGCGCTCGGCCGACGTGAACTACGAACATGCCGCCCGCCAGGCTTACATCGCCTTTGGCGTGGCGCTGACCGCCGCCGCTTTCGAGGAAGTCGACGCCACCCCGATGGAAGGCTTCGATCCGGCGCAAGTCGATGAAATCCTTGGCCTGAAGGCGCTGGGCCTGCGCTCGGTCACGCTGCTGCCGATCGGCTACCGCGCGGCGGAAGGCGACTGGCTGAACGGTCTGCCCAAGGTCCGCAAAGCCCGCGAAGATCTGGTGCGCGAGATCGTCTGAGTCTTCGGGCTCTCAATGCCTTTACCCCAAGGGCGGCTTCGGCCGCCCTTACCGTTGCAGTGGAAAGACGGACCGCACGCGCGGGTCTCGCAGGATCAGGCCGGCCCACATCAGGATGCCGATGTAGAGGCCAAACAGCGTATGGCCGTAAAGCTCGGCGTGGCCGTGAAGGTTGGTGACAATCGCCCCGCCGAGCAGCGCCATCAGAAGGCTGGCTCCCAGAACGGCGGTGGGCGGGAAGAGGTAAAGCAGGGTCAAGCCAACCTCCAACGCGCCGATGAGCCGCAGTGGCGCATCCGGCCAGCCGAGTTGCACCATGATGTCGGCGGCCACCGCCATACCCGTCAGCTTGGGCAGGGCCGAAGCGAAAATCATGAACAGGCCGAAAAACGCCGAAAGTCCCCAACCCAGTTTTTGCGTCGATGTCATGGTGTCCCTCCATTGCTTAGTCGAAATGCTAACTGTTCGCGGGGTCTTTCGTCAAGCCGCTTGCCGAATCCCCCCTTTCAGACTAAACGGACCTGCGATTGAAGGGTCGGGCGTCAACCCCGGCCCCTTCATTGTTTAGGCAAGACCGGCGGAGCCAACCGCATGGCCAGTGACATAGACGTGAAAAGGATACGACTGCATGTGCGCTAAAAACACTATGGAAGATTTCGAAGCTCTGTTGAAGGAAAGCTTTGAAATCGACACGCCCGAAGAGGGCACGGTTGTCAAAGGCAAGGTCATCGCCATCGAAGCCGGACAAGCCATCATCGACGTCGGCTACAAGATGGAAGGCCGCATCGATCTTAAAGAATTCGCGAACCCCGGCGAACAACCCAACATCAAGGTTGGTGATG
>CANGHD010000081.1 GCA_947453525.1 Paracoccaceae bacterium | reverse complement strand
CGCCGACCTGCCCGGCCTGACGCTGGAGGCCACCCAAGGCACCGAAGGCGCCGTCGTCACCGCCGTCCGCGCCCTGCACGCCAGCCTGACGCAAGCCGCCGTTGTCGCCGCCCAAGGCCTGCCCCTCCTCGCGATGGGCCATCTGACCTGCATCGGGGCCGAGGAATCCAAAGGCGCCGAACGCCCGATCCGCATTGGCGGCGAGGATGCCGTGCCGCCGGATGTCTACCCCGCAGCGCTGTCCTATGTGGCGCTTGGCCACCTGCACAAACCGCAAAGCCTCAATGGCGGACGGGTGCGCTATTCCGGCTCGCCCTTCCCACTCTCGGCCGCTGAGATCCCCTATGACCACGGCGTGACGCTGATTGACCTGAGCTCCAGCGCATCGGGTCAAACCCCAACCCACCGCCATATCCCGCTGCCCCGCCTTGTCGCCAACCTGCGCCTGCCCGCCAAAGGTGCCATCCCCTTGGCCGATCTGCCCGCCTTGCTGGCCAGCCTCGCCCTCGACCCCGACACCCCGCGCGACCTGCAGCCTTTCGTCCACGTCACCCTGACCGCCGACCGCCCCGCGAGCCAACTCAAAGCCGAGGCCGAGGCGCTGCTGGGCAATTACCCGATCCGCGTCGCCTCGCTGCTGATCGACCGCGCCATCGATCCCCTGCCCGACGCCCCGCCGCCATCCCTTACGGACACCACGCCCGAGGCGCTGTTCACCCAAGCCTTCCACCTCACCCACGGCTTTGACGCCGCCGCCGCCCATATCGCCGCCTTCCGCGACGCGCTGGCCGAGGTCTGATCATGCGCATCCTCTCCATCGCGGGCCAGAACATCGCCAGCCTCGCCGACCCTTTCCTGATCGACTTGGCGCAGGAACCCCTGCGCTCCGCTGGCCTCTTCGCCATCACGGGCGAGACGGGGGCGGGCAAATCCTCCATCCTGGACGCGCTGTGCCTTGCGCTATACGGCGATGCCCCCCGCCTCTCATCCGGATCCGCGCAAGACGAGGTCCCCGATGCCGGAGGCGAGCCGATCAAGGCCCGCGACCCGCGCGCCATCCTGCGCCGGGGGGCCGCGCAAGGCTGGGCCAAGGTCCGCTTCGTGGCCATCGACGGTCAGGCCTACGAGGCGTCATGGTCCGCCCGCCGCTCGCGCGACAAGGTTGACGGCCGGTTGCAAAGCGTCTCCCGCCAGATCGCCCGCCTGTCGGACGGTCAGGTGCTGGCCAGTCAGCTGACCTTGGTCAGCGAGCAGGTCCAAAGCCTCACCGGCCTCTCCTACGACGAATTCCGTCGCACCGTCCTTCTGGCCCAGGGCGATTTCGACGCCTTCCTGCGCGCCGACACCAACGACCGCGCGGCCCTTCTGGAGAAGGTCACCGGCACCAGCCTTTACCGTGCCATCTCGACCCGCGTCTTCGACCGCACGGCCGAGGCGCAGGTCGCGCACACCGCCCTGATCCAGCAGCGCGACGCCCATCATCTTCTGTCCGACGACGCCATAGCCACCTTGCAGGCCGACCGCCAAACCCTCCTCGCCGCCATCGAGGCCAGCAAAGCCGCTCGCCTGACGCTGGAGGCCGATCTGGCCCGCCACACAAGGCACATCCAGGCCCAGTCCCGCCTGCAGGAGGCGTTGACCACCCTTGGCCAATCCCAAACCGCGCGGGACACCGCCGAGCCGTCCCGCACCCGGCTTGCCACCATCGACCGCGCCGAACCGCTGCGCCTGCCCTATGAGACCGCCCGAGGCGCGGAGGCGGCTCAGGTCAAGGCCGCAGCCGCCCTCGCAACGGCCGAAACAGCGCTGGCCGGGGCGACGCAAAAGGCCCAGATCCAACGCCAAAAGGCCGCAGATGCAACCCGGATCCACGGCGACAGGGAGGCCGAATTCAAGACCTTCGGCCCGATCTGGAGCGAGGCGACCCGTCTGGACGCCCAGATCAAGTCCGCCGGGGTCGAGGCCTCTGGCGCGACCGACACAGCCCATGCCGCCACGCAAACGGCCCAAACCCTTGATGCCAAGGCCCGAGCCCTGCAGCAAAGCTCGGATCTCCTGCAGACCGAAGGGATCGCCGCGCAAGTCCAACTTGACCGACTTGCACCCTTGGCCCCGCTTTCCGACCGCTGGGACCAGATCGCCCGCGACCTGTCGGACCACGCCGTCGCCGCCCAGACCCGCCAGACGGCGCGCAACCAGCAGGACAGCCTGACGCGCGCCGCCCAAGCCACCGCCCTGACCCAAGCGCAGCTTGACAGCGCCGATGCGATTGATCGCGAGGCGCGCACCGGGCTGGCCGTCCAGACTGCCGCTCTGGCCACCCAGACCGCCAATCTCGACGCTTCCCAACCGCAAGACCAACTGACCCGCGCGACCGCCCTTGCCGCCACGCTGACCGAGCTGGATCGCTCGGCCCGGGACCATGCCGCAGCCCTCGCACGCCACGCCGAAGCCGCCCAGCACCTGACGACCGAGACCGAGGCACGCCAGACCGCCCTTCTCGCCTGCACCACGGCCGAACAGTCCCTGTCGGCAGCCACGGCCACGACCCAAGCCCTCACCGCCCCCGCCGAACAGGCCAAGCTCGCCGCCTCCGAAGCCGCCCGCCAGTTGCGCCTGCGGCTGGTCCCCGGCGAGCCCTGCCCGGTCTGCGGTGCGACCGCACACCAGACCCATGCCGACGACGCCCTGACCGCCCTCGCCGCCACCCTGCGCGGCGACCTTTCCCGCGCCCATGCCGCGGCACAATCCGCCAGCGCCGCCCTGACCCAAGCCAAGGGTCAGGCCGCGCAGGCCGAAGCCCGCGCAGCCCAGGCCCGCCAAACCCTGACGGCCGAGGCGCAAAGGGCCGAAACCGCCCTGACCATCTGGCGCGCGGGTCTGGACCAAGTCCGCAGCCATCCGCTCTGTCCAGCCTTGCCCGATGCCCCGACCGACACGGCAAGCCTCGCCCAAGCCCGCGCAATCACCGAGGCCGCCCGGCAAGCCGCCCTCGCCACTCTCGCCGCACTTGTCCGCCTGCGCGCCGAAAAAGACACCGCCGACCACCAGCTCACCAAGCTCACCGCCGCCATCGACGCGCGCGCCCTGCAGCGCCAAAGCCTGACCAGCACCCAGGCGCAGCAGGCGCAGGAGACAGCCCTCGCCCGCCAGACCGCCGAAGCTGCCGACCAGCGCTGCGAGACCATCGCGGCGCAACTGGCCCCGCATCTGGCCGCAGCCCGTGAACCCGCCGAGGCGCTGACCGCCCATCCCTCCGCCCTGCGCGCAAGGCTGGAGGCCAAGGCACAGGCCTTCACCGCAGCGCTTGCCGAACAAACCCGGCTGGAGAAAAGCCTCACCGACCTGAAACCGCTTCTGGCCACCACCCAAGCGCAAGCCGCCGACGCCGCCCGCCTCGCCGTGTTGGCGCGGGACGCCGAAAGCGTCCGCAAAGATGCCCTGCAAAGCCTGATCCGGTCGCGCGCCCAACTGCTGAACGGCGAGCCGACCGACACCCACCGCACCCGCCACAACGAGGCACGCCTCGCCGCCCAAACCGCGATGACCGAGGCGGAAGCGGCGCTGTCTTTTGCCCTTGCGGACCAAAGCCTTGCCACGGGAACCCGGGACAGCATGGCCCTTGCCCTGTCGCAAACCGCTGCGGCTGTCGAGGACGCCCATGATCGTCTGCTCTCCGCCCTCGAAGCCACCGACCTCGCACCCGAGGCCCTGCCCGCCCTTTTCGCCCTGCCGCGCGCCGAGGTGGAGGCCCTGCGCCACAGCCTGCGTGCCCTGGAGGATGCCGTCACCGCCGCCCTCTCGGCTCACGAGGCGCGCAGGGCGGATGTGACCGAAGCCGAAGTCGGCGGCCTGCCGGACCGCGCGGCCGCCGACCTTGCCGCGGACCTCGCCTCCCTTGATGCGGCGCAAGCCCAGCGCCAAGAGAAGGTAGGCGCCCTCAACACCCAGCTGGCCCGCGATCAGAGCACCCGCGCCAGCCTGACCGACCTGCAGTCCCGGATCGACGCTGCCAAGACCCAGCGGGACATCTGGGCGGCGGTCAACGATGCCATCGGGTCGCGCAACGGCGATGCCTTCGCCCGCATCGCCCAGTCGATCACGCTGGATCAACTGGTCGACCACGCCAACCACCACCTCGCCGATCTCAAGCCACGCTACCGCCTGCGCCGGGCGGCGGGACTGGCCCTGCAGGTCGAAGACCTTGACATGGGGGCTGAGGCCCGCGCCACCCGCAGCCTGTCGGGCGGCGAGCGGTTTCTTGTCTCGCTGGCCTTGGCCCTTGCCCTGTCGCGCATGGGCGACAAGGGCGGGCTGGCCGCCACGCTCTTCATCGACGAGGGCTTTGGCTCGCTGGACGCCGAAAGCCTTGATGTGGCGATCGACGCCTTGGACACGCTGCAAAGCCAGGGAAGGATGATCGGCGTCATCAGCCATGTCGAGGCGATGAAGGACCGCATCCCGGTGCAGATTCGCGTGCGCCGTCAGGGTGGCGGCAAAAGCGTGATCAGCATCGAAGGGCCAAGATAACGGCCTTAGACCGAGGCCCGCAGGTGCTTCGGGCCGTCACGGCGACCCTGCCGCGCGGCAAAGATCGAGTGCAGCTTTTCGCCCAGTTCGCGTATCTGATACGGCTTGGCCAGAAACTGCACGCCGTCGTCCAGCCTGCCATTGTGGCTGATGGCGTTTTCCGAATAGCCCGAGGTGAACAGGACCAGAAGCCCAGGGAATTCCTGCAGAGCCTGCTCGGCCAGGTCCTTGCCGCCCATGCAGCCTGGCATCACCACATCCGTGAACAAGAGGTCGATGTCGGCTGTCTCTCGCAGCACGCGCAGTGCCAGATCGCCACTGTCGGCCTCGCTGGCCCTGTACCCAAGGCGCTGGACCAAGGCCACGACAAAGCGGCGCAGCATGGGGTCATCTTCCACCACCAGCACATGCTGGCCCTGCCCCAGCGCCACCCCCGTGAAGGGGGCGGACACAGGCTGCGACACTCCCCAGGTGCTGCGCGGCAGGAACATGGTGACCGTGGTGCCAAAGCCGGAGTCCGAATAGATCTTGGCATGCCCTCCAGATTGCTTGGCAAAGCCCCAGACCATCGACAGCCCAAGGCCCGAGCCCTTGCCAAGCGGTTTGGTCGTGAAGAACGGATCAAAGGCGCGGCTTTGCACCTCGGGTTCCATGCCCTGTCCGGTGTCGGTGATGTCGATGCGCAGGAACTCGCCCGGACGCGCCTCTGGGTCGTTGCGCAGATAGCCCTCGTCGATCACCCAGTTGCGGCTCTCCATCGTGATGCGCCCGCCTTCGGGCATCGCATCGGCGGCGTTGACGCACAGGTTCAAGAGGGCGGCGTTCAACTGTGTCGGGTCAGCCTCGACGAGCCACAGATCGGGCGGCACCACGGCCTGCAGCGTGACATAGGCCGGTAGCGTGCGGCGCAGCAGCCCCTCTATCTCGGCAAAGACGGCGACCATGTCGAGCGGGCGCGGCGCCAGAGGCTGCTGGCGGGCAAAGGACAAAAGGCCCGAGGTCAGTTCCGCCCCGCGCCGGGCCGCAACGGCCATGGTGCGCGCCAGATCGCGCTGGTCGGGATCAAGGCCAGCGTCGGCTTCCAGAAGAGCCGCGCTGGCGATGATGACCGTCAGCAGGTTGTTGAAATCATGCGCAACCCCGCCGGTCAGCTTGCCGATGGCCTCCAGCTTCTGACCCTGGCGCAGACGCTCCTCGGCCTCGTATTCCAGCGTCACGTCCTCGATGCCGCCAATCACCTTGACCGCCTTGCCCGCATCGTCACGCAAGGCGATCATCCGCTCGCGCACCCGCGCCCAGGTGCCGTCGGCCCGGCGGAACCGGTAGTCCATCCGCGCATAACGGTCGGTCGAGGCAATGAAGTTCAGGAACCCCGCCTCGACCCTCTCGCGTTCGTCCGGATGTAGCAGGTCAACCCACAGGACCATGGCGGGCTGCGGGCCCAGCCAGTCATGACCGAAGGTCTTTTCCATCCCTTCCGAGTAATGGAAGGTATCGGCCGCCACGTCATAGTCATAGACCGCATTGGCCGCCACCTCGACCACGGCGCGCGTCCGCTCCGCCTCGTCGTGCAGCGCCGTCACATCGATGATCGAGCCAACGATGCGCAGGGCCTGCCCCACCTCGTCGCGGATGATCTGCGCCCGGTCGATGACCGAGGCATAGTGCCCATCCGCCCGCCGCAACCGGTAGCGCAGCTCCAAGCGGCTCTCCGTGCCGCCCAGCGTCTCGGCGCGGGCAAGCAAAAGGCCGGGTCGGTCGGCGGGCGAGACAAGGTCGATCCAGCGGTGCGATTGCGTGGCGTAGTCGCCCGCCTCATGGCCAAAGCGTGCGTTGAACGCCTCGTTGAACCACAGGGTGCCCGCCCGCAGATCGTGGCTGTAGATCACATCCTGCGCCGCTTCGACGGTCTGGCGGAACAGTTCGGTGATCTCGCGCAGTTCGGTGACATCGGTCAGCGACGAGATAGAGCGCGCCACGCTGCCATCCGGCCTGCGGAAAAACCGCGCCCGGTCGATGACGCGGGCATAGCTGCCATCGGCCTTGCGCAGGCGGTATTCGTCCTGCCATTCCTCCGCGATGCCCTGCCGTGCGGCGGAATGGCTGATCTTGATCCTGGGCTGATCGGCCGGATGGACCAGATCGAACCACCGCTCCACCGCGTCGGGCGTGGCAAAGGGCGGGTGGCCGAAGATGCGGGTGAAGGCGTCCGACCACCAATGGTCGTTGGTGTCGAAGTCCAAAAGGAAGATCACGTCGCTGGAGGCAGCAGTGGCGATGTTGAAGCGTTCCACCACCGAGGCCAGAGGCGAATTGTCGGTGATGGCCACCAGATAGCGCCTCGACGCGCCGGGCGGCTCGGCCGGCCCCGTCTCGATCACCGTGCCGAAGATCGAGACCGGACCGAAAAGCCCGGCGCGACGCGTCAGCCGCGCCTCTACCTGAAACCGGGGCAGAAAGCGTCGGTCGGCGTCCTCGATGGTATCGGCAAAACTGGCCCGGTCGTCGGGATGCAGCAGGGCCAGAAGGTCCGCCAAATCGGACGCTGGCGCGCCAGGGTTCAACGCGCTGCGCAAAAGCCCGCTTGCTGGCTCGAGTTCCACCAGCAGAGGCAAGTCAGAGGCCAGATGGTTTCGTGACACGTGACCCGGGCTCCGGTGCGCAGTGGGCGTGATCGGATCGGACCCACCCAGCTCTACCTTTGCGGGAAACTCATTCAAAATCCAATTGCTTTGCGTGTGCGGCGTGCAAAGTCAGCCCGAACGTTGCGCAAAGCGCACGGGACCGGCCTGCACCCCACGGGATCGCGCGGGTCTTGCGGCAACGGCGCGGCAGGGGGCCATTATCGTGCAGACCTCAGGCCGGCGTCTGCCACGCGGCCACAGCCCCGCGACAGAAACGGATCACCCATGCTGCCTTGGCCCGCAGCCGACGAGGCCTTCAAAGCGCCGCGTTCGATCTGATCCTGTTCGATGCTTTCGAACAGGGCGCGGAAATTGCCCTCGCCGAACCCATCATCGCCCTTGCGCTGGATGAATTCGAAGAAGATCGGCCCCACCACCGTGCGCGAGAAGACCTGCAGCAAGATCCGCGTCTCGCCGCCGTTCAAGACGCCCTCGCCGTCGATCAGGATGCCATGCCGCGCCAGCCGGTCAATCGGCTCGCTGTGTCCGACCACGCGCGATTTGGACAGCTCGTAATAGGCCAAGGGCGGCTTGGGCATGAACTTCACGCCGCGCGCCGCAATCTCGTCGGTGGCGGCATACAGATCCTCGCTGCCCACGGCGATATGCTGGATGCCTTCGCCATTGTACCGCTTGAGGTATTCGACAATCTGCCCGGTCTCGCCCCGGTCCTCATTGATCGGGATCCGGATGCGGGCGCAGGGCGAAGTCAAGGCGCGGGAGTGCAAACCGGAATGCTTGCCCTCGATATCAAAGAACCGGATCTGCTTGAACGCAAACAAGCGTTCATAAAAGGCGAACCAAGTGTCCATATTGCCCTTGTGGACATTATGCGTCAGGTGGTCGAGGTAGTGAAACCCCACGCCCGCAGGCTTGGGAGCCGCCACAAATTCGAACTCCGCATAGGGATTGGCGCCCTCGCCATAGACATCAGTGAAATAGATCAGCGACCCGCCGATCCCCACGATGGCCGGCCATTCCACCGCTTTTGACCCTGTAAACGGCACAGCCCCCAAAGCCACGGCATGGGCGAAGGCATGCGCCGCATCCACCACACGCCACGCCATCGACGGCGCACAGGGCCCGTGCAGGTCCACGAAATCGCGGGCATGGCTGCCGGGTTCATCGTTCAGCACATAGGTGATATCGCCTTGCTGCCACAGTTCGACCGCCTTGGTCTTGTGGCGGGCGGTCATTGCAAAACCCATGCGGGCGAACAGATCGCGCAGGCTTTGCGGCTCGGGATGGGCGAATTCGACGAACTCGAACCCATCGGTTCCGGCCGGGTTCTCGGCACTGATCGTGGCGCGCGGGGCAGAATGCGGAAACGGTCCCATGAAGGCTCCTCTGGCTGACAGAGCCAGAATACCGCAAGCGACCCGAGGATGCCGCGCATTCCCCAGTGGATTTTGACGATAGTTTGCGCCAATCTCGCATAAAACAAGGCGATCCCGCGCATGTCCCGCATCCTTGACGCCACCGATCAACAACTTCTCGTCGCGCTTCAAGCCAAGGGCGACCTGACGGCGCAGGATTTGGGCGACCGGCTGAACCTGTCCGCCAGCCAGGCCGCCCGACGCCGCCAAAGGCTCGAGGCTGAGGGGCTGATCACAGGTTACGTCGCCCGCCTTGATCCCGCCCGCCTTGGCCTGAGCGTGCAGGCCTTCGTGCAGGTCCAGATGGCCGCCCACACCCCCGACGCCGCCCGCAGCTTCGCCCGACTGACCGCCACCCTGCCGCAGGTCGTAGCCTGCTGGACCCTGACCGGCGAGGCTGATTACCTGCTGCGGGTCTGGTGCGCCGACCTGCCCGCCCTCAACGACCTGATCCAGCATCACCTTCTGGCGCATCCCGCCGTGGGCAGGGTGCAAAGCCAGATCGTGATGGAGCAGATGAAGCCCGACTCCGGCCTGCCGCTTTAAACCGGCGCAAATCCCGCGTGCTGCACTTGCAAAGGCCTGCGCTGCCGCAGGTTAAAGCGGCGCAAGGCCAGAACGGGCAAAATCAACGCAAGAGGCCGCACCATTGAACTCACCACCCGGTCCTTTGCTTTGACTGCCGCCCCTCGGGATTGCCGCCAAGGGTTCCGGCCAGGAGGCCCCATGATGTCCATCACCACCGCCACCGCCCCGGATTGCACCGCCCGACGAATCGACATCAGCCCTTTGGGGCAAGAAATCGCGCCATCGCAATCTGTTGTGGCCGCATTTTGCTGCGCCTGTCACATCGCCGTTGCAGAAACCGCCTATCACGACGTGGAAAACCTGACCGAGACGCGACGGAACTGCAAAGCCCAAGCGTTAGCGGTGAAACGCCGGAAAAATGCCGGTTGGCCGATGAACGGGCCGAAAAGCAAGGGGACGCGACCGATGACGTTGCACGTGGCAGACCTCCCGCCCAAGGATTTCCCGCATCTCGATTTCGCCGCGACCGATTTCCTGCCGCCAGAGGCGCTGGTCGCACCGCCGAAGCCCGCGCCCCGCGCCCGCCACTTCCCGGTGCTGTTCCTGTCGGACCTACACCTTGGCTCGCGCGCCTGCCGGGACGAGGCTTTGCTGTCCTTCCTGCAGGGCCACACCGCCGACGTGATCTATCTGGTCGGTGACATCATCGACACCTGGCTGCCGCTGGGCGCCTATTGGACGGCGGCCCAGCATCAGGTTCTGGCGATCCTGTTCGACCGCGCGCGTCAGGGCACGCGGCTGGTCTATACGCCCGGCAACCACGACGCCTTCTTCCGCCGCTTCATCGGCCAGCACATGCTGGGGATCGAAGTGGTCGACCGCATCATCCACGAAACCGCCGCAGGAACCCGCTATCTCGTGGTCCATGGCGACGAGGGCGATGTGTTCGAGACGCATTTCCCGCTGCTGTCGCGGATGTCCGCCCGGTTCGACAGCGGCTTGCGCGGGATGATCAATTTCATCAACCGCCAGCGCGCCAAGATCGGCTGGAAGGAATGGCAGCTGATCGACCGGCTGGTCAAGGGCTTCAACGACGCCGTCCGCGCTTGTGACGCCTTCGAAGAGCGTCTGGCCGAGGTGGCCCGCAAAAGCGGCGCCGATGGCATTATCTGCGGCCACTTCCACAAGCCCGCGCTGCATTCCGACCACGGCGTGTCCTACGCCAACTGCGGCGACTGGGTGGAAAACGCCACGGCGCTGGTTGAAACCACCGCTGGCCGCCTGCTTCTGATCGACTGGGCGCAGCATGGGGTGGAAAAGGCCGCGTCAGACGTGCATATGGGGTTTCGAAACGCCGCCAACGGCGCTTGAGATCGGGCGCTTGACTACGGGTGCTTGGGATCGGGTGCTTGCTGCGACACAGAACGCGTATTGCACGGATCACTGGCATGGGCTCTGCCCTTCTCATCTTCGCGATCATCTGCCTTGCCCTGCAAGGCGTCGGCACAGCCCTCGCCTTCGCCGCGCTGTGGCGCAAGCCGGGCAAGGGGCTGCAACCCTTGCCGCCGGTCAGCGTGCTGCGCCCGATCTGCGGATTGGAAAACTTTCTGGAAGAGACGCTGGAAACCACCTTCGGCGCCGCTTACCCGACCTATGAGCTGATCTTCTGCGCCGCAGACCCGGCAGACCCCGCCGTGCCCCTCGTCCAGCGCCTCATGGCCAAATACCCTGAAGTCGAGGCTCGCGTGCTGACCGGCGATGACAAGGTCTCTGGCAACCCCAAGCTCAACAACCTCGTGAAGGGTTGGAAGGCCGCGCGCTATGACCACATCCTGATGTCGGACAGCAACGTCCTGTT
This sequence comes from Paracoccaceae bacterium, assembly GCA_947453525.1. Lineage (GTDB taxonomy): Bacteria > Pseudomonadota > Alphaproteobacteria > Rhodobacterales > Rhodobacteraceae > Stagnihabitans. The sequence continues at coordinate 5,939 of CANGHD010000081.1, read as the reverse complement.
GCCGCCCGACTATCTGTCGCGCTGCATGGCAGAGTTCACACCCAACACCGGTCTCGTCTCGTCGCCCCCGATCGGCATCCGCCCCGAGGGCTTTGCCGCGCGTCTGGAATGCGCCTTTCTCAACACCTTCCAGGCCCGGGTCCAGATGGCCTCATCCGCCTTGGGCATTGGCTTTGCGCAAGGCAAGATGCTGTTCTGGGACCGCCGCGTGCTGGAAAAGGCCGGCGGCATCGCCATCCTTGGCCGCGAGATGGCCGAGGATGTCGCCTCCACGAAGACCGTCCGCGCGGCGGGCAAGGTGGTCAGCCTGCCCGGACGTTTCTTCGAACAGCCCATCGGACCGCGCAAAGCCTCGGTGGTCTGGAACCGTCAGGTCCGCTGGGCCAAGGTCCGCCGGCTTGGCTTCCCGCTGCTGTTCCTGCCCGAACTTATCGCCGGGGCCGCCCTGCCCTTTCTGGCCCTCGCCGCCTCCAGCGCGCCGCTCTGGACCCTGCCCGCCTTTCTGATCCTGTGGTATCTGCCCGAATACGCCCTTGCTTCGGCGGGCAACTGGCCCCGCTCGCCCGGCGATATCGCCGCATGGCTCGCCCGCGACGCGCTGCTGCCGGTGCTGTGGTGCGCCGCATGGCGCGGCAATTCCTTTGAATGGCGCGGCAATGCCATGACCGTCGCGGACGTGACGGCCAAAGACGTGACCTCGAAATGACGCAAGAAGCCCTGCTCGCCCTGATGCAAAGCCACGGCCTGTGGCTCGTCGGTCCCATGGCCGTGGTCGAAGGCCCCATTGTCACCGTCATCGCGGCCTATCTGGCCAAACTGGGCTACATGACCCTGATGGGGGTCTATCTGGTCTGCGTGCTGGGCGATCTGATCGGCGACGGCATGTATTACTGGATCGGCCGCGCCGGTCCGGCGATCCTGCCCGACCGATGGCTCGCCCGGCTTGGCATGACGCAGGCCCGCCAACTGGCGCTGGAAGGGCACTTCGCCAAAAGCGGCCCCCGCACCCTGCTGATCGGCAAATGGACCCATTCCGCCGGTCTGCCCATCATGCTGGCCTCGGGGGCTGCGCGGATGAACTTCACCAAATACATGCTCTGGAACTTCGCAGGCTCCGTCCCCAAGACCGCCGTGTTCGTGGCCATCGGCTGGTTCATCGGCTCGGCCTATTCCGCCATCGACACATGGATCTGGCGCGTCTCGCTCGGCGCGATTCTGGCGGCCATCGTGGTGGCCTTCGTCCTCTGGCAGCGGAAGCGGCCATGAGGCTGACCTGCGTCATCCCCGCTTACAACGAAGAGGCCCGGATCGGCGCGGTCCTGCAGGCAGTCCTTGGCCATCCGCAGATCGACGAGGTGCTGGTCATCGACGACGGCAGCCGTGATGGAACCTCCGCCGTGGTGCGCGGCTTCCCCGCCGCCCGTCTGATCACGCTCGCCAAAAACGGCGGCAAGACCGCCGCCCTCGCCCATGGCTTCGCCCAGACCCGGTCCGAGATCATCCTGCTGATCGACGCCGACCTGACCGGCCTTTCGCCCGGCCACCTCACCGCCCTCATCGCCCCGGTCAAGGAAGGCCGCGCCCAGATGTCGGTCAGCTTGCGCGACAACGCCCCCTTCCTCTGGCGCTGGATCGGACTCGACTACATCTCGGGCGAACGCGCCCTGCGCCGCGACCTGCTGGCAGGTCAGGAAGATGCCCTGACCCGCCTGCCCAAATTCGGCTTTGAGGTGTTCCTGAACTCCCTGATCCTCTCGCACCGCGCGCCCCTCGCCGTCGTCCGCCTGCCCGGCGTCAAAAGCCCGGTGAAATCCGCCAAATACGGGCTTTGGACCGGCATCAAGGGCGACATCGCCATGATGCGCGACCTCTTGCGCGCCGTCCCTCCGCTTGGCCTGATCCACCAGATCCTCACGATGCGCCGCCTCCGCGTGTGATGTTCGATTTTGTTCGCCACGACTATTAACGAACAATCGCGCACCCCATGCTTGACCCAAAGCCCCGCCAACCCATAACTCCACCCAAAAGGGGCAGCGCCATGGACCAGATTTCCGATCTCTTCATCATCGGCGGCGGTATCAACGGCTGCGCGATTGCGCGCGACGCCGCAGGCCGCGGCCTGTCCGTGACCTTGGCCGAACAGGCCGACCTCGCCTCGGCCACGTCCTCGGCCTCGACCAAGCTGTTCCACGGCGGGTTGCGCTATCTGGAATATTTCGAGGTCCGGCTCGTGCGCGAATCGCTGGAAGAGCGCGAGACCCTCTTGGCCGCCATGCCGCACATCTCCTGGCCCATGCGCTTTGTCCTGCCGCTTTCGCCGCAGATGCGGTTTGACGCCTCCACCCCAACCTCGCGGCTTCTGGGCACCATCATGCCCTGGCTCAAAGGCCGCAGGCCCGACTGGCTGATCCGGCTGGGCCTGTTCCTTTATGACCACCTCGGCGGCCGCAAGGTCCTGCCCGCCACGTCGGTGCTGGACCTGACCCAGAACACCGCCGGAGCCGCGCTCAAACCGCAATATACCAAGGCCTTCGAATATTCCGACTGCTGGGTCGAAGATTCCCGCCTCGTCGCCCTCACCGCCCGCGACGCCGCCCAGCGGGGTGCCAAGATCCTGACCCAAACCCGCGTCATCCACGCCGCACGCCAAGGCGCGGTCTGGACCGTCACCACCGAGGACGCCACAGGCCAACACATCCACCACGCCCGTGCCGTGGTCAACGCCGCCGGCCCCTTTGTCTCCTCCGTCATGAAAGACGTGCTGCCCACCACCTCGACCGAAGGCGTCCGCCTCGTCCGCGGCTCCCACATCGTCACCCGCAAACTCTATGATCACGACCGCTGCTATTTCTTCCAAGGTCAGGACGGCCGCATCATCTTCGCCATTCCGTATGAGCGCGACTTCACCCTGCTGGGCACCACAGACGCCGACCACAAGGGCGCGCCGGGCGAGGTAAAGATCTCGGATGAGGAACGCGATTATCTGCTGAATTTCGCCAACCAATATTTCGTCGAGCCTGTCACCCCCGCCGACATCGTCTGGGCCTATTCCGGAGTCCGCCCGCTCTACGCAGATGGCGCCAAATCCGCCACCGCCGCGACGCGCGACTACGTCCTGTCGCTCGACCCGTCGCCCAGCGCCGCAAACACCGCACCGATCCTCAACATCTTCGGCGGCAAGATCACCACGCACCGCCGCCTGGCCGAACAAGCGCTGGACAAACTGCGCCCGTTCTTCCCCGCCATGAAACCCGCATGGACCGCCAGAGCCCCCCTGCCCGGCGGCGACTTCCCGCTCTCGGACAAGCCCAAACTGATCGAGCGCCTCCGCGCCCAATACCCCTACCTTCGCCCGCCCTGCGCCGAGCGCATGGTCAAAGCCTATGGGCTCGACGCCTTCACCATCCTCGGCAACTCCACGTCCCCCGAGGCACTGGGCCACGACTTCGGCGCCACCCTGACCGAGGCCGAGCTGCGCTGGCTGATGAAGAACGAATTCGCCCGATACGCCAGCGACGTGATCTGGCGGAGGAGCAAACTAGGGCTGCGCATGACGCCAGACGAAGTCGCGGCGCTCGACGCGTGGATGCAAGCCAACCCCGCGTAGATCGGGGCCCGCGCCCTGTTCGTAGGGTGGGGTTAAACCCCACCCTACGGTATCGGCCCGGGGCTCCGACGGTGGACTGCAAGACCGGGGCCGATCAGAGGGCCTTCCTGTGGAAGGACCTCCGGCCCCTTGGTCGAAGGCGCAAGCCGCAGACCAAGAGACGTGATGCAGGGTGCGGACTGTGGTAAATCGGGGAAGGCAGCATCCTCAAGTATGACGCGTGATATCCAGCTTCACACCAAAATTGCCTTCCTTTGTTTTGCTCTTGAAACCGCCAACGATCATCGCCGCCACATCACAGGTGCCACCACCGATACTTTGCAATTGGCCGGAATAATCCTTTGCATCCGCCCAGCTGAAATAACCCACCGTTTTGCCGCCAATTTCCACCTTTACCGCGTTGGGATCATGTGAGTTCTCGGGCTCACGAGATACCATTGCAGTACAGTGGAGTTCTTTTCCCTCTCTCGTCTTCTTCCCAGCCAAGGCTTCCAACGCAACTTGATAGCTTGCTTCACCAACAATATCGAAAGCGAAGCTTCCGTTTCCTTTCAATGGGATTCTAATTCGTCCCTTCAACGGATTATGAGGTCGGACATTTCCCGATGTTGGCACTGACGAAGGAATGGACCATTTGTCGTCTTCGACGATGGGCGGTTCTTCCCGCTTGAAAAAGAAATCGAGCATCTTTCGAAACATTCTTGGCCTCCTAATCGACTAATCTCTTGCCCAATAGTGACACAAACAATGGTTTCAGGAATGGGGCGCGCGAAATGTGCGCACCATTCCCCCACCCCTTAACAATCCCCTAACGCCACACCCCATTCCCCAACCGAATCAACCCCTTACCCCTCATTGCACGCGTGCAATCTCACGCCTTCACCCGTGCCCCCTTCGGATCATACAGCGCCTCGAACGTGGCCCTGCAAGGCACCCGCTCGGAAGCCACCTCCAACTCCCAGACCCCTTCCGCCAGATAACCCGCATCCACCCCCGGCCGCCTCACATAGCCAAGCCCAATCGGCTTGCCCAAAGTATGCCCGAACCCGCCCGAGGACAGCCAGCCGACCCTCTCGCCATTCCGGTAGATCGTCTCGCGCCCCAACAGGATCACCGCCGGATCATCGACCACAAAGGTCGCCAGCCGCTTCTTCACGCCACCTTCAAGCTGGGCCACCAAAGCCTCGCGGCCCCGGAACGCCACGCCCGATTTCATCTTCACGGCCCAAGCGAGCCCCGCCTCGACCGGCGAATGATCCGGCCCGATATCGCTGCCCCAGGCCCGATACCCCTTCTCAAGCCGCAGGGTCTCAATCGCCCGATAGCCGGCATTGACCAATCCCAGATCGGCCCCCGCCGCCATCAGCGCCTCATAGACCGTCACGGCCATTTCGGTCGCCACATGCAACTCCCAGCCAAGTTCGCCCACATAGGTCACCCGCAACGCCAGCACCGGGCAGGACGCCACGGAGATCCGGTGCGCCCGGCCAAAGGGGAAGCCTGCATTCGACAGATCCTCCGGACAGACCCGCGCCAGAACCTCCCGCGCTTTCGGCCCCATGAGCGACAGCACGGCAAAGCCCGAGGTCACATCGACCAGCTGGCAATCGCCACACAGGTTCTTCGAGATCCAGTGGAAGTCATGCGTGGCAAAGCCGGTGCCGGTGGTGATGTAGAACTCCTGCTCCGCCACCCGCGCCACGGTGACATCCGCCTCAATCCCACCCCGGTCATTCAGCATCTGGGTATAGGTGAGCGACCCCACCGCCCGGTCGACATTCCCCGCTGCAATCCAGTTCAAAGCCTTGGCCGCATCCGGCCCTTTCAGCGTGAACTTGGCAAAACTGCTTTGGTCGATCAGCACCGCCGCCTCGCGCGCTGCCTTATGCTCGCGCCCCACGGCATCAAACCAGCCGGGCCGCTGAAAGGAATAGCGGTCGACCGGCTCCTCCCCGGGGCCAGCAAACCAGTTCGGCCGCTCCCACCCCAGCTTCTCGCCAAAACAGGCCCCCGCCGCCTTGAGATGCGCGTACAAAGGCGAGCGACGGGTCGGCCGTGCCGACTTCATCTCTTCGGAGGGCCAGGCAATCGTATAATGCTTGCCATAAGCCTCGACCGTCCGCGCCCGCACCCAATCGACCGAGCGGTGCAAGGCGCCGAAGCGCCGGATATCGACGGGCCACAGGTCATAGGGCGCCTCCCCCTTGGCCACCCACTCGGCCAAAGCCATGCCCGCGCCACCACCCGAGGCGATGCCAAAGGCATTGAACCCCGCCCCGATGAACAGATTGGCCAGTTCCGGCGCCTCGCCCAGAATGAAATTCCCATCCGG
>CANGHD010000080.1 GCA_947453525.1 Paracoccaceae bacterium | reverse complement strand
TCGGGCGGCGAATACCTGCGCGCCAAGGCGGCGGGCGTACCGGGCGAGCGCATCGTCTTCTCCGGTGTCGGCAAGACGCGGGAGGAGATGAAGCTGGCGCTGACCGGCGGCATCCGGCAGTTCAACGTCGAATCCGAACCGGAACTGCACGCCCTGTCCGAAGTTGCGCACTGGCTGGGTCTGACGGCACCCATCACCCTGCGCGTCAACCCCGATGTCGACGCCAAGACCCATGAAAAGATCGCCACCGGGAAGAAAGAGAACAAGTTCGGCATCCCGATCTCCAAGGCGCGCGAGGTCTATGCTCAGGCCGCCCGCATGCCGGGCCTTCAGGTTGTGGGAATCGACGTCCATATCGGCAGCCAGTTGACCGACCTTGCGCCGTTCGAAGCCGCGTTCCAGAAGGTCGCCGAACTGACCGAACAGTTGCGCGCGGATGGCCATACGATCAGCCGACTGGACCTTGGCGGCGGCTTGGGCATTCCCTATACGCGCTCGAACGAGGCGCCGCCTTTGCCGCTCGACTATGGTGCCATGATCAAGCGCACCCTTGGTCATCTGGGTTGCGAGATCGAAATTGAACCGGGCCGCCTGATTTCCGGCAATTCGGGCCTACTGGTCAGTCAGGTGATCTACGTGAAAGAGGGCGAAGACCGCACCTTCCTCATTGTCGATGCCGCGATGAACGACCTTGTGCGGCCCTCGATGTACGGCGCGCATCATGACATCGTGCCGCTGATCGAACCGGCTGCGGCGGCCGAGACGCAGGATTATGACGTGGTGGGCCCGGTCTGCGAAACCGGTGACACCTTCGCCAAAAGCCGCGCATTGCCAACACTGAACGAGGGCGACCTTCTGGCCTTCCGCTCGGCCGGGGCCTACGGTGCGGTCATGGCCTCGGAATACAACACCCGCCCGCTTGTACCGGAGGTTCTTGTGCAGGGGGATCACTTCGCCGTCATCCGGGCACGTCCGAGCTTTGACGAAATCCTGAAGCGCGATACCATACCCTCATGGTTGTGAACTGGCGGAGGATATGACCGAAGGCAAGCCCGAAGCGGCCCTGAAACGGATCGAGGTTCCGCTGCGCCTGACCCTGCTTGGGCTTTGGGCGGAACGGCTTGTCCGCGCGTTCTGGCCGCTCTGGACCGTGCTGATCGCAGGCTTCGGCCTCGCCGCCCTGGGGGTGCAGGACAATCTGCCGCTGGAGGCAGATTGGCTTGGCCTCGTCTCCTTTGCCTTCGCGTCGGTCTGGGCGCTGGTCTGGGGCGGACGTGCCTTCCGCAGACCGACCCGGGACGAGGCGCTCACCCGGCTGGACTCCCGCCTGCCCGGTCGCCCCATCGCCGCCCTGCGCGACAGCCTTGTCTTGGGCGTAGCCGACCCTGCGACGCAAGCGATCTGGTCGGTGCACCGCGACCGCATGGCCGTCAGGGCCGGCACGGCCAAGGCGGTGGAGCCTGATCTGAAACTCGCCACACGCGACCCCTATGCCCTGCGCTACATGGCGCTGACCGTGCTGGTTCTGGCCCTGCTGTTCGGGTCGGTCTGGCGTGTGGCCACCGTCACGACGCTGCCCGCTCCCGGGGGCCAGGGCCTGGCCGCCACCGGGCCCGCGTGGGAGGGATGGGCCCAACCCCCCGCCTATACCGGCAAACCCGCGCTGTATCTCGCCGACCAGAAGGACGAGGCGCTGTTGCTGCCCGCCGGCACCCGCATCCAGTTGCGCTTTTATGGTGCGCCCGGCGCGCTGATCCTTGCCGAAACGGTCTCGGGCCGCACCGATGTGACGCCCGCCTCGCAGCCGGTGCAGGATTTCATCGTCAAGCAATCCGGCAAGCTGTCGATCGAAGGTGCTGGCGGGCGGGCGTGGCTGGTGACGATCCTGCCAGACGCCGCCCCGGCCATCGCCCCCAAAGGCAAGATGGACCGCGACGCGGATGGCCGCTTCAAGCAGCCATTTGAGGCGACCGACGATTACGGCGTGGTCAAGGGGGATGTCACCATCGCCTTGGACCTCTCCGCCGTCGACCGCCGCTTTGGCCTGAAGATCGACCCCGAGGCGCGGCCTCCGGTGACGCTCGACCTGCCCTTGCCGATGAAGCGGGATCGGACGAAGATCGATCAGGTTCTGGTCGATGACCTGTCCAAGGATGTCATGTCCAACCTGCCCGTGACGCTGACCTTCACCGCCAGCGATGCGGCGGGGCAGAAGGCCGCGTCCCAGCCCCTGCACGTCACCCTGCCCGGCCGCCGCTTCTTTGACCCGCTCGCAGCATCGCTGATCGAAATGCGCCGCGACCTGTTGTGGAGCCGCAAGAACGCGCCAGAGGTGGTGCAGGTGCTCAAAGCCGTCACCAACAAGCCGGAAGGCTTCTTCCCTGACCAGAAGGCCTATCTGCGCCTGCGCGTGGCGATCAAGGAACTGGATGCCATCGCCGCCACGCTTGACATCAAGACGCGCGACGAGGTGGCCGAAGAGCTGTGGCAGATTGCCCTGATCGTCGAAGACGGCGACCTCGCCTCGGCCTTCGAGGCCATGAAACGCGCGCAGGATCGGCTGGATGAAGCTATCCGCAACGGTGCCTCGCCTGCCGAGATTGACCGCCTGATGAAAGAGATGCGTCAGGCGCTCGACAACTACATGAAGCAGGAAGCGCAGAAGAACGCGCAGAACCCGGACGAGCCGAACAAGCAGAACGGTCAGGCGATGCAGATGTCGCAGGATCAGCTGCAACAGATGCTCGACAAGCTGCAGGAGCTGATGAAAGAGGGCCGCACGGCGGAAGCGCAGGCCTTGATGCAGCAACTCCGCGACTTCATGAACAACATGAAGGTCACACAAGGGCAGGGTCAGGGACAGGGCCAAGGTCAGGGCACGCCCGGCCAGCAGGCGATGAAAGACCTTGGCCAGACCCTGCGCGATCAGCAGAAACTGTCCGACGACAGTTTCCATGACCTGCAGAACGGCAGCCCGGATGGTCAGGGCGACCAGACCAACCCGGACGGCACTCCAAACGGCCAAAGTCTGGCCGACCGCCAGAAGGCGCTGAAAGACCGCATCGACCAGCTTGGCAAATCCGGCATCTTGCCCGGCGCGGGCGACCCGAAGGGGCAAGCCGGGCGTCAGGCGCTTGGCGACGCGGGCCGCGCGATGAAGGATGCCGAAAAAGCGCTGCGCGACGGCGACCTGCCGCAGGCGCTCGACAAGCAGGCGCAGGCGCTGGATGCGCTGCGGCAAGGCATGAAGAACTTCGGCGACGCGCTGGCGCAAAGCGAGCAGGACCGCAACCCGAACGATGGCCAGACCGCGCAGGAAACCGCCCCGCAAGGCCAGCGCGACCCGCTGGGCCGCGACACCGGCGCTGGATCGCAGATGGGCACCGACCATTCGCTTCTGCAAGGTCAGGATGTCTACCGCCGCGCGCAGGAACTGCTCGATGAAATCCGCAAGCGCGCGGGCCAGCAGAGCCGCCCCGATCAGGAACGCAGCTACCTCAAACGCCTGCTGGATCTGTTCTGATCCGCGAGACGTCGCCAGTCAAGTTCTTGATTTCATTGCAACGGTTTTGGCCCTATCAACCCTGCGCGGCACCTTCCAGCCCGCGCAACATGTCGATCAGGGTCCTGATCTGAACATCCAGCCAGATCCGCGCCGCATCGACAGCCGCCACATAGGTCGACAGGGCTCCTGCCAGCGACGGCACCTTTTCCGCGATCACCGGCGCGAGGACATAGATCGCCAGTAAGATCACCGCCAGCAGAACCAGCGTCACAAACCCGCTGCCAAAGCGGCTCCGCGCCGCTTGCGCCGCTTCCGTTGCGATCAGGGACTCTTCTTCTTCGCCCGGTCGACCGGAACTGGCCCGCAAGGTCGAATTGATTTCCTCGATCGTCGGCAAAAGATCACGGCGCAGCCGGTTCGGCTGAACCTCAGCCGGTGCTTCGGCTTTCGCCGCGGGCTCGGCCTTCGAAATTCTCACGGTCGGAGTGGCAACCGCAGCATTGGCAACCGCAGGTCTGGCCGCAGCCGCATCCGAAGCAACCCGATACGCAAACGGCATTTCCGTTTGGGTTTCCAACGGCGGCGTTTCCGCCCGCCGCGCCGCAACTTCCCGCGCGGCCTCTTCCCGCAGGACCGCCAAAACACTCTCATCGATCGTGCGCGTGACCGAGGCGGTTTCAAGCGAAGCGGGCACGATCGGATCGGCCGCGGGTTTTACCGCTTCCGCCACAATCCCTGACGAAGAGCTTGCCCCGGCCCACGCCTCGTCTTCAGCATCATGCCGGGACAGGCCCGAAGCTTCTGTCCCGACCCCACCCTCCGTCATAGCCTCGACCAAGCTGCCCTGTGCTCTCAGTTCGTCGGCCTGTTCATCCTCGGCCTCAGAATGGGACTGGAACCACGCATGACCGCAATTCGAACATTGGACGTCGCGCCCGGTTCGCGGGATGGCGGCATCATCCACCTCGTATTCCGCGTCACAATTGGGGCACACCAAACGCATCTTTACCTGTCCCGCCCGGTTTATCGGTACTTTTGCCGCCGTTGTAGCAATTAACGTCGTGCCGTCCAATGGTTTGTCGCCGAAACGTCAACACTTCGGCCCGCATGCCACCCGAACACCACACGGACCGTTGAATCCTGCCAATCCTTGGGCAATGGTGCAAGGGCAACGTGCGAGGACGGAACCAGACCTTGATCGCCTTCGAGAATGCCGCCTACAGCTATGGCGGTGGGGAACTGCTGTCAGAGATTTCGCTGCGCCTTGCACCGGGATCGTTTCATTTCCTGACCGGGCCTTCCGGCTCGGGCAAGTCGACGTTCCTGAAACTCTGCTATGCCGAACTTGTGCCGACCGCCGGTCGCCTGACGCTGTTTGACCGCGAGGTCCGCAGCCTGTCGCGCGATGACGTGGCCCTGACCCGGCGACGGATCGGCGTGGTGCATCAGGATTGCCAGTTCCTCGACCACCTGCCCTTGGCCTCCAACGTGGCATTGCCCTTGCTGGTGTCGGGCAAACCCACGCCCACCTCCGACCTTTCGGCGCTGTTGGACTGGGTCGGCCTTGGCCCCGTGGCCGCCGCCCTGCCGCCCTCGCTGTCGGGCGGCGAGCGGCAGCGCGCGGCCCTCGCCCGCGCCATCATCATGGGGCCGGATGTGATCCTGGCCGATGAGCCGACCGGCAACTTGGATTGGGAGATGTCGCTGCGGCTTATTACCCTGCTGGTGGAGTTGAACCGGATGGGCAAGACGATCCTTGTGGCCACCCATGACCTCAACGTCATCCGCCAAGCCAAAAGCCAGATCGCCGCCCGCGTGCTGCGGATTTCCAAGCGCCGCATCCAGTTGGCCGGGGCTGACCTGTGACCCCGCCTCGCCGCCAGCAGCGTCAGGATGACCGCGTGGTGCCGCCCTCCGGCGCGCCCGCCCGCCTGACCGCCTTCACCGCCGGGGCCATGACCTTTCTGGCCGTCTTCGCCATGGCTCTCTCACTCGCCTCGGGCAAACTTGCCACCCGCTGGGCCGAGGCGTTGGATCGCACCGCCACGGTCCGCATCTCGGCCCCCGATGACCAGATGGCATTGCAGACCAAGGCCGTCGTCGACATCCTGACCACCACGCCCGGCATCGCCACGGCCCGCGCCCTGACGACGGAGGAGCAGCGCAAACTGCTGGAACCCTGGTTCGGCCCCGACCTGCCACTGGCCGACCTGCCCCTGCCGCAACTGGTCGAGGTGACCGAGACAGGTGCCGGCTACGATGCCGAGGGCCTGCGCCAAAGGCTGGCCGCCGAAGCGCCGGGCGCCGTGCTGGACGACCACCTGCGCTGGCGCCGCCCGATGGCCGAGGCGGCGGGGCGCCTGCGCCTTCTGGGCCTGTTGTCGATGGTCCTGATCGGCTTTACCATGGCTGCCATGATCACCCTCGCCGCCAATGCCGCCCTGTCCGCCAATGCCCAGGTGATCCGTGTGTTGCGGCTGGTCGGTGCCAAAGACAGCTACATCGCCCGCGCCTTTGTCCGACGATTCACCCTGCGCGCCGGAACCGGCGCCCTGGCCGGCGCCCTGCTTGGCACCGCCTGCGTGGCCCTCTTGCCCGCGCAAGACGCCGCCGGGGGTTTCCTCACCGGCCTGGGCTTCACCGGCCTCGGATGGTGCCTGCCCCTGCTTCTGGTGCCCCTCGCTGCCCTCGTGGCCTTCCTTGCCACCCGCACCGCCGCCTTCCGCACCCTGCGAGGATTGACCTGATGCCGACACCCCTCCGCTGGCTTCTGTCGCTGATCTTCGTCGTCCAGATGTATCTGGCCATGGTGATCTGCGCCCTGATCTTCGCCATCCCCGCGATAATCTCGCGCCGCGGCGCCTTCGCCGCTGTCTACGCCTATTCCAACTGGGTGCGCCTCACCGCCCGCCTCCTCGTGGGCCTCAAATCCGAAATCCGCGGAGAGGTGCCGCAGGGCGCGGTCATCATCGCCGCCAAGCACCAAAGCTTCTTCGACATCATCATCCTCTGCTCCGTCCTGCCCCGCCCCAAGTTCATCATGAAGCGCGAGCTGATCTGGGCCCCGATCCTTGGCCAATACGCCCTGCGCATCGGCTGCATCCCGGTCAATCGCGCCAAAAAGGGCGCCGCCATCGCCAAGATGAAGGAAGACGCCGCCAAGGCAGCCCTCAATCCCGGCCAACTGGTGATCTACCCGCAAGGCACGCGGGTCGCACCGGGCGCGAAACTGCCCTACAAGATCGGCGCGGGCCTTCTGTACACCCAGTTCAACCAGCCCTGCATCCCGGTCGCCACCAATGTCGGCCTCTTCTGGCCCAAGCACGGCATCCTGCGCCAGCCCGGCCTCGCGGTGGTCGAGTTCCTGCCCGCCGTTCCGCCCGGCCGCAGCGTGGGTGAGTTCATGCGTGGCATCGAGGCCACGATCGAAACCGCCTCCGACGCCCTGATGCGCCAGTCCGGTTGGGTGGGCTGATGGCGACCCGGCCCCAGACCATCGAGGATCTGATGGACGCCTTGCGCGAGCTGCCGGGCCTGTCCGCCCGCAAGATGTTCGGCGAATATGCCCTGTACCTGCACGGCAAGGTCGTGGCGCTGATCTGCGACGACCTCCTCTATGTCAAACCCACGCCCGGCGCCTTGGCCGTGGTCACCGCCCCCACCATGGCTCCGCCTTACCGTGGTGCCAAGGATCACATCTGCCTTGAATCCGCCCTCGACGATCCTGACCTGACCATTGCCACCTTAAGCGCGGTGGCCGCCGATCTGCCGGAGCCGAAACCCAAAGCCCCACCAAAACCCAAAGCTGCCAAAGCCACCAAACCGAAGGCCTGAGCGCATGGACTGGATCACCTCCCTCGACGACCTGCACAGCCACTACGGCACGCCCTCCGCCCCCGCCGTCCGCAAAGTGACCCCCACGCTCATCCCGGCCTACCGCGCCTTCATCGAGCGCAGCCGCTTCTGCGTGCTCTCCACCGTCGGCCCCGAGGGTACCGACGGCTCCCCCCGAGGCGACGCCGGCCCCGTGGTCCGTGTCTTGGATGAGCGCACCCTCGCCCTGCCCGACTGGAAGGGCAACGAACGGATCGACAGCCTTCGCAACATCCTGCGCGATGAACGGGTCAGCCTGATGTTCCTGATCCCCGGCTCCACCACCGCGATGCGCATCAACGGCCGCGCAAGGCTGACCGCCGACCCCACCTTGACCCAAAGCTTCGAACGCGACGGCAACCACCCCCGCACCGTGATCGTGATCGCCGTGGACGAGGTCTATTCCCAATGCGCCCGCGCCCTGTCGCGCTCGGAACTCTGGACGGTGGGCGACCAATCCCAAGGCCTGCCCTCGGTCGGCACCATGCTGCAAGAGGCAACCGCAGGCGGCATCGACGGCGTCCAATACGACCGCGACAGGGCGACACGCAGTCACCTCGGCTGGTGGTGAGCCTTCGAAAAGCGGTGACACACGCGGTCGGTGCCTCTACCTTGGTCCGTATTTCAGGAGAGGTTTCGCATGGCTGATAACATCTACGTCTTTGAAAGCTATACCGACGTCGGCACGCAGCAGATAACGGACGACGGCACCGGCATCGATTGGATCTTCGTGCGGGACACGCATAGCTACCAATTCGGCGCTTGGGGCACCTTTGTCGATATGCACAATACGGGCTGGGTCTTTGTGAACTACAACATCTACCCCGGCGGGATCACGACGGCTCACTCCCTCATCGTCTTCGGCCAGATCGAGAACATTCAGGGCGGCGCTGGCAATGAACATATCGTGGGCAGCGACTTCGCCAATGTCATCGCGGGTGACCCCGACGGCGTGGCCGGAAATTATGATGAACTGTTCGGCAACGCAGGCAACGACACGATCTATGGCGGCGGCGGCGACGACACGATCTTTGGCGGGGCCGACAGCGATCTGATCTTCGGGGACCGCGACCCGAATGCTCAAAGTGCGGGGAACATCGCCATGGGCGATGACAGTCTCTTTGGTGACGCCGGGGCCGACACGTTGATGGGCAACGAGGGCAACAACACGCTGGATGGCGGCACGGGGCACGATACGGCCGATTACTCGGGCTTCTTCGACGATTTCGGCAATTACAGCTACAGCGTCTCGATCATGCTCTCGATCGGCGCTGCCACGGTGACCCAGCACGAGCTGCAAGGCGGCGCCACTTCTGCCGTTGCCTCTGACAGGCTGGTGTCGATCGACACGGTCCTCGGCACCGGTGGCAACGATTACATGGGCGGTTTTTCTCCGCTCGACCTGGGCGAATTCAACGGCTGTACCTTCTATGGTGGCGATGGGAACGACACGCTCGCTGGCGACTACGGGGTGGATGCCATCTATGGCGGAAACGGATCCGACAACCTCAGCGATGGCGGCAACCATGTCCACACCGGCTATGATGTGCTGAACGGCGGCGCGGGTGATGACTATTACACCGTCGATGATGCCGGCACCCGCGTGATCGAAAATACCGCTGCCGACGGTTATGACCGGGTCTTTTCCTGGGTGACCTCGTACACCCTGCCACGCAACGTGGAGGCACTCTATCTCTTCACCATCGATGGGGGAGGTGTGAACGGCACCGGCAACGGGCTGAACAACCAGATCGAGGGCGACCAGATTGCCAATCAATTGTCTGGTTTGGCCGGCGACGATTTCGCCTTGGGCAATGCTGGGGCAGATACGCTTTTCGGCGGGGCCGGAGCCGACGGGCTCTACGGCGGCACCGAGGGGGACAAGCTCTACGGCGGCACTCAGGCCGACGTTCTTTATGGCGAGGCTGGGTCAGACTGGCTTTATGGCGGCAGCGAAAATGATACGTTGTACGGCGGCACTCAGGCGGACCATCTGTCTGGCGGCGCCGGGGTTGACCGTTTGAGCGGCGGTGGCGGGGCAGATGTGTTTCTTTTTGCCAAGGGGCAGACAGGAACCGGGGCCGCACGCGACACCATTACCGACTTTGCCACGAGTGTCGACAAGATTGACCTGCGCGGCATCATGGCGGGTCAGGAGTTCATCCAGAACGCAGCCTTCAGCCACACCGCCGGAGAGGTGCGCTATGTCGCCTCAACTGGAATTCTGGCTGGGGATACCGATGGCAACGGCGGGGCAGACTATCAGATCTACCTCGGCCAGAATCGCGTTCTGGTGGACGGCGACTTGATCCTTTAGTTGTAAATGAAAGGTTAAGATTTCCGCCGAAATCCTTGTATTTCAATGTCTTAGTCTGGATTGCACGCGTGCAATCCTGCCCCTTTCACACCTCAGGCCGCCAGTCCCTTGGTCCCCATGTCCAAGAACTTCTCGCGCCGGTCCTTGATCAGGAAGTCCGGCTTCTTGCCCGACAATTCCTTGAGCATCGCTTCAATCGCCTTGCCGACAGCCTCGATCGTCTCCTTGCGACCCCTTTGGGCACCCCCCAGCGGTTCCTTGACGATCCGGTCGATCACGCCCAATTTTTGCAGGTCCTGCGCGGTCAATCGCAAAGCTTCCGCCGCCTCCCGCATCTTCTCGGAATCCTTCCACAGGATCGAGGCACAGCCTTCCGGACTGATGACCGAGTAGATCGAATGCTCCAGCATCGCGATCCGGTTCGCCGTGGCGAGTGCCACCGCCCCGCCCGAGCCTCCCTCGCCCACGACAACCGAGATCACCGGCACCCCGATCTGCAGGCTTTTCTCCGTGGCCCGCGCAATCGCCTCGGCCTGCCCCCGCTCCTCGGCGCCTTTGCCGGGATAGGCGCCGGGGGTGTCGACCAGCGTCACCACCGGCAAGCGGAACCGGTCCGCCATCTCCATCAACCGGATCGCCTTGCGGTAGCCTTCCGGGCGGGCCATGCCGAAGTTGCGCTCGATCCGGGTCTTGGTGTCATGCCCCTTCTCTTGCCCCAGGATGATCACCGGCTGATCATTGAACCGGGCCAGTCCGCCCATGATGGCGGAATCGTCGGCAAAATTGCGGTCGCCCGCCAGAGGGGTGAATTCGCTGAACAGCGCCTCGATATAGTCCCTGCAATGCGGGCGGTCGGGGTGGCGGGCGACCTGACATTTCTGCCAGGCGTTCAGACCCTTGTAGAGGTCCTTCAGGATCTGATCCGCCTTGCGGTCCAGCGCTTCGGCCTCTTTGGCCACGTCCATCGTCGGATTGGACCGGCCCATGGCGCGCAGTTCTTCTGCCTTGCCTTCGATCTCGGCGAGGGGCTTTTCGAATTCAAGATAGTTCATCGGAAACTCCCAAGAGGCCGCGAGATCTCTGCGCTGCAGGTCAGGGCCTCTATATGGCCGCGAAGCGCCCAAGATGCAACCGAGCCGGTGGATGCATCGGGACCCGAAACTCGATGGTCCGGAAAAATCAACGCGCCCCGCAGCCGCAAGGGCGCAGGGCGCGTTTCCTCCCCTGATCGCTGCCGAAGGCCTCCTCTCCCGCGGCAGCAGGGCAACCAAATGACGCTAGGTTATGTCCCGCGTCAGACGCCGGGAGTCAAGAAAACTCGACGGCGGACATCAGGCCGCCGCGATCAATTCGAACTGCGCCACAATGACTTCGGCCTGACGGATCGAGGCGATGTCGACAAGGCGGCCCTTGTAGACGGTTGCCCCCTCGCCGCGCAGTCTGGCTTCGGCCATGGCGGCCAAAATCTCGCGGGCTTCTTCGACCTGGGTGTCCGACGGGGTAAAGACCTCGTTCGCCAGAGCCACCTGCTTGGGATGGATCGCCCATTTGCCGACCATGCCGAGGGTGGCCGAGCGGCGGGCTTGGGCGCGAAAGCCCTCGTCGTCGCTGAAATCGCCGTAGGGGCCGTCGACCGGCAACAGACCATGGGTTCGGCACGCGGCGACGATGGCCGTCTGCGCCCAGTGCCAGGGGTCGGACCAGTGCCGGGCACCCTGATGAAGCATGTAGTAGTTTTCTTGCGTACCGCCGATGCCGGTGGTCTGCATACCCATGCTGGCCGCAAAATCGGCCGCCCCAAGGCTCATCGCGGTGAGGCGGGGCGAAGCTTTGGCGATGTCTTCGACGTGGGAGATGCCGGCAGCCGATTCGATGATGACCTCGAAGCCGATCTTCTTGGTCCGCCCCATGGCGCGTTCCACTGCCGTCACCAGCGCGTCGACGGCATAGATATCCTCGGCGCAGCCGATTTTCGGGATCATGATCAGGTCCAGCCGCTCGCCGCCTTTCTCCAGAAGATCGACCACATCGCGGTACCAATAGGGCGTATCGAGCGCATTGATCCGCACCGACAGGGTCTTGCGGCCCCAGTCGACGGCGGAGATCGCCTCGATGATATTGGCGCGGGCCTGCGGCTTGTCGGCGGGAGAGACGGAGTCCTCCAGATCAAGGTTGATCACGTCGGCGGCGGAGGCGGCCATCTTGGGGAAGAGCGTGGGCCGGGAACCGGGGGCGAAAAGCTGGCAGCGGTTCGGGCGGGCGGGCGGAGGAGGTTGCAGGCGGAAGGACAAGGCGGCCTCGCAAGGATGTTTCAAGATTTTCTTCCTGCGTGTTATATTCTTGCGCTGCACGGCGCAAGCGATCTTCGCAACCGCAGCATGAAAAAGCGGTGGCGCAGGGTCCGGGAACATGGGCAGATTGCCCATCCTACGGGGGGCCAGAATGATCACCGTTACGCCTGATACCTTCAAGATCGCCAGAACCTTCACGATTTCGCGCGGCTCAAAGACCGAGGCCCATGTGCTGACCGTTCGCATCACGCGGGGCGGTGTCACAGGTTGGGGCGAATGCGTACCCTATGCGCGCTATGGCGAAAGTCTGGAATCGGTGACGGCGGCTATACTGGCATTGCCGGAAGGGATCACGCGGGCGGCGTTGCAAGAGGCGATGCCCTCGGGGGCGGCGCGCAACGCGGTGGATTGCGCGCTGTGGGATTGGGAGGCAAAGGCCTCCGGGCGGCGGGCTTGGGAGGTGGCGGGGTTGGCTCCTCCGGAGCCTGTGCAGATCGCCTTCACACTGTCTCTGGATACGCCAGAGGAGATGCGGGCGCAGGCTGCGGCCAATGCCCACCGGCCCTTGCTGAAGATCAAGCTGGGCACGCCGGACGACATGCCCCGGCTGGAGGCGGTGCGATCAGGTGCGCCCCGGTCGCGGCTGATCGTGGATGCCAACGAGGGCTGGACGCCGGAGGTTTACACCGAGCTTGCGCCGCATCTGATCCGGCTGGGCGTGGCGATGGTAGAGCAGCCCTTGCCCGCCGGTTCCGATGACATGCTGGCCGAAATCGCCCGGCCTTTGCCGGTGGCGGCGGATGAGTCGTGTCATGGGGTCGCGTCCTTGGCAGCCTTGAAGGGCAAGTATGATCTGGTCAATCTCAAGCTCGACAAGACCGGCGGGCTGACCGAGGCACTGGCGGCAAAGGCCGAAGCGGCACGGCTGGGCTTCGGGCTGATGGTGGGCTGCATGGTGGGATCCAGCCTTGCGATGGCCCCGGCGGTACTGGTGGCGCAGGGGGCGAATTATTCAGATCTTGACGGGCCGCTCCTTCTGTCTCAAGACCGCGAAAATCCCCTGCACTACGATGACGCCGGGGTTCATCCGCCTGAAAGGGCCCTTTGGGGATAGACCATGACCCGTATCGTCCATGTGAACGGCGCGTTCGTGCCGGAAGCCGAAGCTGTCGTCTCGGTCTTTGACCGGGGATTCCTGATGGCGGATGGGGTTTACGAGGTGACCTCGGTGCTGGGCGGCAAGCTGATCGACTTCGCCGGCCACTGCGTGCGTCTGGCCCGCAGCCTGTCGGAATTGGAGATGACCAACCCCCACACCGACGCCGAATGGCTGGCCCTGCACCACGAGTTGGTGGCGCGCAACGGCATCGTCGACGGCATGATCTATCTGCAAGTCACGCGCGGCAACCCCGGCGACCGTGACTTCGCCTATCCTGGCCCGGAGGTGAAACCGACCGTGGTGATGTTCACCCAATCCAAACCCGGTCTGGCCGAGAACCCTGCGGCCAAGACCGGCTGGAAGGTGATCTCGATCCCCGACATCCGCTGGGGCCGGCGCGACATCAAGACGGTGCAGCTGCTTTACCCCTCGATGGCCAAGATGGCGGCCAAGAAGGCCGGGGTCGATGACAGCTGGTTTGTCGAAGAGGGTGTGGTGACGGAGGGAACCAGCAACAACGCCTATATCGTCAAGGGCAACCGGATCATCACGCGGCAACTGTCGTCGGATATCCTGCACGGCATCACCCGGTCAGCGGTGCTGCGCTTTGCCGCCGAAGCCCAGATGGAGGTGGAAGAGCGCCCCTTCACGATCGCCGAGGCGCAAGGCGCGGATGAGGCCTTCATCACCTCGGCCTCGGCCTTCGTCATGCCGGTGGTCGAGATTGACGGGGCTTCTGTCGGCACCGGAAAGCCGGGCAGCATCGTGGCGCGTCTGCGGGAAATCTATCTGGAGGAAATGCGAAAGGCCGCCGTTTAAGGCGGCCTTGGCGGGATCTTCAGGCCGATACTCAGGCGCGACGGAAGCTGCGCTTGGTCTTTACGGTGCACAGGACAAGGTCTTCCAGATGCGCGTTCGGATCGTCGAGATGAGAGCGGTCAGCCGGCTTGCCGGTTGGGCCCGTGAAGCAGGTTTCCATCACGATGGTCGAAAACGCCAACATGAGGATCGGTACCATCGGCAGCATTGCGGTCATTCCGGGCTCTCCCTTGCTTTAAGGCACAAAGAAGGCTTTTTCCGGCGATGTCAAATTGTTGCCTCAGTTGCTGTGGATTTCTGAAACAATCCCCGGTTGAACGCCCCAGACTGTCAACCAGCGGGGTTGAGTGCCGCAAAAACGCCTTCGTAATGGCCAGATGATTCGGCCTCACGCAGGCGCTTGACGCGTTCCACCAGGATTTCCGGGGTCCCTTTCGCCAGCAGGTCCATCACTTCCGCGATATAGTCATCCAACTGCTGCGCCATCGGATTGCTGCGGCTGCGCGGCATCAGGTCGGTGGCGACGGCGGGCGGGGCGATCTCGATCACCTCAATCGACGTCGCGCGCAACTGATGGCGCAGCGACTGGCTCCAGGAATGCAGCGCCGCCTTGGTGGCCGAATAGGTCGGCGTCATCGCCAGCGGCACGAAGGCCAGACCGGATGACACGTTCAGAACCGCCGCTTTCGGTTGCGCCTTCAGATGCGGCAGCAGGGCGGCGGTCAGGCGGATGGGCCCGAGGAAGTTGATGGCCACGGTGGCCTCGGCATCGGTCAGATCGTAGGGTTCGGCCAGAACATTTTCGGCCCGCATGATTCCGGCGTTGTTGATCAGGACGTTGAGCGAGGGATGCGCCCGGGTCACCGTCTCGGCAAAGCCGGGCAAAGAAGCGGCGTCTTCGATATCCAGCACGAGCGAATCGATGCCCGGATTGGCGGCAACCACCTCGGCCAATACATCCGCGCGGCGGCCAGCGATGATCACCTTGTTGCCCAGTTTGTGAAACGCCTCGGCCAGACCGCGGCCAATGCCGGAACCGCCGCCGGTGATCAGAATGGTGTTTTCGGTCAAATCCATGATGGAGTCCTTTCGGGAAGGGGAAGTCTTGCCGTGATATAGCCGTCCGCTTACCCTTGGTAAGAAGGCACCCGAAATATCCGTACTTACCGAAAGGAAAGTGACCCATGACCGCCACTGATCCGCAAGGCGTTCCGATCGATCCAAGGGTCGAGGCGCTGGTCAGTGATCTGATTGGCAGGGTCGCCGACAAATGGACGATGATCGTGCTGGAGGTGCTGGCGGCGCAGGGAGAGATGCGCTTTACAGTGCTCGGCCAGCATATCCCCGGCATCAGCCAAAAAATGCTGACCCGGACCCTGCGCGCGATGGAACGGGATGGCCTCCTGATCCGCACCATTCATCCAGTGATCCCGCCTCGCGTCGATTACAGACTGACCGATCTCGGCCTCAGCCTCGGCGATGCATTTTGTGGCGTCTGGCGTTGGGCAGAACGCAACCTCACCCAAATTGAAGCCGCGCGCCACCGGTTCGACTCTCGCCCCTGACTTGCCCCTTTCATACTTGCAGAAGTATCCTCGGGGTGGTCCATGAGGGGCAGAAAGCCCCTCCGGCTGGGGGGGGTCGGGGGGACTGGTCCCCCCGAACTGCGCCGGTTCAGGACTGAGGTGGCTCTCCGCCAACATTCTCGCGAAACGCCACCTCGAACGCCGCCTTTTTCGCAGCATCCGCCGCGGTCTGGTTCTGCGCCACCCAATCGGCATAGGGCATGCCGTAGACGATCTCGCGCGCCTCTTCCTTGGTCATGGAGATGCCTTCCGCCGTGGCCGCCTCATTGTACCAGCGGCTGAGGCAATTACGGCAGAAGCCGGCGAGGTTCATCAGGTCGATGTTCTGCACATCGGGACGCTTCTCCAGCAGATGGTGCATCAGGGTGCGGAAAGCTGCTGCCTCCAGCTTTTCGGTCGTGGCGGGATCAAGCTTTTCCATCAACAGCCTCCAGAACTTCGGTCAGGATCGGGGCAAGGCGCAGGGCCCATGCCCTTTGCCCCACAGTGTCAGAGATGAGGTCGTGCCGCACCTCGATCAAGGTGTTATGGCGACCTTTCTGCAGGGCATGCAGATCAATGGCATCACCGGGCAGATGACCAGCATAGGGTTCGTTGTCGCCGATGCAAAGGTCAGGTTCGGCAGACAGCCGCTGGATCAGGGGCACGGAAAGACGGTCGTCCAGATGGGAATACAGCACACCCACATGCCAGGGGCGCGGCGCACGGCCCCGCAGGCAGGGCGTGAAAGAGTGGATCGCCAGAATGACCGTAGCCGCAGAACGTGCCGCGAGCCGCGCCAAAGCCTCGTGATAGGGCCGGTGCAGGGTGGCAAGGCGGCGTTCCACCTCTTGCGGCGTGACATGGGCATTGCCGGGGATGATGGTGCCGTCATAGAGCCGCATGACCAGCGTCGGGTCTTCCTCGCCCCGGTTCGCGTCAATCACAAGACGGCTGAAGTCGCTGCAGATCACCGGGCTGTCCAACGCGCCACCCACTGCTTCCGCCACGCCGCGCGCACCAACGTCCCAGGCAATGTGGCGCTGCATGTCCTCGGCCGACAAGCCCAGACTGCCGCCACAAACATCGGCGGGCACCCGGTTGGAGGCATGGTCGCACGTCACCAGCCAGCGGCCGGGGCGGTTCTCGCCTATGATGTGAAAAGGGGGCATGTTCTCGATTCCTGACGCCCCGTCATAACGAAGGCCAGTGGAAAAGGGAATCACCCGCGCACCTTGCAGGATTTAAACCCGCTTTGCCTTCGCGTTGGGCAGTCTGTCATCACTTCTTCGCTGAATTTTCATGGCCGGGCCCTAGGCTGGTCACGGCCCAGTTGCTCCCTTGGGCCATTTGGGCCATAAGGCCAGCGGCCCACCGTAACCTCGGAACACGACGAAAAGGATCAAGGCATGAGACGCCTTCGGAATGTGA
>CANGHD010000079.1 GCA_947453525.1 Paracoccaceae bacterium | reverse complement strand
TAATGGCGCGACAGGGGGTGGCCAGATTCACCCGTGGCAATGATGAAGACAGAGGATTCCGGGTCGGCGAAGTCATAGACCCCGCGATAACCGCCGCCGTGGACATTCTGGTAGGGATTGGGGCCGACCCCACTGGTCTCGCCGCGCATCAGGGTGTTGTCACCGCCAGAGGTGCTTTGCCGGATGTTCACGAAGAAATGGATGATCGGCACGTCGCCCAAAACCGGATGGTCATGGGTCGCTTCATGCGCGTCGCCCCAGCGCCAGCTTTCGATCTTCTTGCCGTATTTCTCGGACAATTGCAAAAGGGCGTCGTCCAAGGCGATTTTCGCGATATCCGAGCAGCTTTCCACCGCCGCCGACTGGACCACATCACACCAGACCGAGGCGCCGTCGATGTTGCGATAGACGCGGTCAATGAAATCAGGGTTCACATGGGTGATGACATCGGCCAAGGGACCGATCTCATCCCGTGACAGGTGGTCCTGCAATGACCTCAGCCAGGCCTCTGCGATCAGCGGTTCCGGCAGGTGTTCGTTCTCCTCGCCATTCCATTTCGCCAAAAGCGCCAGCGCGTCCTGCCGCATCCGGTCGGGCGTGCCAACCGGGGCCGCCTCGCCGGTGAACCACAGGTCCTTGCCGATCAGCGGCAGGAGGGTGCGGACCGTCGGAGACACCGTATCCAGCTGCGCCTCGATGAAGCTGTCGCGGGTGTGGACTTCACGGGTTTTCATCAGGGTCAGCCAGCGCTGGATGCGCTGCGTGTCGCCCCAGCCGAAGGAGACGTTCAAGGGATAGGGCTTGTCGGTCATCTTGTTGTTGGTGTTGCCCAGAAGGCCCGAGGGCGGGTTCTTGACAACCGGATTGTCGGAATAGGGGAAGAACCCCTTCCAGCGGTTCTGGCCTTCCCAGCCGGGGGCTGGCATCCGGCCTTGGGTGCTGTTGGCCATATCGCGCTTGGGCATCCGGCCGATCATCTGCAGGGCGATGTTCTTGTCATCCACCAGCATCAGGTTCTGCGAAGGCGCCACAAAGCCAGAGGCCGCTGTGATCGCCTCGTCCACCGAATGGGCGCGCATCAAGGCCATGGCGGCGGACATCGAAGTATCGGCGCCGTCCAGCGCTGTCCACTCCAAGGCGGGCACGGCACCGGGAGGGGTCACGGTGTTCAGGTCGTAATGCGTGCCGGGCAGGATCGGGCCGGACTCAGACCAGCGCTGGGTGATCGTCACCGGGGCCTGATCTTTGACCGTGATGATGGTGCGGCGGGTGGTGAAGTCCTTGGGGCCGGCGGCGGTCAGATATTGTTCGGGATTGGCCGGGTTGACCTTCTCCATCACCACGTCCTGATCGTCGAGGTAGCTTGATGTCAGACCCCAACCGAGCTTCTCAGACCGCCCCAGCAGCACCAAGGGCATCCCCGGGATGGTGGCCCCGATCACATCGCCCGATTGCAGATGCAGCCGCGCCAGATACCAGATCGAGGGCGCGGTGAAGTCCAGATGCGGGTCGTTGGCCAGCAGGGAGCCGCCCGCTGCCGACCGGCTGGGTGCTGCGGCCCAAGCGTTCGAGGCCCCGGCAAGGCCCGCGGACGGAAACGGCGACAACGGCTGATCCAAATCCGCCATGCGGTGCGGATCGGCCGGCACGACACCCGGCATCAGTTGCGAATACTGTGGCAGGGTCGCGACAGCGGCGCCCGTGTCATCGGGCAGGATGTCTTTCAGCCGCGCCGGACCGACCGTCATCGACATCTCGGCCCGCAGCACTTCGGAGTCGAGGTGTGAGGACAGTTGCAGCGCCATCAGCTTGATAAGGGCGATCGAATCCGCTGGGGCCCAGGCATCGATCTGGCTGGAGAACAAGAAGAACTCCGGCGCGCCCCGGCCAAGTGCACCCTTGTTGACCTGCCCGATCCAGGCGTTCACCCCATCGGCATAGGCCTGCAATGCGGCCTTGGTGTAGTCGTCCTGTACGGCCACCGAGGATAGCGACAGGGTGTAAAGATCCAACCGCCGCATCAACTCGTCGGTCTTCAGGGTCTTGTTGCCGAACATCTCCGACAACCGGCCCTGCACGGTGCGGCGCAGCAGCGTCATCTGCCAGAGCCGGTCCTGCGCATGGGCAAAGCCCAGAGCATAGTAGGCGTCGTTGTCAGTCTGCGCGAAGATATGTGGCACGTCGGAATTGTTGCGCACGATCTCGACCGGAGCCGAGATACCGGACACCTCCCAGGTGGCATTGTAGTCGGGCAAGGAGCGGGACAGGAAGTAATAGCACACCATCAGGGCCAGCACGCCCAGAACGACAAGGGCCACAAAAGCGCGCAGCGTCCAGCGGAAGGCGGTCAGCATCTTGAAGGGCATCCTTGACGGCACAGTCGAGATGATCCTCTAGTCTATCCCGGATTGCGGCACAATTGGCCCGCTACTTGATGGAGGCGGCGACGATGGCGAAACTGGCATTTCTGGGCTTGGGCGTGATGGGCTTTCCGATGGCGGGGCATCTTGCGGCCAAGGGGCACGCAGTGACGGTCTACAACCGCAGCCCGGCCAAGGCCGAGGCCTGGGTCGCCAAGCACGGTGGCCAGAGTGCCGCGACCCCCTCGCTGGCGGCAGCGGGGGCCGAGTTCGTCATGGCCTGCGTCGGGAACGATGACGACCTGCGCTCGGTCTGTCTCGGGCCGGATGGCGCCTTTGCCGGCATGGATTCGGGGGCGGTGTTTGTCGATCATACGACGGTTTCGGCCGAGGTGACCCGCGAACTGGGCGCGGTGGCGGCAGGTCAGGGCAAGGGCTTTGTCGATGCGCCTCTGTCGGGTGGCCAGGCCGGGGCGGAGAATGGCGTCCTGTCGATCATGTGCGGCGGATCTGAGGAAGACTATGCCCGTGCCGCGCCGATCATGCAGACCTACGCCCGCATCTGCCGCCGTCTGGGCGGGCCGGGCTCGGGCCAACTGGCCAAGATGATGAACCAGATCTGCATCGCGGGCCTCGTGCAAGGCCTCGCCGAGGCGCTGGCCTTTGGCGAGAAGGCCGGGCTTGATGGCGCTGCGGTGGTCGAGGTGATCAGTCAGGGAGCGGCGGGCTCGTGGCAGATGGTTAACCGCCACAAGACCATGCTGGCGGACCAGTTCGACTTCGGCTTCGCGGTGGACTGGATGCGGAAAGACCTTGGCATCTGCCTTGCCACCGCCAACCAGATCGGCGCCAGCCTGCCGGTGACGGCGCTCGTGGATCAGTTCTACAAGGACGTCCAGCGGATGGGCGGAAACCGCAATGACACGTCCAGCCTGATCCGCCGCCTGCGCTGAGCATGAGCCGACACCCCTTCCTACCTGCGGCAAGAACAGCGCCCCTTGCCGCTTCACTTCTGCGCAAATACCTTGGGATCTTGCGGGGGTTTGGATCAGGTAGGATGGGCAAACTGCCCATGTTCCGAAAAATGCGTTTCTAGGGAGCGAACTGCGATGGACATAACAAAGGCCACCACGATTGCAGAGTTCCGCGCCTTCCGCGCCCTTTTGGACGAGATGGCCGCCTGGGATGCTTTTGAAACCGGGACACGCGGCTATGACAGCGAGGCCCTGCTGCGAATCTGCTACAGCGACGGGGCCGAGGCTCTGCAGGAGCAGTTCAGTCAGCCCGGTGCGGCGCTGTTCCTGTCGCGGCATGAAGGTCAGGTGGTCGGCTGTGCCGGGTACAGCGACCTGAGCGCGGGCATTGCCGAGGTGGAGAAGGTCTTCGTCCGGCCCTCGGCGCGGGGTCTTGGCGCCGGGGCGGCGCTGGTGCGCACGGTTCTGACCGGCATGACCGACAGCAACTACCTTCGCGCCCGGCTGGAGACGGCGGAGTTCATGGCCGAAGCGATCGGCCTCTACCGTCGCTTTGGCTTTCAGGTCTGCCCAGCCTTCCGTGCGCCGATGGGTGATCTGGGGCCGATGACCGTCTTCATGGAGCGTGAGTTGCAGGACGCTCGAAAGGCGCAGCATGGGCCGATGGCCCATCCGACCTGATCCGGGGCGTGTTACGGAATGATGCGGCTGTATTTGATGCCGTTCAAGGTGGCGCCGGCGATCAGGCCCTGCTGGCCAAAGATGAGGGCCACGACGGGATCAAGCTCGGTCGTGTCCTTGCCGATCGAGGCGCCCTGTTCGGGTGTGGCATATTCCACGCCCGCGCCCGCCGCCCAGCCGTTGGAGGCGCGGAAGTTCTGCAGCGCGGCTTCGGTCAGAAAGAATATCGCGTGGGCATATTGCTGCGCGCCGATCTGCAGGCCGAAGGAGGCGGAGGCGGCCGAGTAATAGTCCACCGTCACATCGTTGATCCGTAGGGCACCTCGGCCGTAGCCGCCGCCGATGCCAAAGCCCACCTCTGTCACCAGCGGCATGTAGAGCACGCCCTTGGCGGTCTGCGTCAGGCTTTGCGTGCCGGGATAGCGCGAGAAGAGATAATCGCGCGTCGCATCGACCCGCGCGTCGATCTTCTGGGCGGCGTTGGAGCCCACGCCATTGCCCATGATCGCGCCATCGCAAGCCGCGAGCCCGAAAGCCCCTGCACCGATCACCATGAAATTCCGCCGGGAGATCACCATCTTATCCGCCTCGCTGCTCGTTGCCGGGCTCTGTGGCCCATTGTCTGCAGCATAGCAGGGGCAGGTTCCGCAGCCAAGCGGTGAGCGTGTCTTCCAGCAAAGCCCCGCCGAACCGGTCTGGGGCCGGCCTTTGCCTCCGGCGGGGATATTTGCGCCAAGGTGACACGGCCAAGGCAAGTCAGATGCGCGTCGGGGCAGGTCGCTCCGGTATGGGCTGTCGGTCCTTTCGGGCAGGGCAGGCAGAACCGCCCCGACAGGGCCGACCGGCTGAACGGAGCCTCCCGGCGGGGTTAAGGCCTCAAACGCTTGTGTCCTGCCACGGGATTGCAAGGCGAGAGGCCGTCCATCGGCTTTGCGCTGAGCGGTGACCCGTCAGGGGTCGGGCGCGCCGCGCGTGGTCGGGTTTTGATCGCAGGCCGAGGTTCAGGCCTTGCCGGCGCGGATCGCCTTGGCGGCCTCGATGGCGAAATAGGTCAGGACACCGTCGCAGCCGGCGCGGCGGAAGGCCATCAGGCTTTCCAGCATGGCCTTCTCGCCATCGATCCAGCCGTTGAGGGCCGCGCCCTTGATCATCGCATATTCGCCACTGACCTGATAGGCATAGGTGGGTGCGCCGAAGGTGTCCTTCACCCGGCGGCAGATGTCGAGATAGGGCATGCCGGGTTTGACCATCACCATGTCGGCGCCCTGCATCAGGTCACGTTCCACGAGGCGAAGGGCCTCGTCGGAATTGGCGGGGTTCATCTGGTAGGTTTTCTTGTCACCCTTCAAGGCACCAGAGGCGCCCACGGCGTCGCGGAACGGGCCGTAGAAGGCCGAGGCATACTTGGCGGCATAAGACAGGATGGCCACGTTCTGATGCCCCGCGGCTTCAAGCGCGGCGCGGATCGCGCCGATCCGGCCGTCCATCATGTCGGAGGGGCCGAGTATATCGGCGCCGGACTCCGCCTGCGCGAGCGCCATCTTGACCAGACAGTCCACGGTCTCGTCGTTCAGGATGAGTCCGTCGCGCACCAACCCGTCATGGCCGTTGGAATTGTAAGGGTCCAGCGCCACATCCGTCATCACGGCAATATCCGGCACTGCCGCCTTGATCGCGCGGATGGCGCGATTGGTCAGGTTGTCGGGGTTCCAGGCTTCGTCGCAGGTCGCGGTCTTCACGTCCGGCTGCGTATAGGGGAACAGGCAGATCGCCGGGATGCCCAAGGCCGCCGCCTCTTCCGCCGCCTTTACCACCAGATCGACCGACCGGCGCACCACGCCCGGCATCGAGGCGATGGTTTGTGTCACCCCCTCGCCATCACAGATGAACACCGGCCAGATCAGGTCATTGACCGACAGGGTGTTTTCCTGCGCCAAAGCCCTGAGTGGGGCGGAAGACCGCAAGCGGCGGAAACGGGCAGTTGGGTGGGGGGCGGAAATCGGACGCATCTTGGCCTCGGAAACGGCTTGCAGCTTTGGCTCTTGCCTGACATGGAATAGCCGAAGTCTCAAGGCCTGTGAGGGGACGCAACGTTGACCTTGTACGCGACATTGGTTGAGTTGATCGACCTGCGGAGCTTTTCGAATCTGTGGTACTGGATCGCGCTTGCCGTGATCTGGTCGTCGGCCAGCCACTGGGTGCTGGGCGTGCCCTATGACATGGTGCAACGCGCCAAGCGCGAAGGCGGCCCGGCGCTGGCGGATCTGGAGACGATGGTGCGGATCAACACAGCCCGGATGCTGTATTTTTCGCGCAATCAGGGGCCGTGGCTGGTGGGAATCGTGTGCTTTCTGATCACCTCGCTGGCGCTGGCCGGCTTTGCCTATCATTCGGAATTCGCCCGGGCCGTGCTGTTCCTGTTCATCCCGCTGTGCACCCTGGGCTATCTGTCCCTGCGCTCGGCCATCAAGATCGAGGCCGGCGAGGGGCAGGGCGAGGCTTTGTTCCGCCGTCTGTTCTGGCACCGCACCTCGGTGCAAGTTCTCGGCATGGTGTCAATCTTCGTGACGGCGCTTTACGGCATGTATGTGAACCTGCAATTCCTGTCCGGTCACTGACCCATGGCAGACCGTATCCTGCTGGGTGGCGCACCCGAGGGCTTTGACGCCAGATTGCTGGCCAAGGAACTGGCGCGTGGTCAGACCGTCATTCACGTCGCGCGCGATGATCGCCGGATGGAGGCGATGCGGGTGGCCTTGTCGGTGATGTCACCCGGTGTGGTCGTTCTGGAGTTTCCGGCCTGGGACTGCCTGCCCTATGACCGCGTCTCGCCCAATCCCGAGATCGGCGCACGGCGGATGGCGACGCTGGCCGCCTTGGCCTCGGGTCTTTCCGGGCCCTTCGTGCTGTTGACCACTCTGAACGCCGCCAGTCAGCGCATTCCGGCGCAGGCGGTGCTGGAGACGGCGTCTTTCGCCGCCAAGGTCGGCGACCGGGTCGATGAGGCGCGGCTGAAGCGGTTCCTGTCCAACATGGGGTTCTCTCCGGTCTCGACGGTGGCAGAACCCGGCGATTATGCCCTGCGCGGCGGCATCGTCGACATCTTCCCGCCCGGTCGCGGCGGCCCGGTGCGGCTGGACTTCTTCGGCGACCAGTTGGACGGCATCCGCCGCTTTGATCCCGCCACCCAGCGCACGACGCAAAAGCTGTCGTCGGTGGAATTTGCGCCGATGTCCGAGGTGCTGCTGGACGAGGCCGCGATTTCCCGCTTCCGGCAGAACTACCGGGTGGAGTTCGGCGCAGGCGGCTCGGACGATCCCTTGTACGAGGCCGTTAGCGCCGGTCGCAAGCATCAGGGCATGGAACACTGGCTGCCCTTCTTCCACGACCGGCTTGAGACGATCTTCGACTATCTGCCCAAGGCTTCGGTGATGCTGGATGACCAAGTCACCGCTGCCCGTCTGTCGCGCTGGGAGGGGATCGCCGACCAATACGACAGCCGGCACGAGGCGATGACGGCCAAAGGCCGGATGGATACGGTCTACAAGCCGGTCGCGCCGGGGTTGCTCTACCTTGACGATGCGGCTTGGGAAGCCGCCTTGGTCTCCCACCGCGTCGTGCAGCTTTCGCCTTTGTCCCAGGCACCCGGCCCGGGCGTGCTGGACGCCAGCGGCCGGATCGGCCGCAGCTTCGCTCCGGAACGCCAACAGGAAAACGTCAGCCTTTTCGGAGCCTTGGCCGATCATATTCGCAAGTCACTTCAAGAGACTCAGGTCGTCATCGCCTCCTATTCCGATGGCGCGCGGGAACGCCTCAAAGGCCTGCTGCAGGACGAAAAGATCAAGTCGATCCACGAAATCAAGGACTTCCGCGACGTTCCTGAAGGGCGCGGCACTCTGTTCCTGATCATCTGGGGGCTTGAGGCGGGTTTTGTAGCACCCGGCCTGACCGTGATCTCCGAACAGGACGTCTTGGGCGAGCGCATGGTCGGAAAGCCGCGCAAGAAGCGCAAGGCCGACAACTTCCTGCGCGAAGTGGACACTCTGACGCCCGGAGATCTGGTCGTCCATGTCGAGCACGGCGTCGGCCGCTATCTCGGGCTGGAGACGATCACGGCCTTGGGGGCGCCCCATGCCTGCGTCGCCTTGGAATACGCTGAAAACGCGAAACTTTACCTGCCGGTCGAGAATATCGAACTCCTTTCCCGCTATGGCCACGAGGAGGGCCTGCTGGACCGTCTGGGTGGCGGCGCGTGGCAGGCCAAGAAGGCCAAGCTCAAGGAACGCATCCGCGAGATCGCCGACCGCCTGATGCGTGTCGCGGCCGAACGTGCCCTGCGCCATGCCCCCATTCTTGAAGCGCCGCACAGCATCTGGGAAGCCTTCGCCGCCCGCTTCCCCTATACCGAGACTGAAGACCAGCTTGCCGCCATCTCTGACGTCGTGGCCGATCTTGAAAAAGGCTCGCCCATGGATCGGCTCGTCGTCGGCGACGTGGGCTTTGGCAAAACGGAAGTCGCCATGCGAGCGGCCTTTGTCGCGGCGCTTGCCGGGCTGCAAGTCGCCGTGATTTGCCCGACGACGCTTCTTGCCCGCCAACATCACCGCAGCTTTGTCGAACGCTTTCGCGGTTTCCCGATGAACATCAAACCCTTGTCGCGGTTTGTGACCACGAAAGAGGCGAACCTCACGCGCGCCGGCATGACGGATGGCACGGTGGATATCGTCATCGGCACCCACGCCCTTCTGGCCAAGGGCATCACCTTCAAACGCCTCGGCCTGATGGTGATCGACGAGGAGCAGCACTTCGGCGTCACTCACAAGGAACGCTTGAAGGAGATGCGCTCCGAGGTTCACGTCCTGACCCTGACCGCCACGCCGATCCCGCGCACCCTGCAACTGTCGCTCACCGGCGTGCGCGACCTTTCCATCATCGCCACCCCCCCGGTCGACCGCTTGTCGATCCGCACCTATGTCTCGGAATTCGACACCATCACCATCCGCGAGGCCCTGCTGCGCGAACACTACCGCGGCGGCCAAAGCTTCTACGTCGTCCCCCGCATCTCTGACCTGCACGAGATCGAGGACTTCCTGAAGAACCACGTCCCCGAAGTCAGCTATGTCATAGCCCACGGCCAACTGGCCGCAGGCGATCTCGATGACCGGATGAACCAGTTCTACGACGGCAAGTATGACGTGCTCTTGGCCACCACCATCGTGGAATCCGGCCTCGACATCCCCACCGCCAACACGATGATCGTCCACCGCGCCGATATGTTCGGCCTGAGCCAACTGTATCAAATCCGAGGCCGCGTCGGTCGCTCCAAGACCCGCGCCTATGCTTACCTGACCACCAAACCCCGCGCCCCCCTGACCCCGCAAGCCACCAAACGCCTGCGCCTCTTGGGTTCACTCGACAACCTCGGCGCGGGCTTCAACCTCGCCTCCCACGACCTCGACCTGCGCGGCGCGGGTAACCTTCTGGGCGAAGAGCAGTCCGGCCATGTCAAGGAAGTGGGCTACGAACTTTACCAGCAGATGCTGGAAGAAACGATCGCCAAGATCAAATCCGGCGAGCTTCAGGGCCTGTCCAAACTCGACGACGAATGGTCTCCCCAGATCAACCTC
Organism: Paracoccaceae bacterium; assembly: GCA_947453525.1. Classification (GTDB taxonomy): domain Bacteria; phylum Pseudomonadota; class Alphaproteobacteria; order Rhodobacterales; family Rhodobacteraceae; genus Stagnihabitans. The sequence continues at coordinate 7,468 of CANGHD010000079.1, read as the reverse complement.
TCGGTCCCGGTGATGATCCCCGAGGATTACATCCCCGACCTCGACATCCGTCTGGGCCTCTACCGCCGCCTGTCCAGCCTCGCCACCAAGGTCGAACTCGAAGGCTTCGCCGCCGAACTGATCGACCGCTTCGGCCCGGTGCCGAAAGAGGTCAACACCCTCATGGTCATCGTCCGCATCAAGGCGCTGTGCAAAAAGGCCGGGATTTCGCGGCTGGATGTCGGCCCCAAAGGTGCCAACGTCCAGTTCCACAACGACAAATTCGCCAACCCGGTGGGTCTTGTAGAGTTCATCAAAGCCCAAGGCCCCGCCGCCCGCATTCAGGGCAACAAGATCGTCCTGATGGGTGAGATGAAGTCCGAATCCGACCGCATCAAATCCGCCTTCGCCATCGCCCGCGAACTGGCCGAAAAGATCGTCAAACCCTCGAGGACCTGACTCTCTCCAATTCACCTTGGCGCAAATATCCCACCGGAGGGTCCGGGAGGGTGTGAAACCCTCCCGGCGCAGGGGGTGCGGGGGGCGGCGCCGCCCCCCGCTTCCGGGTCCGCAGAGCGCTTACGCCGGGCGTTTGCGCACCATCTGGATCAGAACCAGCGCCACGCTGGAGAACATCAGCACCCCGATCAGCAAGGGCAGCGGCGTGCCATTGAAAGCTTGCCCCACCGGGATCGCGAGGACGACCGAGCCCATCGTGGCAAAGGCCGTGATGACAGAGGAGGCGAAGCCTGCGATATGGCCCAGATCCTCCATCGCCAGCGCGTTCAGGTTGCCCATGGAGAGGCCCATCATGGCGAAGATGCCGATCGCCCAGATCAGGAAGGCCGGGAGGGCCAAGGGCCCCAGCACGCCAGCGAAAAGGCCCGCCAGCACCAGCAGGGTCAGACCGACCTGCAGGATATAGGTGGCAATCAGCACCCGCCGCATACCCACTTGCATCACGATGCGAGCGTTGACGAAAGACCCGCTCATCGCGCAGACCGCGATCAGCGTGAAGCAGATCGGGAACCAAGCCGCGATGTGGAAATACTGGTCGAAGATGCCTTGGATCGAGGACAGCGTGGCGAAGAGGCAGGCTTGCGTCAGGGTCTGGCACAGCGTCGAGGTGAGGGCGATGCGGTGATGCGCCAGTTCCTTGGTGGCCGACCACAGAAGCGACAAATGCAGCGGACGCCGCGCTGCCGGCGGCAGGGTCTCAGGCTGGCGCAGGAAGAAACGCAGGTTGACCATGGCCGAGAAGGCCAGAAACACCAGGAACAGATCGCGCCAGCCGGCGACGGCCATGACGCCTTGGCCGATCAGCGGGGCCACGGCGGGAACCAGCGTGAAAATCATCATCACGAAGGAAATGATCCGCGCCATGTCGCGGCCCTTGTACAGGTCGCGCATCAGAGCGGTTCCAACGGCACGCGGTCCCGCGCCACCGATGCCTTGCAGGACCCGGGCGATCAGCAGGGTCTCCAGCGAGGGGGCGAAAAAGCATAAGGCAGCGGCCACGGCATAGATCACGGCGGACCCGATCAGAACGGGCTTGCGGCCGAAAGCATCTGACATCGGGCCGGAAATCAGCGTGCCGATCCCCATGCCCAGAACGAAACTGGTCACCACCAGTTGCGCGAGGTTGGGCGCGTCTGGCGTCAGTTGCGCGGCGATCAGCGGCAGTCCGGGCAGCATGGCGTCGATCGACAGGGCCACTGTGGCGAACAGCATCGCCATGGTGGCCACGAATTCGCGCTGGGACAGGAGCGGTCTTGTCATGTCAGTGGGTCCTGGGCCGCGCAAGATACAGGGTGGCGGCTGCCAGCGTGATGGCGATTTTCAAGACAAATGTCCAATGAAGGATAAACGACCCCACGCGGTATCCCGCACAGGGCGGCACGGTCACCTGAGGGAAGAACCGCGCCGATCAGGCACGGTGCCATGCGTCGGCCGCTGGCCCGGGCCAGAAGATTGCCCGACGGCAACTGGGCTGCCAGCGTCAGCCCAGCTTGGCCAGTTCGTCGATCACCTTGCCCCACTGCTCGGGCGGTTGTGCGCCCGACAGGACATATTGGTTCGCGATCAGGAAGGTCGGCACCGCAGTGACGCCGCGCTGCCGCGAATGCGTCTCGCGGCTTTGGATCAGGTCGATATCAGCATCCGAGGCGAGCAGGCGCTGCACCACGGCGCGGTCCAGACCGGCTTCTCGGCCCAGATCAGCCAGCACGGACAAATCACCGATGTCGCGGCCCTCGACCCAATAGGCCCGCATCAGGGCCGAAACCATCGCCGCCTGCCGGCCTTCAAGCCCTGCCCAGTGAATCATGCGGTGCGCGTTCAGCGTGTTGGGGATAAGCTGCGGCACGTCGGGGTCCATCGTCACGCCGGCCTGCGCCGCCATGTCCTTGAAGCGCTGGTGGATCTGATCCAACTTGGCCCCGCCGCCAAACCGTGCCGCAAGGTATTCTCGTTTCGGCACACCCTCGGGCTTCATGTCCGGGTTCAACTGGAACGGATGCCATTCGATCTCGAACAGATGTTCGGGATGCGCTTCCAGCGCACGCTCCAGATTGGCCTTGCCGAGGTAGCACCACGGGCAGACGGGATCGGAGAAGATGTCCAGCTTGACCATGGCGCGTCCCTTTTTCATGAAACCCAAGGCCGGTCAAAAGCCCGGCCCGCAGCCAAAGGTCAAGCCCAAAACGCAATCGGCCCCTGTTCAATGCAGCAAAGACCGGGTGCGTGCCCTACCAGACATTGCTGACCCGACGCAGCCATTCGGCCCGCGAGGGCAAGCCAATCTGGCCGCCGTTGATCTTGCGGGTGATCCGCGACAAGGCGATGTTGGTCTTGGTCGGCGGTTCGGTATCGGCATCAGCCAACGCGTTGCAGCCATCGGCCTGATACTCGGCCGCGGCGACCTTGAGGCACCAGGCGGGCAACAGCAGATCGTCGGGGTTGGCGACAAAATCCGGCACCGCAGCGCCCGGAAAGGCCGCGCGCACCGCCCGCGTGGCCGCCTGATAGCCATCATGCCCGGTGGTCTGGATCAACCCGCGCCCCCGGTAGAGATAGCCGTTGGTCGAATTGTTGCCCATCCGGTTGCCATAGACCTCGTTGCCGATCTTCTCGCGCTGGTGGGCAAAGGCGTTGGGGTCGAGCGGCCCCCTCGGCTTGAAGCGCGACGGCCAGGTCGCGACCAGACCGGGGGCGGAGTAGTTCATGTTCTCCCACAGCAACGAAAACCCGCCGCTTTCATGCAGGATTTGCGCCATGAAATGCCGCAGCCGCAGGGGCGTGGCGTTGACACCGCAATTCGCCAGATCGGTGTCGGCAGTTTCGAACGCCGTTGCGTAGACGGCGCGGATATTCGGGGCAAGCAGATGCAACTGCGTAGAGGTGATGGGAACCATCGTGAAATCTCCGGGCCAAAGGGATGCTGAAATGCACGTCCACTTTAGCCCGTTCGACCCCTTTTTTCAACGCATCCGTTCAGGCCGTCGCCTCGTTCTTGGGGCGGAAGGCCAGCCAGATCAGCGCGCCACCCGCCAGCACCAGGAAGGGCAGCATCGCCATGTTGACCGACTGCCACCCCGCTTGCGCGGTCCCGCCTGAGCAGTTCATCAACCCGCCTGAGGAGAAGCTCGCCAGCGTCACGCCGCCGAACACCAGAAAGTCGTTCATGCCCTGCATCCGGCCGCGCTCCTCCACGGTGTGCGAGGCGGCCAGCATCGTGGTGGCGCCGATGAAGCCGAAGTTCCAGCCGATGCCCAGAAGGATCAATGCGCCGAAGAAATTCTCAAGCTGCACGCCCTGGATCGCCACCACTCCGCCACAGCCAAGGATGACAAGGCCGATCGCCATCGCCTTCTCGACCCCGATCCGGGCGATCACATGGCCGGTGAAGAACGAGGGGATGAACATCGCCAGCACATGGCCCGTGACCACATTGGCGGCATCCGAGGTGTGAAAGCCACAGCCGACCACGGCAAGTGGCGAGGAGGTCATCACAAGGTTCATCAGCGCGTAGGATACGGTCGCCACGATCACGGCCACCAGGATGCGCGGCGACCGCAGCAACTCCAGCCGCGACCTTCCGCCGGCCACACCCGTTCGGGCGATGGGTTTGGGAATGTCGAGGGCCGAGAACAGGAAGACCCCCACCGCGTTCAAGCCGATAACGGCCAGATAGGTGCCAAGAAACGGCACGGCCATGCTCTGCGCCGTCAGTTTGACCAGTTCCGGCCCGACCACGGCCGATAGCAGGCCCCCCGCCATGACCCAGGAAATCGCCTTGGGCCGGAAGGCCGGCGAGGCGGTGTCGGCGGCGGCAAAGCGGAAGAAGCCCTGGGAGGACTGATAGATGCCCGACAGGAAAGCGCCGACCAGAAACAGCGGGAAGGAGGCGATGGACAGCCCGTAAGCCGCCACTCCGCCGCCCAAGGCCCCGCCAAAGGTGCCAACCACAAAACCCGCCCGCCGCCCGTAGCGCGCCATCAGGGCCGACATCGGGTTGGCCGCCAACATCGAGCCGATCACCATCACACTGATCGGCAGGGTGGCCAGACAGGGGGTCGGCGCTAACTGCTTGCCAGCCAGCCCGGCTACGACGAAGATCATCGGCATCTGGGCACCCAGAATGGCCTGGGCGGCCACCAGCACCAGCACATTGCGGCGCGCCGGGCCGTCGGTATCTTTGACGTGAAGGGAGTTTTCCATGCGGGACATGCCTAAGGAAGGCCTGAGGTCAGGGCAAGGGCGAAACCCGGGGGAAAGGACAGATTTTCTGCGAAGACCGGCACGCGCATGACCGGCCCGACCCTTGGCCAGACTCCTGGCCGAATCATCCACGGACCGGACTGCGTGGCAGAGGGTGCAGCATGGCTTGCCGCCAGTGACCCGGTCATGCAGCATATCCTTTGCCAAACCGGGCCTTTGCCGCTGCGACGCTCTCCGGACGGGTTTGCGGCCCTCTTGGACGCGATCGTCGGCCAGCAGGTCTCCACCGCCTCGGCACGCGCGATCTGGGCGCGGCTGGAGGGTGCCGGGCTCACCGACGCCGAACGGGTGGCGGGCACCGCCGAGGAGGATCTGCGCGCCCTCGGCCTGTCGCGCCAGAAGGCCCGCTATGCCCGCGCGCTGGCCGAGGCGCGGATTGACTATGAGGCGCTGCGTTTTGCCCCTGATGCCCATGTCATGACCACCCTGACCGCCGTCACCGGCATCGGACGCTGGACGGCAGAGATCTACGCCATGTTCGCGCTTGGCCGCGCCGATGTCTTCGCCAGCGGTGATCTCGCCCTGCAGGAGGCGGCCCGGCTGGCCTATGGCTTGGACGCCCGGCCTTCGGCCAAAGCCATGGCATTGATGGCCGAGAGCTGGAGTCCGTGGCGCGCCGTTGCGGCGCGGGCACTTTGGTCCTACTACCGCGTGGCAAAAGCGCGCGAGGGTATCAGGTGAGCAGACTTCTTCGATTCGGCCGCAAGGCGGCAATGTCCGGCACTCCCAAAAGCCTTGTGATCTTCCTGCACGGCTATGGCGCCGATGGGGCGGACCTTCTGGGTCTGGCCGATGTGCTGGCGCCACAGCTGCCCGACACGTCGTTCGTCGCCCCCGATGCCGCCGAACGCATCCCCGGCGCGCCCTACGGGCTGCAATGGTTCGCCATCCCGCGCTTCGACGGCGCGTCAGAGGAGGTCGCGGCGGCGGGCCTGCAACGTTCGGCCGAAGACCTGAGTGATTTCATCGACCAACGCCTGAAATACGAAAACCTTGGGCCCGAATCGCTGGTCCTGCTGGGCTTCTCGCAGGGGGCCATGATGGCTCTGCACGTGGCCCCACGCCGCGCCGCCAAGATCGCCGGCGTCATTGCGATCTCGGGCCAGTTGCTGGTGCCCGAACGGCTGCAGGCCGAAACGGTCTCAAAACCTCCGGTCCTTGTGATGCATGGCGACGAGGATCAGGTGGTCGACTTCACCGAAATGACCGCCGCCTGCAACGCCCTGTTCAGCGCCGGGTTTGACACCTACGGCCATGTCATGGAAGGCTCGGGCCACGGCATCGCCCAGGACGGACTTGCCAAGGCGCTGGCCTTCCTGAAGAAAGTCTTGCCGCGCTAGCCTGCTGCATCAAGGCTGGGGGACTTCACGTCCCCCAGACCCCCTGTGGGATATTTGTGCAAATATGAAAGCGGAAAAAACCGCCTTGCCCTTTCATGCTTGCGCAAATATCCCCGCCGGAGGCTCGGCCTTTCAGCCTTGCCCGCCATTGGCCAGATAGGCGGCACAGCCGGTCAGGGCCGCGTAATCATCCTCCACGACCCAGACCGGGAAGCTTGACAGGAAGTCGTGGAAGCGGCCCTTGTCGGTGAGGGACTTTTGCAAGCCCATTTCCGCCATGTAGGGCGTCAGCGCGCGCGCCATGCCGCCGATCAGGAAGATGCCGCCATAGGGCAGGTGGGTCAGGGCCAGATTGCCCAAGGTCGAGCCGAGGATATGCACGTAAAGCCGCGCCGCTTCGGTGGCGAGCGGGGCGCCGGCGGTCAGTTCGGCCATGACCTCGGCGGAGCTAAGATGCGCCGGCGTGCCCGCCTCTTGCGCCACGAAGGCATAGATATGCTCGAGCCCGCGCCCCGCGAGGGCATCCTCGACCCCGGCAAAGCCATGGGCATGGTCACCGTAGCTTTCGATGAACTCAGCCAGCGCCAGATCGCGCCCATTGCGGATCGGCATCGAGGTGTGGCCGCATTCCGAAGGCGGCACCACGCGGCCCCAGGGCGTGTTGTGGACCGGGGCAGCGTTCACTCCGGTGCCCAGCCCCACCACCAGCATCGAGGAATTGGGCACCGCTGAGCCATTCACGATCGGCCGCAGATATTCCGGTGCGATATGCCCCAAAGCCTGCCCCTGCGCCTGCAGGTCGTTCAGGATCGCCACCTTCGTCGCCCCCGTCGCCCGCGACAGTTGCGCGTGGTCGATCACCCAGGACAGGTTCGTCATCTCGGCCACGCCATTCTTCACCGGCCCCGCCGCCGCCACGCAGGCGCCCTCGACCGAGGCGATCCCGGCCTCCTTCAGATAGCGCACCAGGATCGGTTCCAGGCTGTCATACTCGGCATTCGAGAACTTGGCGATGGAACCCTGGCGCACCACCTTGCCGTCGGCCAGGGCCACGCGGGTGTTGGTGCCGCCGATATCGGCGAGGATGGCGGTCATCTTGGTGTCTCCGTTCAACCGTACTGGGTCTTCATTCAGGTACAAATATCCTCGGGGGGTCCGGGGGGCAGAAGGCCCCCCGGCCGGGTCCGCCGAGCGTCTCAGTCGTTGCGGGCCATCGCACGAGCATAGGCGTGGTACGAGGCTTTTGGCGTGCGCACTTGCGTCTTGAAGTCGACATGCACAAGGCCGAAACGCTTTTCATAGCCCTCCGCCCATTCGTAATTGTCCAGAAGCGACCAGTAGAAGAAGCCCTTCACATTGGCGCCTTTGGT
>CANGHD010000078.1 GCA_947453525.1 Paracoccaceae bacterium | reverse complement strand
TAGGTGTTGCCGATGGCGATATCGCATTCGCCGGACCAGATCGACTTGACCTGATCGCGGTCCACGCCCTGCGGTTTGTGCGCAAGGTTGGCTTTCAGCGCCAGCAGCCAGGTCTTGGTCTCCTCGGGCGAGTGGTGCAGCAGGTAAGCTGCCGTCAGCGCCACGTTATAGTCGGCCAGGCCCGAGCGCATGCAGAGGCGACCTTTCCACTTTGGGTTGGCGAGGTCCTCGTAGGTGGTTATCTCGCCCGGCTTCACGCGGTCCTTGCTGGCATAAACCACGCGAGAGCGGGTCGTCAGGCCGAACCACATGTTGGCCGGATCGCGGTATTCCGCGGGGATATTGGCCTGAAGCACCGGGTCATCGACCGGTTGGATCACATTGGCATCGACCAGTTCGATCAGGCGGCCGATGTCGACCGTCAGCACCAAATCGGCGGGCGAGCGGTCGCCTTCCGCCTTCAGCCGCTCGGCCATGCCCTTGTCGACAAAGGCCACGTTCACATCGATGCCTGTGTCGGCGGTGAACTGGTCCAACAGGGGCTGGATCAGTTCCGGCTGCCGGTGGGAATAGATGTTCACCTCGTCCGCCACGACGGGAGTTGTCAGGATGGGGCTGGCGAAGAGCAGGGCAAGCAGGGCGATGCGCGACATGGTTGAGTCCTTTTGTCGGGAATTGCCCAACTTAGACTCCGAATTCAAGGCGCGGTCAATAGATGACAAAAACACTTTGACGCGAGGGCCGGTTGTCTCTGCGCAGGCTTGGCGAGCCCCGCCACAATTTGCGCAGATAGTTTGGCCGCTCAGGTCTTGCCCGCCTTGTCCTCGGCTCGCGCCCGGTTCCAGAGCGCATCCATCTCGGCCAGATCGGACTGATCGGGCGTGTTGCCCGCCTCGGCCAGCCAATCCTCGATCTTGGCAAAGCGCCGGGTGAATTTGGCATTGGCACCGCGCAGGGCGACTTCGGGATCGACGCCCATGTGGCGGGCGAGGTTGGCCATGACGAAGAGAAGGTCGCCCATTTCCTCGACGACTTCCACCTCGGTCAGCTCATCGCGCGCCTCGACAAGTTCGGCCATTTCCTCACGCAGCTTGTCCAGAACCTGATCGGTCGAGGGCCAATCGAACCCGACGCGGGCCGCGCGTTTTTGCAGTTTCACGGCCCGCGTCAGGGCAGGCAGGCCAAGCGCCACGCCGTCCAGAACGCGGGCCCCATCCTTTGCGGCCCCGCGCTCGGCGGCTTTCAGCTTTTCCCAATCCACCGTCTGCTGCGCTGCGGATTTGTCGCGGCTTTCATCGCCAAACACATGCGGATGGCGGGCCAGCATCTTGTCGCCGATGGCGCGGGCCACATCGTCAAAGCCGAACAGTCCGGCTTCTTCGGCCATCTGGGAATGGAAGACCACCTGCAACAAAAGGTCGCCCAGTTCCCCCGGCAGTTCCCCCCAGGCCGCGCGATCAATCGCATCGGCGACTTCGTGCGCCTCTTCGATCGTAAAGGGGGCGATGGTGGCGAAGGTTTGTTCGATGTCCCAGGGGCAGCCCGTGGTCTTGTCGCGCAACCGGCGCATGATTTCGCGCAGACGCTCCACACCCGCCGTGGGGTCACGCACCAGCGCGTCAGAGGTCATGGCCCCAATTCCGTCGCGAACCATTGCCGATCCCTTCGTTTTCAGGTTTGATCAAAAGGGCAAAATCAGGAGTCGTCCATGCCCGTCCTCAATCGTATCGCCGCTTATGCCGAGGAAATGAAGGGCTGGCGGCGCCATTTGCATCAGCATCCGGAACTTTCCTTCGACTGTGTCAACACGGCGGCTTTCATCGCGGACCGTCTGCGCGAGATCGGTGTGGATGAGATTCATCCCGGCATTGCCAAGACCGGCCTTGTCGGCATCATCAACGGCACCGGCCCTGGGCCCACGATCGGGCTGCGCGCCGATATGGACGCCCTGCCGATTGTCGAGGTGACCGGGGCGGCCTATGCCTCCACCGTTCAAGGCAAGATGCATGCCTGCGGCCATGACGGCCATGTGACCATGCTGCTTGGGGCGGCGAAATACCTTGCCGAAACCCGCCGCTTTGCCGGCCGCGTGGCGCTGATTTTCCAACCGGCGGAAGAGGATGGCGCGGGCGGACAGGTCATGGTGCAGGAAGGCATCATGGACCGGTTCGACATCGCGCAGGTCTACGGCATCCACAATGCGCCCAATATGCCCTTCGGTCATTTCTTCACGACGCCCGGCGCGCTGATGGCCTCGGTCGACACGGCCTTCGTCCATATCACCGGCAAGGGCGGCCATGGCGCCACGCCGCATGATTGCGTGGACCCGGTGGTGGCAGTCGTCGGCATGGTGCAGGCGATCCAGACCATCATCCCGCGCAATGTCTATGCGCTGGATGAGGCGGTGATTTCCGTCACGCAGATCCACACCGGGACCGCGTCCAACATCATCCCGGAAAAGGCGATGTTCTGCGCCACGATCCGCTCGTTCAAGCCCGAGGTGCGTGCGCTGCTGAAAAAGCGATTCCACGAGATCGTCGAGGGCCATGCCGCCGCCTACAACGTCACAGCCCGGATCGACTATGACTGGGGCTATCCCGCCACCGTCAACACCGCCGAGAACGCCGCCTTCGCCACCGAAGTGGCCGCCGAAATCTCGGGACCCGATGCCGCCCATGGCAATGGCAACCGCGAGATGGGGTCGGAGGATTTCAGCTATATGCTCGAGGTTCGCCCCGGTGCCTATCTGTTCCTTGGCACCGGTCCGGGGGCGGGCCTGCATCACCCGGCTTTCGATTTCAATGACGAGGCGGCCCCGATCGGAGCCTCTTTCTTTGCCCGTCTGGTCGAACGGGCGCAGCCTTTGGCTTGAAAGGCAGAGCAAAGGAAGCAAGACTGCGGCCGTGAAACCGAGGTTTATCATGCGCAGATGGATTCTTTTGGCCGCCCTTCTCCCCGGCATGGCCTTTGCTGCGCCGCAGGACGGCGCTTTCGTGAACCCCGAGGGGGTGCTCCTGACCGTCACTGGGGCCAGGGACGGCGGGTTTGATTTCTCGCTTGTTGCAGGCGGGACCGATGCCGGGAATGTCTGCACCGAGGGTGATACCGCGTGCTTGCAGATCGACGGTCATGCCGATGCCTCCTCCAAGGGGTTCACCTATATCGACCCGAATGATGACCATTCCCGCATCTTCTTTGCCGAGGTCGACGCGGGAATGCGGGTCCTGTCGACCATTGGCGATCTGGGCACAGGTACGGCAAACCGGATGCAGAAGCTGACGCTGCGCGGGGTCTATACGCCGATGGCCAACGACGGCGCGACCTCGGACCCTTCGGCCTCACTGAGTTCGAAGGGGGCCGATGCGCAGATCACGGATACCGCGCCCGCAGATCAACTTGAGTTCTTCAAATCTCCCACCGGAAATATATCGTGCCTGTTTCTCATCGGTGATCAGGTGAGCGTGCGCTGCGATCTGGCCCAGTTGAACCGCAGCTTCACCCATCAGCCAAACGAGTGCGGCGAGGATTGGGGCGACAGTTTCGGCGTCGACGAGACATCCAAACGCGGTGAGCTTCTGTGTCATGGCGACACGGTCGCCGATCCCTCGGCACAGGTGCTGGACTATGGCAGCACGATCAGCCATTTCGGCATCGTCTGTTCGTCGAGCAAGGCCGGGATGACCTGCCAGAACAATGCGGGCCATGGCTTCGCCGTCGCCCGCAAGACGCAGTCGGTGTTTTAAAGCAGGAAATTCCCGGCGGTCAGGGTGTAAAGCCCTGACAGCCGGATCACGGCATCGGCCAGACCGTCGCCGGTAACATCCATCTCGATCAGTGTGGCGCCGCCCGCCTGAACCGCCAGCAATTGGCCCGCCGAGCTGGTAAAGCCCGCGCTGCCGATGAAAGTAAAGCCATCCCTCGCTGCACCATTGCCCCGGATGGCGTCGATGCTGGACAGGTCGATGCGGTCATCGCCTTGTGTGAAATCGGTGATCGTGTCGGCCCCGCCCAAAGTGGCACCCGCATGGCCAAGGCTCGCGAAGACGAACCGGTCGCTGCCGTTGCCGCCGGTCAGGGTGTCGCGGCCAAAGGCGCCGATCAGGACGTCGCAGCCATCTTCGCCCGAGAGCCTGTCCGCCCCCGCCGCACCGCGCAGCGTGTCATCGCCATCGCCGCCGGTCAGCGCGTCATTGCCTGCGCCTCCGGTCAGCCGGTTGTCGCCCGCATTGCCGCTGATTGCATTGTCCAGCGCGTTGCCCGACCCATTCAGATCGGCCGCCCCTTTCAGCACCAGCACGTCAAGCCCGTCCTCCAGACGGAACGAGGTCCATGCGAAGACAGTATCAACCTCGGCCCCGGTGTCGATGATCCGGGTCAAGTTGCTGTCGACCAGATAGGTGTCGCTGCCGCCGATGTCGCGGATCTCGCCACCCACGGCATTGCCCCGGGCATCGACGGTGTCATTGCCCAGACCCATCGTCAGATCGCCGCTGAGATGCCCACCGCCAAAGCGGTCATTGCCTGTGCCAAGGTCCACATCCCCGGTGATCCGCCCGGAATTGTGGATCACATCGTCCGCGCCGCCGGTGGACGTGATATCGCCGAGGATCTGCCCGGCATTGCGCAACCAGAACGGACCGACGCCTGTCACGGCAAATGCCACGTCCAGACCGTTGATCGTGCCGCTGTTGGCGACCCGAACGCCCTCGCCCGCAACAAGCACGGCGCTGCCCAAAGCCTCCAGCGTGCCAAGGTTGGCAAGACTTGTGCCGTCGCCAAGGCTGACCGCGTGGGCGGTGCCATGGATCAGACCCGCGTTGCTCAGCGTGTCACCCGCGCCAGTCAGAAGCACGCCGATGTTCGCCGCCACACGGCCCGAGGTGACGACGGAATTGCTGCCGCCCGCCGTCGCAATCGCCGTGCCGCTGCCGACCGTGATCTGCCCTGCCGTATCCAGATGGGCGAAGCCGCCGCTGCCTCCGATCGAAAGTGCCACGCCCGAGGTGTCCGACACGACCTGCCCTGACCCGGTGATGCTGAAACTGACGGTGTGGTCCACTGTCACGCTGTCCAGATAGACATAGCCCGCAAAGTTGATCGACGTGGCCCCGGCGACACCCAGATCCATCAAGGCCACCTCCGGCACCACCAGCGCGCCATCCGGCGTCACGATCAACCGGTCGCCGGCCTGAAAGCTGGTGAGCCCGATCCAGGTGACGTCCGTGGTGATGAGATAGGTCGTCATGGCGGCTCCTTAAAATCCGATGCCGGAAATTAGGAGAGTTTTAACCCATGGCGCGTTTGGAACAAAGCAAAGGTTGCGTATTTGCTTAATTGGTTAAATTAGAACGAAATTGGTTAAAAGACACCCTGTTGTGTACCGTCACACACGCCCGGCGCCAGTCAGCCCGAACACATCAGGCTCTGTCACCGGCACCGCGGCGGCTTTCGGTTTGCGCGTCTTGGGGGTGGGGGGCGGCAGAGTCAGTTTGCTGGGGAACTGGCCATCCTCGGTCAGCACGACGACATGGGTGCCGTCGGGGACCCGGCTGTACAGATCCATGACATCCTGATTGATCATCCGGATGCAGCCAGAGGAGGCGTTGTGGCCGATGCTATCCCATTCCGGTGTGCCGTGGATGCGGAAACCGTAGTCGACTCCGTTGGTCTTGAGGTACAAGGCCCTGGCGCCCAGAGGGTTGGTTACCCCCCCAGTTTGGCCCACGTCGCGATATCTTTCCAGTTCGGGGCGGCGGGCAATCATTTCATGCGGTGGGATCCACTTGGGCCAGGCGGTGCGCCCGGCGATATCGGCCTCGCCCGACCAGCCAAACCCGGCGCGGCCAACGGCGATGCCGTACCGCAGGGCGCGGTTCTTGGCCGTAATGAGGTAAAGATGCTTGGTCGCAGGATCGATGATGATGGTGCCAACCGCCTGATCGGTCCGATAGGCAACCTCTTGCTGCAACATCTCCGCGGGCACTTCGGCCAAGGGTACGGCGAGCACGGTGAAGCCATTGTCGGCGATGGCGCTGTAATGCGCGGGTGCCAGGGCCGTCTGTGCGACCGGAGCCGCCGTCCTGAATGCTGGATCATCGCAGCCCGCAAGTCCCAGCAGGGCAACGGCCCAAATGCCGTTCTGAAAAATCTTACTCACTATCGCAACCTCATGTTCTCGTGAAACGAAGCCTTGACAGGCTCCGCTCCCACAAAACGCTAGCGGAGGCTTGCGCCAAGGTCAAAGCTCCGTGACAGCACGCCTCAGCCGCTGTTTTACAATGTGGTCCGCAATTGCCACAGTTCGGGGAACAATTCCACCTCAAGCATGCGCTTGAGGTAGGCCGCGCCCGAAGTGCCCCCTGTGCCCCGCTTCATGCCGATGACGCGGGCGACGGTGGTCAGGTGGTTGAAGCGCCAGCGCCGGAAATAGTCCTCGAAATCCATCAGCTTTTCGGCCATCTCATAGGCCTCCCAATGGATCTGGGGATCGCGGTAGACCGTCTCCCAGACCGCCTGAACGCCGGGATGGCTGACCCAGGGTTGGCGCAGATCGCGGTCCAGCACGTCCAGCGGTACCGGCAGGCCGGACCGCACCAGATGCCGCAAAGCCTCATCATAAAGCGTGGGTCGGGCGAGTTCGGTTTCCAGCTTTTCCAGAATGTCGGGCCGGTGCGCATGGGGCCGCAGCATGGCTGCATTGCGGTTTCCGACCGAATATTCGATCAGCCGGTATTGCCAGCTTTGAAAGCCCGAGGATTGGCCAAGACTGTCGCGGAAGGTCGTGTAGTCGGACGGAGTCATGGTCCGCAGCACGTCCCACGCGTTGTTGAGCTGCTCGAAAATGCGGGCGATGCGGGCCAGCATCTTGAAGGCCTCGCGCGCGCGGCTTTGCGCGATCATCCGGCGGGCGGCGTCCAGTTCATGGATCGCCAGTTTCATCCAAAGCTCCGAGGTCTGATGCTGGATGATGAACAACAACTCGTCATGGGCATCCGACAGGGGCTCTTGCGCGGCAAGGATGCGGTCTATGCGAAGGTAGTCGCCATAGGACATGCGTCCGTCAAAGGACATCTGCGCGCCGTCTTTGGCGGGATCGAATGAGGTCATGTCAGTCTCCTGTGAAAGGGGGAAGGCGCGGATCAGACCGCGCCCTGCCCATCCAGCACCGAAAACGCCCCGATCCGGCGCCATTGCGCCACCCATGCCGACGGACGACAGAGGGGCGGCAGCCTCAGCATTTGCGCAACCCCAAGGCGGTGCAAACGTCGCTGTATAGGGTGGCCTTTGAATCGGTGATGCCGAAGGAGCCCGAAAAGGACCAGACCGCCCACCCCACGCCCGCCGCCTCTGCCGCGCGGCGTTTGGCCAGAAGAAAGCGGTCGTGGCTGTCGGGGTCCAGCTTGCGGCCCGCATCGTCAAACCACAGGGCCCCGAACTCGCCCAGAAACAGCCGACCATGCGGGATGGCGTGGGCATCGGCCCAGGCGGTGGCTTTTCCGATCGCGGCGGAAATCGCATTTGCCGGGCCGTTGCGATAGCCCATCACCAACAGGCGCAGCGCGGGGCGGGTGGCCGCCTCGGCGATCGGACCCGCGGCGGCGCTGGCGCGCACCCGCGCCGCGTTCACCACATTGGTCTGGATGGCATCGGTCACCAGCGACGGCGGAAACGGCAGGCCTTGCACGAACATCAAGATATTGTCGGTCCAACCAGCGCCCTGATGGGTGAAGGTGAAGGGGTCGTAGGTGTGGAAACTCCACAGCACATTGGTGTCCGCCAGAAGGCCAGGGTCCAGCACCGACAGACCGTCCGCGCCGCCCCAGCAGGCACCGGACAGCACCAATGGCAGCTTCGGAGCGGCCTTTCTCGCTGCATCATGCAGGCGTTTCAACTGCCCCGGCCAGCTGGATTTGGTCGGATCGGAATAGATCTGGTCACAGTCCTGCGTCGGCTCGTTCATCAGCTCAAAGGCCGTGATGTTGGGGTTGAGGTCTGCAATCTTGGCACCCACCTTGGCCAACATGGTGAGGTAGGCGGTGAACTTGGTTGGACTGGCCAGGATGCCGTCGATATCCCCCACTTCGCCCTTGTGCGGGTAGGTGTGCATGTCCAGCACCACTTTCAGGCCCGCCGCCTGCGCCTCCAGCACGCGTTGCCGCAGGTTGGTCAGCAGCCCGGCCTCGCGTGCGGTGCCGGCAAGCGCCAGCAGTGGAGACGGGTCAACGGCAATGCGCACCGTGTCAAAGCCTTGGGCACGCAGCTTGGCAAAGGTTCCCGCCGGCATGTGGCGGGGATAATCCGGGTAGACGTCCAGAAAACCCGGATTGGCAACCATACCGGCCGTGGTCTGCCAGGTGACCCAGATGTCGGTCGAAAACCCGCGCTTGGGGGCGAAGCGATCCGCCGCTGTATCCGCGGCGACAGGCAGGGCAAAGAGGGCGGCGCAGATCAAGGCAATCAAACGCTTCATCATACCCCCAAAACCATGACACGGTTGAGCGGAGTGTCCTGCGGCCCCTGATCCGGATCAAGTCCCGGAATGTCGCGGATTTCCGGGGCCAGCCGCCAGCCATGCCGACCGAAGAAGCTTTGCGCATGGCGGCTGGCGAGAACATGCAGGCGCGTCAAGTGAAGCGCCTGCGCCTCGGTCACGAGGGCGGCATAAAGCGCATCGGCTACACCCTTGCCCATCACCTCGGGCCGCACAAAGGCCATGTTGAGGTAGCCTGACGCCTCCAGCATCATGAAGCCTTGAATGCCCTCCTCCTCGGCGACAAAGGTGATGTGCTGGTTGAGCCAAGCGCCGTAACCCACTGGCATCGCGGGGTCTTTCACCCAATCCGCCAGTTCCCGCGCCGTGTACCGCCCCGATGCGCCAACCCGGACCGCCGCGACAAAGACGTCACGGCAGGCCTGCGCATCGTCAAGGCGGAAGCGGCGGATCATGTCACCTTGGACCTTTGCTTGAACTCGGGCTTGTCCCAAGACCCTGTGGCCATGATCCGCGACAGGATCGCCACTGCGCCGTCAACCTCGGTCTCGCCGATGAACAAGGGCGTAAAGCCAAAGCGGAGGATATCGGGGGCGCGGAAGTCGCCGATCACACCGTCGGCAATCAGCGCCTGCATGATGGCATAACCTTCGGGGTGCCGGAACGAGACCTGAGAACCGCGCCTCACATGCTCGCGCGGGGTAACCAGTTGCAGGGTCGGACAGGCGGCTTCGACCCCGGCGATGAAGCGGTCGGTCAGCGCGAGGGAGGCGGCGCGCAGGTCATCCAGATCAACCTCATCCCAGACATCCAGCGCTGCCTCCAAGGCGGCAAGTTGCAGGATCGGCGGGGTGCCGACACGCATCCGCTCGATCCCGGCACCAGGGCGATAGTCGCGGTCAAAGGCGAACGGGGATTCGTGGCCAAGCCAGCCGGACAGCGCGGGCTGTACCTTTGCGGCATGACGGGGGGCCACGTAGATGAAAGCCGGACCACCGGGGCCGGAGTTGAGGTATTTGTAAGTGCAGCCCACCGCGAAATCGGCCCCCCCCGCCGCGACCTCCACTGGGAAAGCGCCCGCCGAATGCGCCAGATCCCAGATGATCAGCGCCCCCACCGCATGCGCCCGCGCTGACAGCGCCGCCATGTCATGCCGCCGCCCGGTGCGGTAATCCACCTCGGTCAGCATCACAACGGCAACCGAGTCATCGATTGCTTCCACCACCCCTTCCGGGGCCACGGTTTTCAGCACGTAATCACTGCCCAAGGTCCGGCACAGGCCCTGCGCCATGTACAGATCAGACGGGAAATTGCCGGTATCGGAGAGAATAACCCGCCGGTCGGACATCTCCAACGCCGAGGCCAAGGCCTGATAGACCTTGATCGATAGCGTGTCGCCCATCACCACGTGACCCGGTTCGGCCCCGATCAGCTTGGCAATCCGGTCGCCCACGCGGGACGGCATGTCCATCCACCCGGCCTTGTTCCAGCCCCGGATCAGCAACTCCCCCCATTCGGCCACGACCGTCTCTGTCACCCGGGCCGTGGCTGCCAGCGGCAAGGGCCCCAGCGAGTTGCCGTCGAGATAAATCACGCCTTCTGGCAGGTGAAACTGCCGCTTGGTGGCGGCGAAATCGGTGGTCATGGTGCTCTCCCTTTGCCAGAGGTTACCCCGGATCAGGGCAGCTTGAAACTGCCTATTCCCTTTAAGCTTGAAATATGGCCTGCCCGACAACGGGCAGTTCATTCCCGACGCTTGATGGCAGCTTTGCGAAAGTGACGCGACGGCGCAGGATAAGGTTGCATCCGGTTTCCGCCATGATATGCCGAAAAACGGTGAACGGCCCATTGGTCCTGGGCTGAAGAAGAGGGGGAGCGGCGTTGAAGATCGGGGCATTGGCGGAGGTTTTTCCGGGTGAGAATCGCGTGGCGATGACACCGGACTCGGCGCTGGCGATACAGAAGTTGGGGCATGAATGCGTGATCCAGTCGGGGGCAGGGGTTAAGGCCGGGTTTTCGGACGCACTTTACGCCAAGGCCGGGGTCGGGGTGCTGCCCGACGCGGCGGCGGTCGCGGCTGCGGCGGATGTGCTGGTCAAGGTGCGCGGCCCTGAAACGTCCGAGGCCGGGGCCTTGCGGCAGGGTCAGACGCTGATCAGCTTCTTCTGGCCCGCGCAGAATCCGGACTTGCTGGAGATCGTCAAGGCGCGCGGTGCGACGGCTGTGGCGATGGACATGGTGCCCCGCATCAGCCGGGCGCAGAAGATGGACGCCTTGTCCTCGATGGCCAATATCGCGGGCTACCGGGCGGTGATTGAAGCGGGCTCGAACTTTGGCCGCTTCTTCACCGGTCAGGTCACGGCGGCGGGCAAGGTGCCCCCGGCCAAGGTGCTGATCGTCGGCGCGGGTGTGGCGGGTCTGGCGGCCACCGGGACCTCGGTGTCGCTCGGTGCCATCGTCTATGCCTTCGACGTGCGGCCGGAAGTGGCTGAGCAGATTGAATCGATGGGGGCCAGCTTTGTCTTCCTCGACTTTGCCGAAAAGGCGCAGGACGGTGCGGCAACCGGCGGCTATGCGGCCCCATCTTCGCCGGAGTTCCGCGAGGCACAGCTCAAGAAATTCCGCGAATTGGCACCCGACATGGACATCGTCATCACCACGGCGCTGATCCCGGGCCGTCCGGCGCCAAAGCTCTGGACGGCGGATATGGTCGCCATGATGAAGCCCGGCTCGGTCATCGTCGACCTGGCCGCCGAGCGGGGCGGCAATTGCGATCTGACGGTGCCGGATCAGAAGATCGTCAGCGACAACGGTGTGACGATTGTCGGCTATACCGACTTCCCCAGCCGGATGGCCGCGCAGGCCTCCACCCTCTATTCCACCAATATCCGCCACATGCTGACGGACCTGACGCCCAAGAAAGACGGAGTCATCGTCCACAACATGGAAGATGACGTGATCCGCGGCGCGACGGTCGCGAAGGATGGTGCCATCACATGGCCGCCACCACCGCCCAAGATTGCCGCCATCGCGGCGCAGAAGCCGAAGGAAAAGGTCAAGGAACTTACCAGCGACGAAA
This sequence comes from Paracoccaceae bacterium, assembly GCA_947453525.1. Taxonomy (GTDB): domain Bacteria; phylum Pseudomonadota; class Alphaproteobacteria; order Rhodobacterales; family Rhodobacteraceae; genus Stagnihabitans. The sequence continues at coordinate 5,557 of CANGHD010000078.1, read as the reverse complement.
AGCGCGCCAACGAAGTGGCCGCGTTCAAGGCGCAGACCCGGACGCAGGTTACCTTGCTGGTCGTGGCGGGAGCGCTGATGCTCTCGGCGGGATGGTTTGCCCCTCCGGCCTTCATGTCGCACTTTATCGTCTTCGTGCTGTCTGTATATGTTGGCTTCTCGGTGATCTGGAACGTAAGCCATTCGCTGCACACGCCACTCATGGCCGTCACCAATGCGATTTCCTCAATCATCATCCTTGGCGCTCTGATGCAGATCGGCTCGGGGGCTGGGTCCAATCCTTGGAATGGGTCGGTGATCGTCGTCGTGCTGGCAGCCGCCTCGGTCTTCATGGCCGGGATCAATATCTTTGGTGGTTTCATGGTGACGCGCCGCATGCTCGCCATGTTCCAGAAGTCGTGAGGTAGAGACATGGATTTCACGATGCACCTGGGATTCACCCCGGCCGCCTACGTTGTCGCAGCCGTCCTCTTCATCCTGTCCTTGGGCGGACTATCGGGCCAGGAAAGCGCCAAGCGCGCGGTCTGGTATGGCATTGGCGGCATGGCATTGGCCGTGGTCGCAACGCTGCTTGGGCAATCTGGCTCCGGCACGCTTTTCACCGTCCTTTCGGTCGCCCTGGTGGCAGCAGGCGGTGTCCTTGGCGCCATCGCCGCCAGGCGCGTGCAGATGACCGAGATGCCGCAACTGGTCGCTGCCATGCACTCACTGGTGGGTCTGGCCGCAGTGTTCATCGGCTTCAACGCCGATATCGAGGCCGCTCGGGTCGCTGGAATGGAGGAGGCCGCCCGTGCGGCGCTCACCGGCTTCGCGGCGATTTTGGCCGAGAAATCCCCGGTCGAACTGACCATCCTGCGGGTCGAGACCTTCCTGGGTGTCTTCATCGGGGCCGTGACCTTCACCGGCTCGGTGATTGCCTATGGCAAGCTGGCTGGCAAGGTGGATGGCAAGGCCAAGAAGCTGCCGGGCGGGCATATTCTGAACGCTTCGGCCGCGCTGATCTCGCTGGTGCTGCTGGTTGTCTATATCATGACCGGCTCCTCGCTGGCGCTGATCGGGATGACCTTGGCGGCCTTGTTCATCGGCTACCACCTGATCATGGGGATTGGTGGCGCGGATATGCCGGTCGTGGTGTCGATGCTGAACAGCTATTCTGGTTGGGCGGCGGCGGCGATCGGCTTCTCGTTGAGCAATGACCTTCTGATCGTGGTGGGGGCGCTGGTCGGCTCATCCGGTGCCATCCTGAGCTATATCATGTGCAAGGCGATGAACCGCAGCTTCGTGTCGGTGATCCTCGGCGGCTTTGGGGGTCAGTCCGGCCCGGCAATGGAGATCACCGGAGAGATGGTTTCCATCGACACCGAAGGTGTGGCTTCGGTGCTGAATGATGCGGATTCGGTCATCATCATCCCGGGCTATGGCATGGCGGTGGCGCAAGCCCAGCAAGCGGTCAGCGAGTTGACCCGCAAGCTGCGCGCCAAGGGCAAGACCGTGCGTTTTGCCATCCACCCGGTCGCGGGCCGTCTGCCCGGCCACATGAACGTGCTTCTGGCCGAGGCCAAGGTGCCCTATGACATCGTGCTGGAGATGGACGAGATCAACGAGGACTTCCCCAATACGGACGTCGCCATCGTCATCGGCTCGAACGACATCGTGAACCCTGCGGCGCAAGAGGACCCGAATTCCCCGATCGCCGGCATGCCGGTCTTGGAGTGCTGGAAGGCCAAGACGGTGATCGTCCTGAAGCGCGGGCAGGGCACCGGCTATTCTGGCATCGAGAACCCGCTGTTCTACAAGGAGAATACGCGGATGTACTATGGAGACGCCAAGAAGAGCCTTGATGCGCTGCTGCCGCTGATCGCCTGATCCCGTAGGGTGGGGTTACAACCCCACCCTACCAGACATCGCGTAGGGTGGGGTTCAACCCCACTCTATGTCTTCGCAAATCGCGCCGTCTAGTGGCCGTGGCGCGCGTCCAAATCGGCAAGCACCACCATCTGGCCCTCCCGCATCAGTTCTCCCAAGGCGCCGCGCAGGGCATCCAATGCGGCAGAGGCTTTCGTCGCATCATAGGGCCGGGCCAGCACGGCCTCCACAGCATCTCGCCGGGCCGTTTGCACCTGCACAAGCGCCGGACGCATCTCCGCCTCATGGCGGACCAGCGCCTGCACCAGCGCCCGCCGCTCGACCCTTGGCAGGGTCATCGTCGCGGTGTCGCCCAGAAACGCCTGCCGCATCTGCCAGACCCTGAGCCCGGCCCCGACCGCCACGGCGTTGCCCAGAAGCGAAACCGCCAGCACCACCGCCAGCGTCATGGTCTTCCAACCGATCATTGCAGCATCTCCCATCCCGGCGCCTCGCCCAAGGCCAGTGCCAGCAGCGGATCGCCCAAGGCGCCGCCGATCACCTGATAGCCCAGAACCGCAAGCGCCACCCATAGTCCGGCATAGCCCGCCAGCGCCACCCGAGGCGGCAGGATGACGGGCAGCAGATCCGCCAGAAGTCCCCGCTCCGGTGGCTGCGCCAGCCGTGTCATGACAGCCTGCGCCAGCGCCGTCTCATCCCCCGCCACCGTCAGGGCGTCCTGCAGACGTCCAAAATCCCCGCCTGACCCAGGTCCGGCGGCGGGCGGCGGCCAATCCGCCGGGTCCGGGCCAAACTGCGCCTCAAGCTCCTTCCGCCTGTCCATCTCTGTCCCCTTCATTCCAATTCCAGCCCGGCCTTGGCCCGCAGCGTCGCCCGCGCCCGGACCAGAAGCTGCTCGACCGCGCCTATCCCCGCGCCCATCACCCCGGCGATCTCCGCCGTTTCCATTTCGGCCACCACCTTCAACAGCAGCGCCTGCCGCTGGCGGTCCGGCAAGTCCGCCACGATCCGCCGCACGATCGCCAAATCCTGCCGGGCGGCGAGCCCGCGCAGCGCATCCGGTCTTGGGTCTTCCGCCTCGGGGAGCGCGTCGCCCGCGAGCCCGAGAAACCGCCGCACCCGGGCGCGGCGATTGCGGTCGATGCAGTGGCGCAAGGCGATCCGGTAGGTCCATGTCGCCACCGATGCCCGCGCCGGATCATAGCCCTGCGCCGAAGACCAAAGCCGCAGGAACACCTCCTGTGCTGCGTCCTCGGCATCGCCCGGCTGATCCAGCACCCGCGCGCAATAGCTGCGCACCCCGCGACCATAAAGCCCGATCAACTGCGCCAAGGCCTGACGGTCACCACCACCCATGCGCTGCATCAGCGCCACAGCTTCGGCAGCGGGCGCGGGCTGGGTCACCTCGGTCTCCTTTCGGCCAGCCTACAAGGCCTGCCGCCCCCCGGCAAAGGTTAATGTTTGGCCACAACCGAGCGGCTGAACCCCTGACCATTCCCCCGTGTGCCCGCGAGGGTGGAACTGATCTGCCCCGCCGTGGCCATGGTGCTGCGGTCGCGTGTGGTGGTCCTGCCGCCAGCCCCGGTCGCGTGGCCCTGGCAATTCAACTGACCACCACTTTGCGCGCAACCGGCGCTGCGGACATAGCTGCCCCCGTTCCCCGTGGTCACCGTCACGCCACGGGCTTCGGCGGCCCCGGCCAAGCTTAGACTCAGCAGGGCGGTCAACGAAAGTCTTACAATCATCGCAATCTCCTGTTTTGCGCTTCTGCCCAGACTTACGCAGCCCGCGCCCAAGCCCTACGCAGTTCCTGCAACTTTTTTGCCAGCCTACGGAAGTATACTGTCAGGCCTCGACAAAGCCGTGCCATTGGCCTTTACCAAGTCCGTCCGACGCCTATCGTTCAAAGAGCATCCCGAGAGAGCCCATGACCCTGACCGACCATCCCCTGCGCTATGCCCTTGTGAACGAGTTGCACGCCCGGCCCTTCCCGGTGCTGACGGTGCCCTGTACGGCAGCCTTCGTGGCCCTGATGGAAGAGGACGGCGCCACCCGCAACCGCGCCAATGACCGCGCCCATCTGCTGGCCCTGCTCGATCGCCACGGCTCCAGTCATCCGCAGCCCGATGCCACGCATTACTCAGGCCCGATTGGCCGGTCGGACCTGAAATGGGAAAGCCATACCGAGTTCGTCACCTACTCCGCCTTTACGCCGGGCCTGTCCGCGCGCCCCTTCGACCCCTTCGAGGCCGAGGTCTTCCCCGAGGCCTGGCGTGCCATGGCGCCGGGGCGCTGCGCCACCTCGGTCCTGATCCGGGTCGAGATGCAACCCGAGACCGAGGCCGAGATGCTGTCGCGGCTGGAAGACTGGTTCGTGGCCGAGAGCCTCGCCGTGGCCCATGTCGTCGACGGCGCGGCTCTTGTAGCGGGCGACTTCCGCATCGACCAAGCGGGTCACATGCGCTTTGCGATCTTCGTTAAGCCCGGCACCGGGGCGCGCCGCGTCGGCCGCATCGTCCAGCGCATCTGCGAGATCGAGACCTACCGCGCGATGTCGATGCTGGGCCTGATCACGGCCCGCGACCTGACGAGGCAGCTGAACGTGCTTGACCCGCGCCTCTCTGCCCTTGTCACCGGCCTTGACACCGATGGCCGCCCGGCCGAGGCGGTGCTGCATGAACTTCTGAACATCGCCTCCGAACTGGAAAGCCTCGCCGTGCAAAGTTCGTTCCGCTTCGGGGCGACCAAGGCCTATGAGGCGATCGTCACCCAACGGATCGACGCCTTGCGCGAGGTCCGGGTGGAAGGCCGCCAAAGCTTCGGCGAGTTCATGATGCGCCGCTATGACCCCGCGATGCGCACGGTCAAATCCACCGAAGTCCGCCTGCGTTCGATGGCCGAACGCGCCCAACGCGCCGCCGAACTCCTGCGCACACGCGTCGACGTCGAACGCTCAGCGCAAAATCAGGAGCTCCTCGCTTCGATGGACCGCCGCGCCGACCTAGCGCTGCGCCTGCAACACACGGTCGAGGGCCTGTCGGTCGTGGCGATCAGCTACTACGCCGTCAGTCTCGCCTCCTACGTCGCGGCCCCCTTGGTCGAGGTCTGGGGCATCGAAAAGCCCGTCGCGATGGCCCTGCTGACCCCGCTTGTCATCCTCGGCGTCTGGCTCGCCATCCGCCGGATCAGGCAGGCGATGCATTAACCCCCCCGCACCCCGATTCCATCTATCTATGGATAACCCACGGGGGCGCAGGGGCTGTGATCCCTCCTGCTTCGTTCAGCGCCCGCGGATGCGCGGGTCCAGAGCATCGCGCAGACCGTCGCCGATATAGTTGACAGACAGCACCGTCAACGAAATTGCCAGACCCGGGATCATCACGCGGCTGGGATAAAGCTGCATGTAATCGACGCCGTCAAACAACAGCCGGCCCCAGGTCGGGAAATCCGGCGGAAAGCCAAGTCCCAGAAAGCTGAGGACACTTTCCGTGATGATCGCCCCGGCAATCCCCAGGGTCGCCGCCACCATAACGGGAGAAATCACGTTGGGCAGGATATGCCGGACGATCAGCCGCAGGTTTGGCGTTCCGATGGACCGCGCTGCCAGCACAAACTCGCGTTCCTTCAGCGCCAGCACCTGACCCCGCACGATCCGGGCCGAGGACATCCATGAGGTGATGCCGATGGCGAAG
>CANGHD010000077.1 GCA_947453525.1 Paracoccaceae bacterium | reverse complement strand
GTGAACATCTTCTCGGCACGCTTCACCAGTGAGGACAACATTCTGGATTGCGACATCGTGGATGACAGCGTGAAAGTGCTGGGCGCGGCCGAGCATGTGCTGAACTGCAAGCTGATTGGCGGCTGAGCCGGAGATGTTGCCTGCCTTGCCAGAAGACCGGCGGCCCCCTTGCCGGACCGGTTCTAGGTGAACCGGTTGTCGCGCGGGAAGCCGCGCGGCGCCATCGCTCCGATTCCGGCGCGGCTGCCCTGCCACATCAGCAGGTCGGTTTCGGTGCGGGTGCGGCCTGCGGGGTCTTTCCAGGTGAGACCCTGCGACAGCGTGAAGGTCGTGGCATCCGACAACCCGCCGTCCTTGTACTTTTGCAGGCGCACGCCCTTGCCCTTGGTCATTTCCGGCACCTGAGCCAGCGGGAAGATCAGGACCTTGCGGTTCTCGCCCACGACGGCGACATGATCACCCTGCACGCGGCGGCAGACGGCGGTTTTGGCACCCTCGGCCAGGGTCAGGACCTGCTTGCCGGCTTTGGTCTGGGCGAGGACTTCGTCGGAGGTCACGATGAACCCGTCGCCTGCCGAGGAGGCCAGCAGGAGCTTTTCACCGGGGCGGAAGATCATCGGGTCCATGATGGCGGTGTCGTTGGGCAGGTCCACCATCAGACGGACAGGTTCGCCCATGCCGCGCCCGCCGGGCAGGTTCACGCCGGTCAGGGTGAAGAAACGGCCATTGGCGGCGATGATCAGGATCTTGTCGGTCGTCTCGGCATGGAAGGCGAAGCGGGCGGCGTCGCCGTCCTTGAACTTCTGGTCGATGGTCAGGTCGACATGGCCTTTCAGCGCGCGGATCCAGCCCATCTGGGAGCAGATCACGGTGATCGGTTCGCGTTCGATCATTGAGTCTGCGGTGATCTCGATCGTCTCGCCGGCCTCGGCGAAGGTGGTGCGGCGGGCGCCGAGTTTGGTGCCCTTGCCGAAGGCCTTGCGGATATCGTCCAGCTCGCTCCCGATGCGCTGCCATTGGGCTTGGTCGGAGGCGAGAAGTGCTGCAAGGTCGGCGCGTTCCTTCACCAAGGCGTCCCGCTCGGCGATCAGCTCCATCTCTTCCAGACGGCGTAGAGAGCGCAGGCGCATGTTGAGGATGGCTTCGGCCTGCACGTCGCTCAGCTGGCCGGGACCCTCGCCGGGCGGGACATAGGCGGCTTCGGAGGCGGCGCGCTTGTGCTTCTTCTTCCAGTTCTCGGCCATCAAGGCCCGCTTGGGGTCGTCATCATAGCGGATGATGTCGATGACGCGGTCGAGGTTCAGGAAGGTGATCAGGAAGCCTTCGAGGATCTCCAAGCGCGCGTCGATCTTGTCGACGCGGTGCTGGGAGCGGCGTTTCAGGACATCGCGGCGGTGGTCGAGGAAGGCGCGCAGCACCTCTTTGAGCGAGCAGACTTTCGGCACCTTGCCGTCAATCAGCACGTTCATGTTGAGGCTGAAGCGGGATTCCAGTTCCGAATTGCGGAACAGGGCGGCCATCAGCTGGTCGGCATCGACGGTGCGGGAGCGGGGTTCCAGCACGATACGGATGTCATCGGCCGATTCGTCGCGCACATCGGCGAGGAGCGGGACCTTTTTCAGGTTCACCAGTTCGGCCAGACGCTCGATCAGCTTGGATTTGGCGACCTGATAGGGGATTTCGGTGACGACGATCTGCCACATGCCGCGACCAAGGTCTTCAATGTTCCAGCGGGCGCGGGTGCGGAAAGAGCCGCGGCCGGTGCGGTAGCTGTCGAGGATGGTGGCGCGGGTTTCCACGATGATGCCGCCGGTGGGAAAATCGGGGCCGGGGATCAGGGTGACGAGGTGGTCATCGGTGGTATCGGGGTTGGCAAGGAGGGCATGGCAGCCCTGGATCAGTTCATCCAGATTGTGCGGCGGGATGTTGGTGGCCATGCCGACGGCGATGCCAGAGGACCCATTGGCCAGCAGGTTCGGGAAGGCGGCGGGCATGACCACCGGTTCCTCGAGCGTGCCGTCGTAGTTCGGGCGGAAGTCGACGGCATTTTCGGTCAGCCCCTCCATCAGGGCTTCAGCCACTGCCGTAAGCCGCGCTTCGGTGTAGCGGGCGGCGGCGGGGTTGTCGCCGTCGATGTTGCCGAAGTTGCCCTGGCCATCGACCAAGGGGTAGCGGACGTTGAAATCCTGCGCGAGGCGGGCCATCGCGTCATAGATCGCGGCGTCGCCATGCGGGTGGTAGTTGCCCATCACGTCGCCGGAAATCTTGGCCGATTTGCGAAAGCCGCCGGTCGAGGAGAGCCGGAGTTCGCGCATGGCGTATAGGATGCGGCGGTGGACCGGTTTCAACCCGTCGCGGGCATCCGGCAGGGCGCGGTGCATGATCGTCGAAAGCGCATAGGTCAGATAACGCTCACCAATCGCGCGGGCCAAGGGCTCGCTGCGGGTCGTGGGCTCGGGGGCCGCGACGGGTGCGTCGTCAGGCAGATCGTCTGGCAGATCGGTGGGCGTATCGGACATGGGCTTTCTGTAGTGCGGCGGGGCCGGACGGTCCAGTGCGATTTCGCCGGGGCGGGCGCGGCAGGTTTGTTAGCTTTGTGCTGCAAGGTCCGTGGTAAAATCTGGGTTGACAGGTTGACGGGTTGCTGGGTGGCATTGTGATTCGATTGTTGGCGGCGTTGGCCGCGTTTCTGTTTATGGGGCTGTGGTTCCTTGGCGCGGACCATGGCCAGTTCATCAACCCGCCCCGCGCGGCGACGGTTGCCGTGGCCGCCGCACGGGAGGCGAGGCCCGTTTTCATTCCGGCGCAACGCGTGATGCAGGCGGTCGCCGTGGCCTCGGCCGGGAATGGGGTCACGGCGCAGGGCGCGGGCCTGCCCGACCCGGCCCTTCCCGATGCGGTACTGGCCGATTCTTCTGCCCTGCCTGCCCAGCCGGCCCCGCAATTGGCCGCGATCAAGCTCATGCAGGTGCCCGGTGGTGCCTCGGTCCGGGCCGGGCCGGGGCGGGAGTTTGCCGTGATCGGCGATTTGAGCGGCGGGGATGCGGTGATGGTGATCGATGCGACCTCGATCCCCGGCTGGGTGCGGATCCGGGTCGATGGGCGCGGTGAGGGCTGGGTCGCGGCCAGGTTGTTGCGCGAATAGCGGGCGGAATGGCTTTCCAGTCTGCGGCGTTCTGCTAGGTCTGCGGCAGGCAAACACAGGGCGGACCATGCGCACGATCTTGATCACGGGATGCTCCAGCGGAATTGGCTATGACGCGGCTCATGGCTTGAAGGCGCGGGGTTGGCGGGTGTTTGCCACCTGCCGCAGGCCGGAGGATTGCGCGCGGTTGCAGGCCGAGGGGTTCGAAAGCTTCCCGCTGGATTACGCCGACGAGGGTTCGATTGCCTCGGCGGTGGCGAAGGTTGAAGTGCGGGCCGGGCGGCTGGATGCCTTGTTCAACAACGGGGCCTTCGCCTGTCCGGGGCTGGTGGAGGATTTGCCGAGGGGGGCGCTGCGGGCGATCTTCGAGGTGAACCTGTTCGGCTATCACGACCTGACGCGGCGGGTGCTGCCGATGATGCGGGCCCAAGGCGCGGGCCGGATCGTGAATTGCTCCTCCGTGCTGGGGATTGTGGGCGCAGAGTGGCGCGGGGCCTATGTGGCGACCAAGTTTGCGCTGGAGGGGTTGAGCGACGTCTTGCGGATGGAGATGCGGGGCACCGGCATTGACGTGGTTCTGATCGAGCCGGGGCCGATTGGCACGAAGATCAGGGTCAATGCGCAGACGCATTTCGAGCGGTGGTTTGACTGGCGGAATTCGGCGAGGGCGGCGGATTATGCGCGGTTCCGGGAGCGGCTCTACGATACGTCGAACAAGAAGGACGCTTTCCAGCTGGAGCCTGCGGCAGTGACCCGGGCGCTGATCCATGCTGTGGAGAGCAGGCGGCCAAGGGCACGGTATTATGTGACCTTGCCGACCCATATCGCCGGACTGGCGCGCCGGCTGTTGCCGACGCGGCTGCTGGATTGGGTGGTGCGGCAAGGTTAGGGCGCATGGGCCAACGGCCCACCCTACCTTAGACCGCTTGCAGCGCTATTGCGATGCCTTGGCCAACTCCGATGCACATGGTGGAGAGCGAGCGCTGGCCTGACGTCAGGTGCAGGGCCGCCGTGCCGGTGATGCGGGCGCCGGACATGCCGAGGGGGTGGCCGAGGGCGATGGCACCGCCGTTCGGGTTCACGCGTTTGTCGTCATCGGCGATGCCCAGTTGGCGCAGCGTGGCGAGGCCTTGGGAGGCGAAGGCCTCGTTCAGTTCGAAGACGGCGAAGTCGGCTGGAGTGAGGCCAAGGCGCTGCATCAGCTTTTGTGAGGCTGGGGCGGGGCCGATGCCCATGATGCGCGGGGGGACGCCTGCGGTGGCACCGCCGAGGATGCGGGCGATGGGGTTGAGGTTGAATTTGGCGACGGCCTCGGCGTTAGCGAGGATCAGGGCGGCGGCACCGTCGTTGACGCCGGAAGCGTTTCCTGCGGTGACTGTGCCGCCCTTGCGGAAGGGGGTGCCGAGTTTGGCCAGGGCTTCGATGGTGGTGGCGCGGGGGTGTTCGTCTTGTGTGATGACGAGGGCTTCGCCCTTGCGTTGCGGGATGGTGACGGGGGTTATTTCCTGCGCGAAGCGGCCGTTGGCTTGGGCGGCGGAGGCTTTGGCCTGGGAGCGAAGCGCGAAAGCGTCTTGATCCTCGCGCGAGATGTGGAAGTCTTCGGCCACGTTCTCGCCGGTTTCGGGCATCGAGTCGACGCCGTATTGCTGCTTCATCAAGGGGTTGACGAAGCGCCAGCCGATGGTCGTGTCGTAGATCTCGGCATTGCGGGAGAAGGCGGTGTCGGCTTTGGGCATGACGAAGGGGGCGCGGGACATGGATTCCACACCGCCGGCGATCATCAGGCTGGCTTCGCCGGCCTTGATCTGGCGGGCGGCGATCAGGACGGCGTCCATGCCGGAGCCGCAGAGGCGGTTGACGGTGGTGCCGGTGACTTTGACCGGCAGGCCGGCCAGAAGGGAGGACATGCGGGCGACGTTGCGGTTGTCCTCGCCCGCCTGATTGGCGCAGCCGAAGATGACGTCGTCGATGGCTTCCCAATCCACGCCGGGGTTGCGGGCGATCAGGGCGCGCAGGGGGATGGCTCCGAGGTCATCGGCGCGGACTGACGACAGAGAGCCACCAAAGCGCCCGATGGGGGTGCGGATGTAGTCGCAGATGAAGACGTCATTCGTATTCTGGGCGGTCATGATAGCTCCGGTACGGTCAGGTCTTGCACGGGACCGTCGAGGTGGAGGGGGGCGCCGGTCTGGGATTGCAGGTCGTCGAAGGTGAGGGATGCCAGCTTTTCCCGCAGGACGAAATGGCCATCCACGATGTCGATCACCGCGAGGCTGGTGTAAATGCGGGTCACGCAAGCAACGCCGGTCAGCGGCAGGGTGCAGGCGGCCAGCAGTTTGGGTTTGCCGTCCTTGGTGACATGCTCGGTGATCACCGCCACGCGCTTGGCGCCGTGTACGAGGTCCATCGCACCGCCGACCGCCGGAACGCCTTTGGCACCGACGCTCCAGTTCGCGAGGTCGCCGTTCTGGGCGACCTGGTAGGCGCCGAGGATGGCCACGTCCAGATGACCGCCGCGCACCATGGCGAAGCTGTCGGCGTGGTGGAAGAAGGCCGCGCCCGGGTTGAGGGTGACGGCCTTCTTGCCAGCGTTGATCAGATCCCAGTCTTCCGCGCCGACGGCGGGAGAGGGGCCGAAGTCGAGGATGCCGTTTTCGGTGTGGAAGATGGCTTGACGGCCCGGGGGTTGGTACTGGGCCACCATCTCGGGGAAGCCGATGCCGAGGTTGACATAGGCGCCGTCTTCAATGTCTTGCGCCGCACGCCAGGCGATCTGGGCGTTGGAGAGTTTGGTCATGGATACACCGCTTTCGCCCGGTTGAGGACTTCTTCTTGTTGGGGGTTTGTCACCTGAACCACGGATTGGACGAAGATGCCGGGGGTGATGACGGTCTCGGGGTCGATGGTGCCGGGGGGGACCAGATGGGACACCTGAACGATCGTTTGCTTTGCTGCCGTGGCCATCAGTGGGTTGAAATTGCGGGCGGCAGCGCGGTAGGTCAGGTTGCCGTGGGTGTCACCGACATGGGCTTTGATCAGGGCAAAATCGGCCTTGAGCCAGCGTTCCTGCACGTAGGGCCTGCCGTCGAACTCCTCGATCTTCTTGCCGTGGGAAAGGTCGGTGCCATAGGCGGTGGGGGTGTAGAAGGCAGGGATACCGGCGCCACCGGCGCGGATGCGCTCGGCCAGGGTGCCCTGCGGGACCAGTTCCAGTTCGATCTTGCCGGCCAGATACATCTCGGTGAAGACCACCGGATCCGCGGAGCGCGGGAACGAGCAGATCAGCTTCTTGACCATGCCGTGTTCAATCAGAGCAGCAAGGCCGACATGGCCATTGCCGGCGTTGTTGTTGATGACGGTCAGGCCGGTGGGATGGCCGGTCGCGACATGGCGGTCGATCAGGGCGTGGATCAGTTCAATCGGCGCGCCAGAGCCGCCGAAGCCGCCGATCATCACGGTGGCCCCGTCGCCGATCCCGGCGACAGCCTCGGCCAAAGTGGGAATGGTCTTGTCCATGAAGGTCTCCTTTGGCGGCAGGGTTAGGCTTGCGCGGGGTTTGCGTCCAGTGGATTTGTGCGGTATATGAACTTTGTTACCATAGCGCACGGAATGCCATGATCAGTGAGCGGGATACGATGTCAGGGCTGGCCAAGGGGCTGGCGGTGATCGAGACTTTCACGGCGGATCGGCCCCGGCAGTCGATTGCCGAGGTCTCGGTGGCGTCGGGGCTCGATCGGGCGACCGCCCGGCGTTGTCTGCTGACTTTGGCGCAACAGGGCTATGCGGAGTATGATGGCAAGTTCTTCACCCTGACGCCGAGGGTCCTGCGGCTGGGGACGGCCTGTCTGGCGACCATGCCTCTGCCACAGATGGTGCAGCCGTCTCTGGACAGGCTGTCGGAGGCTTTGGGGGAAAGTTCCTCGGTCTCCATTCTGGACGAGGATGAGATCGTCTATGTGGCGCGGGCGGCGCAGCGCAAGGTGATGTCGATTGCGCTGATGCCGGGATCAAGGTTGCCGGCGTTCTGCACCTCGATGGGGCGGGTGCTGCTGGCGGCTTTGTCCCAGGACGAGGCGCGGCAGAGGTTGGCGCGGCGGCCCTTGCTGGCGCGGACGGCGCGGACGGTGACGGAAGTGGGCGCCGTGCTGGACCGGTTGGCGCTGGTGCGGGCGCAGGGGTTTTCGGTCAATGACGAAGAGGTGGAACTTGGCCTTCGCTCCATCGCCGTGCCGGTCCTGAATGCAAGGGGACTGGTGGTGGCGGCGCTTAATCTGGGGCTGCCGGTGCGCGGAGAGGATGCGGCCAGCCTGCCCGCGCGCTATCTGCCGGCCCTTTTGCAGGTGCAGGCCGAGTTGCGGCAGGTCTTGCGCTGAAACGTGGACTTCGGTTGGAATCGGAAAAGACCGAAGCACTTCCGCCTTGCGCAATATGAAGATGACCCATGATAAGGAAGGCATCGAACGGCGGGAGGAACGCTATGGGAAGATTTGTCTTGGCGGCTTGCGTGGGGGCTTTCGTCAGCCTGTCGGGCTCGGCACGGGCGCAGGAGGTCGTAGGATCTTATGCGGCGTATATCGGCGAGGATGATCTGTACAATTCGCAAGGCGAACGGCTGACCGAGCCGTGGCAGGTGCTGCGGCAGGACCGCGCAAACTACCACAAGTTCAAGATCCGGCAACGCGGTGATGAAGGCGACCCGTTTTTCTCGAATGTGAACAATCGTGCGGCGATGGAACAGATGGTAATGAACGGCTCCATCGAGGCGGCTGCAGCGCGCGACATCCTGCACGGCGGGGCCACGGTCTATGTAACGATCTATGGCCACGGCGGGCGCGGCGATTACGTTGACGTGACGGTCGTTCGTTAACGGTTGAACAGGCCGGTGACGAAGAACTTGGCGAGGGCGAAGGCCTCGCGCAGATAGGCATAGGCGATGCGGCGCGGGGTGCTGCCCTCCAGGGTCGTGGATTGGGCCACGGCGTTCAAACCGAACCTGCGGGCGATCAGGATGGCGCGCAGGGAATGGTATCGGTCGGTCACCACGAGCACGCGCCGGGATCCGAGCGCGGTGAGAATCGGTAAGGCGAAGCGGATGTTTTCTGCGGTGGTGGTGGAGCGGTCTTCCAGATGGATGCACGCCGCAGGCACGCCGGCGGCGATGCAGATGTCCTTGATGACCTGCGCCTCGGACGGGCCATGCCTGCCAAGCCCGCCACAGGCGACGATCGCGTTGGCCTTGCCCGACAGCACGAGGTCGGCGCCCTTCAGCGCACGCCGCGCCAGCGTCGGTGAGGCTCTTCCGCCGGACCAGACGGCCGCCCCGAGGACGAGGGCCACGTCGGTGGGCGGGTCAGAAATCATTCTGGTCTGCAATTTGCATGGTCAGGCTTTCAGTTGGGTCGGGGCGTCCGGCAGGTCGATCAGATCTTCCACCCTGCCCTTGCGGAAGCGACCCTCCACCTCGGCGGAGCCGCGGTCCGAACGGGGCTGGCGCGCCGCAGATGATCGCGGCCTTCTGGCGCCTTGGCCCCCAAGCATCGGGCAGAAGTGGCTCCACAACGCCTCGCGCGCGCCCAGCAGGGACACCGGCAAAGACCGCTGCGCGGCAAAGCTGTCGTCCGGACGGCTGTTGGCGGGAAGGTCGGGCTTGGTCATCCGTTTGACCTGCCACAGGGCTTGAGCCAATTCAAGCAAACCGACCCGCCAAGGTGCCTTGTCTCGCGGGACTCATTTGCCCTTCATGTTCAGCATAAGGCGGTGCCCATGCCTGACCTGACCGTCGGACACTCGGTCAATTCGGCGGGCGATGGGTGCGTCACACCAAGGTCAACGTTGGGCATGGCCAGAACTGGGACTGCGCCAGCGGGCTGTGGCTGTTGGCATTTGCCAGTGCGGCGCACCCGGATGACAGTGCGGTCCCGGCACGGGTCAACCCCGAGGTGGGGCAGCGAGATTGTGCCGCGCGAATGATCTGCAGCTTCCGCAAGATCGTGGCCCATATCTCGACTTTCACCACTTCTGTCCCCACTCATGGCGTGAAGACTGAGGCGGAGGGGTTTGGCGTCTAGCACAACACGGTTTCGTGCAAGGCGCTGCGACGGCGATGCCAGAGCAGATCGCCGATGCCCGGCTTGTGCTTGGCGGACAAGACGCCGTGCAAGACCGGCTTGCCGGTGGCGGAGCATCCGTGGATGACGATGGGCGGCGCCTGCGCCGTGCCGGTGGAGTTTTTCCCCGCCCGCCATGCGACCGGGCGATGGATGATTGGCTGGAAGACCGAGCGGGTCTTCAAGGTGATGCAATCGCTGCTCGACATCGCGCCGCCGGGTACGGGCGTTCTGATGGGCGGCCAGGGGTTCGCGGATCGCACGGCTGGCCAACCAATTGACGTTGTATCGTCAGCGGGCCGGGGTGGGGCCGACCGTGCCGTCGGGGTCCGTCATCCACCCGATCGAGGGGATGCGCGGCGGTATGACCCTGTCAGATCCTGAGCGGAGCGGCAGGGTCGGCTGCTGCTTTGCGCGATGTCAGACAGGGATCTTCATCCCATCTTTGCCCACGTAAAGCGTGCCGCCGAAGAAGGGGGCGACGGCTTCGCGCCAGTCCCTTTCGTCATAGTCGGGGTCATCGCAGGGGATCAGATGGTGCAGCGCCAGCGCCTTGACCCCGGCCTCGGTCGCGGTCTGGGCGGCATCGCCGGCCGCGGTATGCGAGCGGCGCAGGTGCAAGAGCAGGCGGCCATCGCCGTTTCCGACGCGGGCGGCGAGTGGGATCAGGGCCTCGTCAAGCATGGCCTCGTGGATCAGAAGGTCGGCACCCGCAGCGAAGAGGGCCAGCGCCGGGTTCGGCGCGGTGTCGCCGGAGAAGACCACGGTTTTATGGGCGGTGCGGAACCGCAGCGACAGGCTTTCCAGCAAGGGCGGATGGAGGCTGGCGATGGTGTCCAGCGTGATGGGTCCAAGGGTCACCGTATCGCCCGCCATAAGCGGCTTAAGGGTGACCAGCGCGGCGAAGTCCGGGCGGCCCTCATCCTCGATGCGGGTGGCGATGTCCTCGGCCATCGAGACGAGGAAGCCCTCCCAGTAGCGCCTGAGCCCGGTCGGGCCATGGATCTGCACCGGCGTCTTCAGGCCTGCGGTCCAGGCCGTGTGCAGCAAGGGCCCGAGTTCCAGATAGTGATCGGAATGCAGGTGGGTGATGACGATGAGGCCAAGGTCCTTCAAGTGAAAACCCTGATCGACCAGCCCGCGGGTCACCCCCAGCCCGCAATCGACCACGATGTTTTGCCCCGAGAGGCGCAGCAGGGACGAGGTCGGCATGGGCGAGCCGTGCCTTATCGCAGGCCCGCCTTTGGTGCCCAGCAGGATGACATGATCGCTCATATCGCGGCCAGACCAGCGTCGATGGCGGACAGGATGACGTTGACGTCGGCGTCTGACAGGATCAGCGGGGGGGAGAGGATGATCGTGTTGCCGGAGACCCGGATCATCGCCCCGGCCTTGTAGGCTGCGGCCTGCACCCGGCCGGGCACGGCCTTGTCCACCGGGGTTTTGCTGGTCCGGTCGCCGACGAGTTCGACGGCATGCATCAAGCCATACCCGCCTCTGACATCACCCACCACCTCGTGCTTGTCCTTCAGGGCCGACAGGCCCGCGTGCATCTGCGCCCCGCGGGCGGCGGCGTTGTCCTTGACGTTGAGCCGCTGGGTCTCGGCAAGGCAGGCGAGGGCTGCGGCGGCTCCGACCGGGTGGCCCGAATAGGTATAGCCATGGCCGATGGCGGCCTTGCCAGTCTCGTCCGCCTCGAAGACTTCCGCCACGCCTTCTGCGATCATCACCGCGCCGAAGGGGAAGTAGGCGTTGGTGATGGCCTTGGCGGTGCAGGCGAAATCGGGCTTCACGCCCCAGAGGCGGCTTCCGGTCCAAGCCCCGGTGCGACCGAAGGCGGTGATCACCTCATCGGCGATCAGGAGGATGCCGTTCTTGCGGCAGAGAGCGGCGACGCCGGGCATGAAAGAGGGATGCGGCGGGATGACACCGCCCGCGCCAAGGATCGGCTCCATGATGAAGGCGGCGATGGTGCTGGGGGATTGGAAGGCGATCTCGTCCTCCAAGGATTGCAGGCAGAGTTGCGCCAGCTTCTCGGGGTCGGTTTCGTTGAAGGGGTTGCGGTAGGGGAACGGCGCGGGGATATGGAAGCAGCCGGGCAGAAGGGGCTCGTAGGCCGTGCGGAAGTTGGCGTTGCCATTGACCGAAGCGCCGCCGAAATGGGTGCCGTGGTAGCCTTTCTTGAGGCTCAGGAACTTGGTGCGGGCGGGTTCACCCTTGATCTTGTGGTACTGGCGCGACAGGCGCAGGGCGGTTTCCACCGAGTCCCCTCCGCCCGACGTATAGAAGGCGCGGCTCAGGCCATCGGGCTCGAAGAACTTGCGCAACTCCTCCGACAGCTCGATCACGGCGTCGTTCGAGGTGCCACGGAAGATCGAATAGTAGGGCAGGCGGTCAAGCTGGGCCGCGATGGCGTCCTTGATCGGCTGGCAGGAGTAGCCGAGGTTGACGTTCCAAAGCCCCCCCACCCCGTCGACGACCTCATGCCCGTCGATGTCGGTGATCCGCGTGCCAGCACCGCCGACGATGATGGCGGGCGGGTTCTTCAGGCTGTCGGACGGCGCGGTCATCGGATGCCACAGGCTGCGTGCGTTGTTGGCCTTGATGTAATTGTCGTCCTTCATGGGGTTGCCTCTTGGGTTTGGCGCCACAGCGCGTCGAGTTCGGATTGGATCTGTCCGCCCCAGCCTGCCATCGCCTTGCGCGCGGCGGCACTCAAGGCGGTTAGGGTTCTGGCCGCGACGACGGGCCCCGTGCCCGTGACCGGTGCGGCGAAGGCGATGGCACCCGACACCACGCCGTGCGCGTCCAACAGCGGCAGGGCAAGGCTCGCGACATCCGCCTCGAACGTGTTGGCGGTGCGAGCTTGGCCGAGGCGCAGGACTTCGGAGGCCCGCATGGGCGGCGATTTGGGGACCGGGGCCAAGGGCTGCGACAGGATAGCCTCGGCCAAGGATGGAGTCATGTGGGCAAGTGCGGCAAGGCCGGAAGCGGTGGCACGAAAGGGCAGCACTTCGGCATCCTCCATCATCACCTTCATCGCGGGGGCAGCGGAATAGGCATAGGCGAGCGCGCCGCCCTCCAAATGCGACAGATGCGCCGTCTCTGCAGTGGTCTTGGCCAGACGCTGCAGGATGGGCATGGCGAGACCACGCAAGTTTACCGCGGCCGCGCGCAGGGCGACCCGCCGCAAGACGGCCGGGCCGATCCGGTATTCGCGCGATCCGGAGATTGGTTCGACCAGCCCGGGCTCGACCCGTTCGGAGATCAGACAACAGCAGGTGGCCTTGTTGACACCCGTCATCCGGTCAAGGTCGGACAGGCCGATACTTGGCTGGGCGCGGGTGAAAGGCTCCGCCAAAGACAGGGCTTTCGAGTTGGTTCCCATTGGGCCCTGTTCCGTGCCGTGCTTGCAGATCAGGCAGCACGCCGCCCCCGTCGCCACATCAGGTGACCGAAAGCGCTCGGCCCCGTCAATCTAAATTCAAACCATCGGTTGATGGAATTGGTCACTTGGCCGACGAACAGCGCGGGCCAGCGCCCAAAGTGACAAGAGCGGGAGAGACGCCTGACACGTGTCGCGATGCACCGGAGTATGCAACATGGGGGACGACCCCAACCCACCGCGCAAGAACGCGCTCGCGGTGGGGGCGATTCCGTTTCCGGTGGTCTCGGCGGCTGGCGTTTGACCCTGCCGTGATCTGTCAGGAGCTTCACGGCCATCGCCATCGTGGCCGTCGTTGCTGTCGGCAGGTGGACCCATGGGCCAAGCTGCCGACGGGGCTGGTGCTTCAGCAATTCGCCATCCTCGTCGACCTGCACACCACCCTCTCACCCAGAGGTGCGGCGGCGGGCCTGAACCGGCAGCCCTTCACCGGGAGCCAGATCCCCTCTGGCACTCCCTCCCGTGGCCTCCTGTTCTGCTTTGTCGGTTTGACCGGGTTCAAGGTCTCGGCGATCCGTTCCGAAGGGGCGGGGAACCCTGCCGTCAAGGTCCCCAAAGCCATCCCCTTCACCACTGCGGACCTGGCGCTGGCCACCGTCAACGATCATGGTCCGACCTTGGGAATCCGGACCGGCAACCTCTCACGTGCATGTCGGATGATCCGGGACATCAAGACCCGGGTGGTGATGTGAACACCTGTGGCGGCACCGAGGGCACCGCCCTTTGCCGGCGTTCGCGGGTCTGGCATCGGGCATGACAATTCACTACATGCTTTGGACAAGTACACCGACCCCTAGACCGCCGGGATAAAGCTGTGGCCCCCGCTGACCTTCCCTATCAAGGCAACACCACCGCCGTGGCGCAGGCTGACGTCGTCGGCAGGGGCAAGCCGGTCGGCAATCGTCACCCGATTGCCGGGGCGGTGACCTTGATGCTGCCCTGCTCCAGCGCCGCTGCCGGCCAGATTCTGCACGGGCTGAACGCCATCTTGACCGACATGGCCCCCGCCCATGACTGACACGGTCGGCAAAGCCCTGACGCTGTGGGGACTGTCCGGCCACTCCACGACGCTGGTGGCCCATCGCGAGAACCAAGTATACCGCATCTTTGCCACCCCACCCCTCGCGCTGCGTCTGCATCGCCGAGGCATGCGATCCAAGGCGGAACTGTTGTCCGAACTCGACTGGATGGCTGCACTTGAGGCCCGCGGCCTCAGCGTTCCCCGCCCCCACCCCGCGCTCGACGGCGCGCTTTGTCAGCAGATCAATGGCCAGATCGTAGATGTTCTGGGCTGGCTTGACGGCGTGCCTATGGCGACCCTCGGGCGGCTGAACCCCATGATCGACGGGTTGGCGGCCTACCGCGCCCTTGGGCAGGCCATGGCAAACCTGCACCTGAAAAGCGATGACTGGACCCCACCGTCACAGTTCCAGCGTCATGCCTGGAACGCCGAGGGCCTCTTGGGCGAGGCCCCTTTGTGGGGCCGGTTCTGGGAAAACCCGCGCCTGACGCCTGGGCAAGCCGCCCTGATGTCCCGGGCGCGGGACAAGGCGGCACGGATGTTGGCGGCCCTGCCCGCACCCGATTATGGCCTGATCCATGCCGATCTCGTGCAGGAGAACGTCCTGATCGGCCCCGGCGGCCCGCATCTGATCGACTTTGATGACGGCGGATTTGGCCATCGGCTGTTCGACATGGCCACCGTCCTGAACTTCATCCTGCGCGAACCCGACCCCGAACCGCTGCAACAGGCCTTCACCCAAGGCTATCTCGCCAGCCGCGACATCGACCTCACCGCCCTGCCCTTGTTTCAGGCGATCCGCGCCTTCACCTACGTCGGCTGGATCGTCCCGCGCCTGTCCGAACCGGGCGCGGAGGCCCGTCAGACCCGCTTCACAGCCTTGGCCAGCCGCATGGCCGAGGCGCTTCTGGCCTGAGAGACACCACGGGTTCTTCCGCAAAGGCCGTCTGCCTCACCGGCAGCCATGATACCGCGGATTGCGAACCGTCCAGCTTCATTGGCGTGATCCGGGCGCAGGGGTGTCTCGATGCCGGGCAACCCCAAATCCCCCGGCTTCGGCAAGCGTCGAGGGGCCGGGGCGGCCGGGTCTTCCCGCGCAGACCCATGGCGGCGGCGGATGAGACTGCCGCCATGCAGGTCATGGCCCGGCGCTGCGCTGCGATTGCGACGGCACTCCAAGGGGCGGTGTGGCGGGTTGATCGCGCCGGGAACGCGGGTGGGGGGGGGGCAGATGCGATCCCAAGCGGTGGTTGGCACCAAGACGGAGGAGATCATCCGATGCCCCCCGCCCGCCAGGTCCCACACTGCGGGATATCGAGATGCTGGGCAACGCAGTCCGCCAAGACGACCACGGGAAAGAGGGGTTCAACTCGGCCCGCCAAGCGCGCGGGGTGCCGCGTGTTCCCTGCGGGGATCATCCGCGCAGGGAACGGTAGATCGCCAAAGCCGCGCGTGCTCAATGGCAGGTCGTCAAAGATCCGTCTCAGAACCGGTAGGCGACACCGACCGTCAGGCTTTCCTGCGTGACTCCATGCTTATCAGTGTAATCGCCGTCATACCCGTCGTTATTCGGCGTCACACTCACTTTGCCGAAATCAGTGTAGCGATACTCGATGCGCGCGGTCACATGTGTTGAAAGGGCATATTCAACGCCCGCGCCAACCGTGCCACCGACCATCGTATTCTTGTGGCTTTCGAAATTGGTGTTTGAGGCGTCGTCATATACGTTAAAAGTTTGCCGGCCCATAGCGATGCCGCCCGTGACGTAAAACAGGGCATTGCCTGCCATGACGCCAACGCGGGCCCGCAGCGATCCTTGCAGGCCACTTTTCCAACCGTAGAGCCACTCTGAATCAGGCACACCAGCATACAGCTCTGATCCCTCGTCGCGCAGATTTGCATATCCCAAATCTGCTTCGACGCCCATGACGACCTTGTCTTTTGTCAACAAGTTGCTGCCCAGATAGACCCCGCTGACCGAACCCTTGCCACGACCGTTCCAGGTCCATCCATTCGGGTTGGTGTCTCCGAGATCGTATTGCACCATGGATGGACGCGCGGATGCCGAGCCAACCTGCATGCCGAAGTACCAGCCCGGCGCTGACAGGGTATTGGCGGCCGCGACGTTGTCGGCCATCGCTTGCACGGCACAGCTTGTTGACATCAGAAGTGACGCGATGAGGATCTTCTTCACACTTGGACTCCAATTGGGTTTGTCTCTGCAGCGCCCACGGCAGGGCCGATCGAGTGGGCCGTTTAATACGACGGCGAAGTCCCATTCAAGATATTCCAAAGAAATGCCTTTTCCTCCTTGGTACCATAAAAGAGCAGCACGGTCCGGTTTTGGGTCAGATTGTCTCTTCCGATGCTCTGACCGGCCATCAAGACACCGGTATTGACCCGAAGATCGCGCAAGGATGTCATTTCGCCGTGAAGTTGGGGACAGTGACACAAGCGGGAAGCCTGAGCGACCCAGCCAAGGCATGGCATCCGTGGCGATCTGGCCGAGGCGGAGCCTGCGCCGACCGCGCGCCTGTCCTGCCAGATCAGGATTCCTGCGGACCCGGATGGCATCGCGCTGCGGAGGCCGGACCTTTTCGGCGTTGCGGTTCAGTCGGCATCCGCGACAACATCGCCACCGTGACGGATCAAGTCGCGCAGCACGGCGTCCAGTTTCTGCGCAAGGT
Organism: Paracoccaceae bacterium; assembly: GCA_947453525.1. Classification (GTDB taxonomy): domain Bacteria; phylum Pseudomonadota; class Alphaproteobacteria; order Rhodobacterales; family Rhodobacteraceae; genus Stagnihabitans. Next base: position 1,006 of record CANGHD010000077.1, on the reverse strand, counting down.
CCGCGCCAAGGCTTTGCCGCAGCGCAAGGTCATACTCGATCGCCCGCTGGCCAAGGTCGTGAAACACCGCCGTACCTCGCGCCGTGAGCGCCAGAAACTCGGCCCGGCGGTCTTGCGGGTTCGGTGTCCGGGTCAGGAGAGCTTCAGCCTCCAGTGCAGTGACGGCGCGGCTGACCTTGGTCTTCTCGATATGGGAAATCGTGCAGATGTCCCGCGCCGTCATCGCACCAAACTTGCCAAGGTTGGCCAGCACGCGCCACTGGGTGCGGGTCATGCCATAGGCCGCCTTGTAGCTGGCCTGAAAGCGTTTCGAAGTGGCCTCTGCCGCCTGATTGAGCAGGTAGGGCAGGAAGGTTTCCAGGTCGAACTCTCGGACGGGGGGCTGGTCAGCCATGGGTGGCTCCTCGCTCAGGCCGGTTTCACGCGGTCGGGATGGGCGGCAGCGATGGCTGGCATGACTTCCAGCCGGGAGGAAATCGCGGTCAGCTTCGGCAAGGCCGCGAGATCCACACCCCAGCGGCGGGCGTTATAGACCTGTGGCACAAGGCAGATGTCGGCCATCGTCACGGTGTCGCCATGGCTATAGGGGCCAGCTTCGGTCAGCATCGCTTCAAGCCCGGTCAGACCCAAGGCGATGAAATGGGCCATCCAGCCGTCCATCGTGATCGACCCGCCGGATTGGGCGACGGCATGGCGGGCGACACGCAGGTTGCAGATCGGATGGATGTCCATCGCAACCGCATAGGATAGCGCCCGCACCCGCGCTCGACCCAAGGCGTCTTTCGGCAGGAAGCCCGCGCGACGCACCTCATCCAGATATTCAATGATGGCAAGGGATTGCGTCAGGCTTGCCCCGTCAATCTCCAGCGTCGGCACAAGCCCTTGCGGATTGCGTGCCAGATTGTCAGGGGCCGCCTGCGCGCCAGAGGTCAGGTCGACCGGCACGCTCTCATGGGCCATCCCGAGCAGGTTCAGCGCGATCCGCACCCGATAGGCCGCCGAGGAC
>CANGHD010000076.1 GCA_947453525.1 Paracoccaceae bacterium | reverse complement strand
TTGGTTCATGGGGGCTGTATTGAACTGGCCTCTTTCCCCAAACAACGGAGACCACCATGAAGAAACTCGTTCTTTCGCTCGCCGTTTCGATCACCGCTCTGTCGGCCGGTATCGCCTTCGCCGAAAATCCGATGGTTGGCGGCGCTGCGATGCTGCCGACGATGAACATCATCGAAAACGCGGTGAATTCCAAAGATCACACCACGCTGGTCGCCGCCGTCAAGGCCGCCGGTCTGGTCGACACGCTGTCCGGTAAGGGTCCGTTCACCGTTTTCGCGCCGACCAACGAAGCCTTCGCCGCGCTGCCCGCCGGCACCGTGGACACGCTGCTGAAGCCCGAAAACAAGGCCCAGCTGGTAAAAATCCTGACCTGCCATGTGGTGGCCGCCGATGCGATGGCCGCCGATGTGGCCAAGATGATCACCGATGGCAGCGGCAAGGCCGAAATCAAGACCGTGGGCGGCTGCATGCTGACCGCGACCGAGAAGGACGGCAAGATCATGATCACCGACGAGACCGGCGGCATGGCCAACGTGACCATCGCCGACGTCAAGCAATCGAATGGCGTCATCCATGTCATCGACAAGGTCTTGCTGCCCAAGATGTGATCTTCGTTCGCGATTTGGACAAGGACAGGCTGTGATGCGCGACCGAAACGTCCCCACGGTCCCGCGCAACAGTCAGGCCCCCGGAGCACTCCGGGGGCCGCTTTGCATTTCAGGGGCGCGCCGATGCGGTGGCATTGCCCCAAATCGGGATACCCACGACATGCCGCCATGGTGTTTCTGCAGCTTGAAGCAGGGCCCGAGGTCCATGCGCCTGCGATGGCCCGCCCTGCGGCACGCTTCCTGCCTGTCGCCGGCTGACGCCGCTTGACGGGGGGCTTGGGCTGAATTAGCTGTGCCGTCAATGCGGGTGTAGCTCAATGGCAGAGCAGCAGCTTCCCAAGCTGAATACGAGGGTTCGATTCCCTTCACCCGCTCCAGCATCATTATGATTGCTCTTCCCTCAGGCGGGCGAAACCATGTCTTGAAAGGGACATGGCTTCCAGCCTAGGACGTGGCACGTCAGACCTCTCACCTTGGGATTTTGCGAACATGAACCGGCGCGATGTGTTGAAAGCGGTTGGGGTGCTTGCCCTCAGCGGCCAGGCAAGGCCAGTTTCGGCGGCACCGGGCACGGGCAAACGCATCGTGGTTGTGGGGGCCGGTATGGCTGGGCTTGCGGCGGCCAAGTCGCTCGTGGCCAATGGCCATACGGTTACCGTGCTTGAAGCGCGGCTTCGGGTCGGGGGGCGGGTCAGCACCAGCAAGATATGGTCCGATCAGCCGGTGGATCTGGGCGCGCAATGGATTCACGGGGCGAGCCGAAATCCCATCACGTCCCTGGCGCAGGCGGTTCAGGCGAAAACGGTCCAAACCAATGCAAATTCCGAAATCGTCTATGACAGCGCTGGCAAAGAATTGACCGCGACGGGGTATCGCAACCTTGAAGCTTTGCGAACGGCGATGGAAAAGGCTTTGACAAAAGCGCAAGATACTTTGTCGAAAGACATCAGCCTGCAACAGGCGCTCGAGACAGGCCTGTCCTGGCAAAGCCGCAGTGCTGCCGACAAAATAGCGCTGCGGTATCTGATCAACAGTGAATACGAGCAGGAATACAGCGGCAGTTACAGCCAAATGTCAGCTCTGTGGTTCAATGACGATCAGGCCTATCCGGGAACGGATCTGATGTTTCCCAATGGATACTCGGCCATTCCGGACTACCTGGCGGCCGGTCTTGATGTAAGATTTGGCCAGGGGGTGACCCGGATCAACACCGGCACGACCGGTGTGGTCATCTCGACGCTGGCCACGACCTATGCCGCCGACGCCGTGATTGTGACGTTGCCCTTGGGCGTATTGCAATCTGGCGCCGTTGGCTTTGTGCCCGCCCTGCCCAGCGACAAGCGCGCCGCCTTGGCGGGGTTGGGCATGGGCAGCCTCAACAAATGCATCTTGCGATTCCCGCGCAGCTTCTGGCCGGAAACTTATGACTGGATCGGGAGTACATCGCAGGCGGGAGGCCAATGGTCGGAATGGATCAGCCTGGCGAAGCCTTTGGGAAAACCCATCCTCGTCGGGTTCAACGCCGCCGACTTTGGCCGGCAACTGGAAGAGATGAAAGACGATCAGATCGTCTCCAGCGCCATGGCGGCGCTGCAAAAGATCTACGGATCGTCTATTCCCCAACCCACCGGTTTCCAGATCACCCGCTGGGGCAAGGATCCCTTCGCCTTGGGGGCTTATTCTTTTGTCAAGCTGGGGGGCACCGCAGCACTGCGCGGCGTTCTGGCCAAGCCCATCGGCAAGACCCTTTTCTTCGCCGGAGAAGCCACCCATGCGCTCTATTCTGCCACGGTGCATGGGGCCTATTTGTCGGGCCTTCAAGCCGCGCAAGATGCGATGGCGGCCTGAGCCCATCCATCTGCAAGGACGACGCCGGATTGGCTTCGCGCGAAACCTTTGATTTTTTGATCTGAAAGCTCTGCCATCGGGGCAAGGTTCGACACCAGGACGCAGGTCCGGAAGGAAGTTGATTGGCGAATGGGCCAAAATCTCCGGCCTGTCGAAAAGACATCGTGCGCCGCGCAGAGGATATCGGCTTGATCCAGTACTAACCGGTGCAGGCCGCTTCTGTCGCGCTTGCGACGCCACATCCCTTGACCGGCTGACTCTGATCGCTTTGGGCCAACGGATGCATTATTCGCTCCTCTGTCTTGCTGAGGCCTTGGACTGGAACATCGCCGATCCAACAACCGTCGAAGAGCGACGCTGTGTCATGCTGGCGCAGGGCGAAACACCGGAAAAAGCATGTCGATGCGCGTTTGTAACGGATCGGGCTTTGGCAGGAACGGGCCAGGCCATTGCTCGATCCCAATCCCTCAGACCGTCTTTTCAAATCCCGCCAAGCAGGCTAGCACAGCGCATCACAGGGAGTTTAGCATGAACACAGATATCAAACGCATCGGCGTCGGCGCACGGATGTCGGAGGCGGTGGCCTATAATGGCATCGTCTGGGTCGCAGGTCAGGTCGGCCGTCCCGGCGATACCGTGGCCGAACAGACCCGCACCTGCCTTGCCGAAGTCGACCGCATTCTGGCGGCGGCGGGCACGGACAAGACCCGCATCCTGTCGACCCAGATCTGGCTGGCCGATATCTCGACCTTTGGCGAGATGAACTCGGTCTGGGACGGCTGGGTTCCTGCCGGCCATACCCCGGCCCGCGCCACCGGTGAGGCCAAGCTGGCCACTCCGGATTACAAGGTCGAAGTGATTGTCACGGCGGCGCTGAAGTAAAACCCTGCAAGCAGGCCGTTTTGGCCGGACAGATCGATCCGGCCAAAACGATGCGCGAAGGCTTGTTGGCGCCCTGCGTTTTTTGCGGCACAGGGCCGAAGGATCAGAACATTGCGGTTGCGCAGCCCGATGAACTCGGGAAGACTTGCGCGCGAGATATGCAGAACAAGGATTTCATGATGCCCGATGCGGCACCCAGCCCTGTCAGGTTTGGCGCAAAAGTGTTTGGCATCGGTCTGTCCAAGACCGGAACCACCTCGCTTTATGCGGCCTTGGCCTTGCTTGGTATCCGGACAATCACCTTTCGCCATCTCAAGAAGTTGGGACTTGACGACTGGCGCTCGGGCAGGTTTGTCAAGGATTACCTCTCCTCGGTCGAAGCCGCGACGGACATTCCGATCCCGACCTATTTCCGGGAATTGGACGCAATGTATCCCGGATCAAAGTTCATCCTGACCGAACGCCCGCTGGAGGCGTGGCTGGTCAGCGTGAGCGAGCAGTTTCTGGGCTATCACCCCGGCGAAAGCGGCTTTCGCCGCGACATGCGCTTCGCCACCTATGGCGTGACCGGCTTCAACGCCAGCCGGTTCGCCCGCATCACGGCCGAACATTCCGAGTCGGTGCGGCGGCATTTTGCCGACCGACCGCAGGATCTGCTCGTGCTCAACCTGTTCAACGGCGATGGCTGGCCGGACCTGTGCCGCTTTCTGGGCCACCCGATCCCGGATATGCCCTTCCCGAATGTGAAGCCCGGCTTTCGGGCCGATTACAGGGCACCGGACCCCGCGTCAGAGCTTCTGCCGTTTCAGATGCGCAAGTAGCTGACCAGAGCCACGGTGGAACCGTCCTTGCCGTCGGTTCCCGCCTTGCCCTCAAGGATCGGCTGCAGGGCAAGCGCCAGTTCCTTGCCCAGCTCCACGCCCCACTGATCATAGGAGTTGATGCCGAGAATCACGCCTTCGACAAAGACCCGGTGCTCGTACAGCGCGATGATCTGACCCAGAGTGAAGGGCGTCAGTTTCGGATAGGCCAGCGTCGTGGTCGGGCGGTTGCCGGGGAAGACGCGGTGGCGGGCTTGACGGTCGAGTTCCGCACCGGTCAGGCCCTTCTTGGCCATGATCGCGGTGGCCTCTTGCAGCGAGCGGCCGCGCAGCAGCGCCTCGGACTGCGCGAGGCAGTTGGAGACGAGCAGCAGGTGCTGGTGCGCGAGGTCGGGCTCATGGCCCTGTTTGGCCACGAGGAATTCGCAGGGCACGACGCGGGTGCCCTGATGGATCAGCTGGTAAAAGGCGTGCTGGCCATTGGTGCCGGGCTCACCCCAGACCACCGGGCCGGAATTGTAGGGCAGATCGACGCCATCCATGCTGACGCGTTTGCCGTTACTCTCCATCTCGAGCTGTTGCAGATAGGCGGGCAGGCGCGACAGGCGCTGGTCATAGGGCAGCACGGCGCGGGTGGCATAGTCGCAGATCTGGTTGTGCCAGATGCCGACGAGAGCCAGAAGAACGGGCATCGAGGTCGCAAGAGGCTCGGTCAGGAAGTGCCGGTCCATCGCCAGACCGCCGGCAAGGAACTCGCCAAAGGCCTCCGGGCCGATCGACAGCATGACCCCAAGGCCGATCGGGCCCCAGAGGGAATAGCGGCCTCCGACCCAATCCTCAAAGCCGAACACCCGTTCGGGCGCTATGCCATAGGCCGTGGTCTTGTCGCCGGCCGTCGAGACGGCGCAGAACTGCGCGGCGGGGTTGACGACCTTTTGTGCCATCCACGCCTTGGCGGTGTCGGCATTGGTCATGGTTTCGATGGTGGTGAATGTCTTGGAGGCGACGATCACCAGCGTGGTTTCTGGATCCAGCCCCTTCAGCGTGTCGGCGATATGGGCGCCATCGACGTTGGAGACATAGTGCAGCTTTGGGCCGTCGCCATAGGGAGACAAGGCGATGGTGGCCATGGCCGGCCCAAGGTCCGATCCGCCGATGCCGATGTTGATGACATCGGTGATCGGCCCACCCTGACCCTTGAACGCGCCCGAGCGGACATCGTTCACAAACGCCACCATGCGGCCACGGATGGCGCGCACCAAGGGCATGACGTCGCGGCCATCAACCCGGACCACGGCGTCCTCGGCGGCCCGAAGAGCCGTGTGCAGGACGGCGCGGCCCTCGGTCTCGTTGATCTTCTCGCCGCCAAACATCGCGGCCCGCTGGGTGACCACACCCGCGCTTTCGGCCAGGGTCAGCAACAGCCCCAGCGCCGTCTCGTCGATATTGGTCTTGGAGAAATCCAAGAGCATCTCTCCCGCGCGAGCGGAGAACTGATGCGCGCGCGCTTGATGTCCGGCGCCGGGGCCGAAAAGATCGAGGATCTTGCGGTCGGCCACCTTGGCGTGGTGGGCTTTCAGGGCTGCGAATTTATCGGACATCTCGGGTTACTCCGCCCAGTGAACGGTTGCATGGTCAAGAACGGCCCGGACCGGGGCCTGCGAGGGGGGCAAGGTCTGGGCGCGGGTGAGGGCCGCGCGCTTCTCGGGGCCAGTGATCAGGATGTGGATATGCCGGGCCGCCTGCAACACGCGGGCCGAGAGGGTGATGCGTGGCTCACCCGCCGCGGCGGCGCGCAGGGCCATCAGGATGGGGGCGTCCGGCGCCAGGGCCTGATCCAGCTTGTCAGCTCCGGGAAAGAGCGAGGCGGTGTGCATGTCCGCCCCCATGCCGAGCAGCAGCACGGTGATCGGCAGATGCGGGGCAATGCCCTGCGACAGCGCCGCCAGCTTGTCCTCGGGCTGCGGGGCTGCGGCATACAGAGGGATCAGGCTGGCCCGCGCCGCCTTGCCGCGGAGCAGGCGCTCGCGCAGAAGCCGGGTGTTGGAGCGGGGGCTGTCTTCCCCCACCCAGCGTTCGTCATTCAGCAGAACTGCGACGCGGGGCCAGTCAAGCTCGGTGTCGGACAGAATGTCGAACACCGGGCCGGGGGTCGTTCCGCCCGGCACCGACAGGGTCGCCGGACCCAGCGCCAGTGCGGCACGCAGTTGGGCGGCGATCGTGGCGGCCAGACCTGCCATCAGCGCCGTCTGGTTGGGGTAAGTGTGCAAAATCATCCCTTGATCTCGCGCCAGCGGCGACCGTCCTTGTGCAGCAGCATCAGCGCGTCCTCGGGGCCCGAAGAGCCTGCGTCATAATCCTGCGGCTTGTCGCCACGGGCTTCCCAGCCCTGAATGATCGGATCGGTCCACGCCCAGGCGGCTTCCACTTCGTCGCCGCGCATGAAGAGGGTTTGGTTGCCCCGGATCACATCCATGATCAGGCGTTCGTAGGCGTCCGGCACATCCTCGGCATCCTGTCCCAGCGCATCGGCGAAGGTCATGTCCAAGGGCACCTGCATGAGGCGCATACCGCCGGGGCCGGGTTCCTTGATCATCACCATCAGGTTCATGCCTTCGTTCGGCTGCAGTCGGATGACCAGAACGTTGGCCTTCCAGCCCTTGGCATCGTCGAAGATCGAGTGCGGCGGTTCCTTGAAGGTGATGGCAATCTCCGAATACCGCGCGCGCAGACGCTTGCCGGTGCGCAGATAGAAGGGCGTGCCCTTCCAGCGCCAGTTCGCCACATTCACCCGCAGGGCAACATAGCTTTCGGTCTTGGAATTGGGGTTCTCGGAATGCTCGATATAGCCGCCCTCACCGCCACCGGCGAGGTATTGGCCGCGCACGATGTCGTTCACCGTAACAGGCTCCAGCGCCCGGATCACCTTCAGCTTTTCGTCGCGCACGGCGTCGGGGTCGAAATGATAGGGCGGCTCCATCGCGATGAGGCAGAGAAGCTGCATCATGTGGTTCTGCACCATGTCCCGCATGGCACCGGACTTGTCATAATAGGCGCCGCGCCCGTCCACGCCGACCGTTTCGGCCACGGTGATCTGGACATGGTCGATGTACTGCGCCTTCCAGATCGGCTCGAACAGGATATTGGCGAAGCGGACGGCCATCAGGTTCTGCACGGTTTCCTTGCCGAGGTAATGGTCGATCCGGTAGATCTGGGTTTCCGCGAAATACTTGGCCAGCGTCGCGTTCAGCGCCTTGGCTGTGGCAAGATCGCGACCAAAGGGCTTTTCCACCACGACGCGGCTGGTGGCATCGGTGATGGCATGGGCGTGCAGCCGTTCGGCCAGATCGCCGAACAGCGCCGGGGCCACCGAGAAGTAGAAGGCGCGCACGACATTGGCTCGGACGGTGGATTTCAGCTTGGTCCAGCCGGATTCCTCTTTCGCGTCGATCGAGACATAGTCGATGCGGGCGAGGAAAGCCTCGATCACCTTGTCGTCCTGCCGGTCCTTTGGCACGAACTCCAGCAACGAATCATGGATCATGGCGCGGAACTGTTCGTCGCTGTTCTTGGCGCGGGCTGCGCCGATGATGCGGCTGTCGGCGTTCATCTGGCCAGCCATGAAGCGGCGGTAAAGGCCGGGGAATATCTTGCGGCGGGCCAGATCGCCCGTACCGCCGAAGATCACGAGGTCGAATGTATCAACCGGGATGACACGGGAAACCATGGAAAGACCTCGCTCGCAGACGCGCCGTTAGCGCTAACGCGGAGGTTCTACCCCCGATGATGGCAAAAGTCTAGCAAGAGCGGGCGGCAGAGGGAAGCAAAGGCGTCAAAGCGGTTCTATTATGCCGCCGTCGTGCTGGGGGACGGCGCGCGGAAGGACCCGCGCAGGCAGTGGTTGCCTCCTGCCCGATCAGACCTGACCATAGGTCCGTACCAGCGCCGCCATCGCCGGGTTCACATCCGCCAGCCCTTCTGCCACGCCGCGCCTGTCGGCCTCGACCCGGTTCTGGCTGACCTTCCACTTGCCCTCCAGCGCCGTGATCTCGATCTGCAGCCCAAGGATGCCGCGCATCTGCGCCTCGATGTAGGGCCGGGGCGCGTCGCTGACCGCCCAGGGATGCGCCCGACGCGCCTCGTGGGTGTCGGTCAGGGCGGAGATCTGCGTCTCGATCCAGTCCTGTGCAGCCAGCACCCGCACGATACCGCGCGCCTGCACCATCGCGTAATTCCACGTCGGCACCACTTTGCCGGTCTCAACCTTTGTCTGGTAGTGCCCGGGACTGACGTAGCTTTGCGGTCCTTGAAAGACGACCAGAACCGGTTGGCCCTCCAGCGCGCGCCATTGCGGATTGGCACGCGCGATATGGGCCTGCAACTGACCCAGAGGCCCCCGGCCGCGCTGCAGCAGGAAGGGCAGGCCATTGGCCTCGAGTCCCTCGGCGCCGGTCGAGATCAGCAGGCCGAAAGGATGCGCCACGATCAGGCCATGCTGCGCCTCAAGGCGGTCTTCGCGGTGTTGGTCGGGCTGGTACATGGGGACCTGTCAATGGGTTCGGGGTGCGGAGAGATCTGACGAAACGGACGCAGAGCGCATGGCAAGGCCCCGGCCCTGATCACACAGACCTCGCACGTTCTGTCAAGGCATCCAAGGCTTGGGCACAACAGGTCCGCACCACCAGAGACCACAAACCAAAGAACCAAAACCCGAACGCAAACAGCCCAAAGGCCCGATTCCTCTGTCTTTTTGGTAGGGGACGCAACCCGAAGGACGCCACCCGGCGTCATCGGGCGCCCGCCCTTCTTCTGAAGATCAAACTGATTTCCACCCACTCGCGCCTGTCACCGAAGCTTCACTTCCGCTTCATGTCACGGTCATCAACGCGGCGCAGGTTCCCCGCACTTCGGCCCCTGACCAAAGGAACTATGCCATGCTGTCTCGTCGCCATTTCCTCGCTTCCTCTGCTGCCTTGACCCTCGTCGCTGCGACCGGTGTCTCGGCGCAGGACAAGAAAACCCTGCAAGTCTTCATCGACGGGGATACCAACATCTCCGGCTGGTGGAACGATATTCTGAAGCCCAAGTTCGAGGCGGCCAACCCCGGCCTGACCTTCAACGTCACGATCACGCGCGGCGTGGCTGACGGCAACGGCACCATCGCCGCCCGCGCTCTGGCCGCCCTGCAATCCAAGTCCGACCCGCAGGCTGACTATTTCGAAGAGATCGAGCCCGCATCGGTGGCTGGTTCCATCGAAGCCGGTCTGTGGGAAGAACTGACCGAGGCGAACGTTGCCAACCTCAAGCTGGTCAACCCGGCTGCGGTCGAAACCCCGATCCGCATGCCCTACCGCGGCAGCCAAGTGCTGATCGCCTATGACAGCGCCAAAGTCGCCAATCCGCCGAAAACCTTCGCTGACCTCGTCGCCTGGGCCAAAGCCAACCCCGGCCGCTTCACCTATGGCCGTCCGGACAAGGGTGGTTCGGGCTCGAACTTCGTCGTCCGCGCGATCCACGAAGGCAACGGCAAAGACCCGTCCCTGTTCACCAAGGACAACTTTGACGCCGCCAAGGCCGAAGAAATGCTGCAGAAGGGCTGGGCCATCCTCAAGGACCTGCACCCCTTCACCTTCGGCGAAGGCACCTACCCGGCTGGCAACACCCCTGCCCTGCAACTGCTGGCCCAAGGCGCTGTCGACATGATCCCGGCTTGGTCGGATCAGGCTCTGCAGGCGCTGAAGCAAGGCGTTCTGCCGGAAACCGTCAAGCTGGTCCAGCTGCAAGACCTCGCTCTCTGCGGTGGTTTCGCTTACTCGGCCATCCCGTCGAACGCGACCGATCTGGAAGGCGCCCTGGCGCTCGCCAACTTCGTGCTGTCGCCGGAAACCCAAACCTCCGTCGTGCGCGATATCGGCGGCTTCCCGGGCATTTCGTGGGACAACCTGCCGGCTGACCTGAAGGCCGAATACATCGACGTGATCCCGGTTTCGATCCCGACCTTCCCGTCGGGCGACTGGAGCAAGGCCAAGAACGACGGCTGGTACAAGAACGTTGCCACCAACCTGACTCAAGGCGGATGATCCGTTTTGCAACAAAGTCCGGGGGGCATACCCCCGGACAGCAACAACGCACCGGTCCGGGCCAAGAAGCCCTGGCCGGTCTTGCTCTTGTCGCCCTGCCGGTGGCCCTGCTGCTGACACTGACGCTTTGGCCAACGGTCACGATGGTGGTCTCGACCTTCCTGGTCGATGGCCAGGTGAACGCCAGTCGCTATGTCTATTTCTTCAGCGACGCCTACTCGCTCGCAAACCTGCGCTACACGATGGAGCAAGGTCTGGTTTCGGCCCTGTCCGCCCTGGCGATATCCTTCGGCATCGCCCTGTACCTGCGCTTTTCGGCAGGCCGCATCGCCACGATGATCCACGCGCTTTCGCTGTTCCCGCTTTTCGTGCCGTCGATCATCATCTCTTACGCCTTGGTCCGTTTCCTCGGCCCGAACGGCCTCTTCCAACTGCTGTTGGAGCAAGTGGGCTTCACCCATTACCGCACACCTTATCTGACCCCCGTCGGCCCCTTCCTCGCGTTCGTCTGGGAGGCGCTGCCGTTGCCGGTTCTGGTCCTCAGCGCCGGCCTCACCCAAGTCTCCGACCACGCGGTCGAGGCGGCGCGTGACCTTGGCGCCGGACCATTCCGCATCCTGTGGGAGGTGCTTTTGCCGCAGGTCCGCCGATCGCTGCTGATCGCCTTCGCGCTGATTTTCCTCGGCATCATCGGCGCTTACACCGTGCCCTATATGCTGGGACCGGCAGCCCCGGAGATGATGGGCGTCTTCATGCAGCGCACGCTTGGCAACCTGCACGACGCCGATGCGGCGCAGGTGCAGGCCGTCGTCCTTATGGTGATATCGTCCGTCGTCGGCGGCTTCTACATCGCCACCATGCTGAAATCACAAGGAGGCGAGCGGTGAAGCGCACCCCCGTCGGCGGCCTCTTGATCCTCGGCACCATGGCGCTGGCCATGATCGGCCCGATCCTGACGGTGATCCTCTGGGCCTTCGCGGTCAAATGGCGCTATCCGCATATCCTGCCCACCGAATGGGGCATGAAATTCTGGTTCGGCATGCTGGGGCGCGAGACGATCATCACGCCGGTCCTGACCTCGCTGGCCCTGACCTCGATCGCCACGAGTGCCGCCGCCCTGATCTGCTGGCCCGCAGCCTATGCCTTCGCCCGGCTGAAGTTTCCCGGCCGGCAACTGATGCTGTTCTCCTTCATCGCCGCCCAGGCCGTGCCGAAATTCGCCCTCTTCGTCTCCATTGCCGTGATCTTCCTTCGGCTGGGGCTGGTCGGCAGCTTCTGGGGCGTAGCCCTGGTGCAGATGCTCTCGGCCGTCCTCTACATGATCTGGATCCCAACCGCCGCCTTCCGCGGCATCCCTCCGGCGCTGGAGGAAGCCGCCTTCGACCTTGGCGCCTCCCGCCTGCGGGTTTTCCTGCAAATCACCCTGCCCCAAGCCCTGCCCGCCTTGGCGGCAAGCTACGTGCTGGCCTTCGTCTCCATCCTGTTCGAGGTCGATGGTGCTTTGCTGATCGGCGCCCCCACCGTCACCACCATGCCCTTGCTGCTGATGAGCCTTTCGGCCCAAGTCATCGTGCAGGAGGCGGCGGTTTTGTGTGTGCTGATCTGGGTGCCCTGCTTTATCCTCCTCCTTCTTACCCGCCGTTTCATGACCGCCAAGGGCATCGCCCAGGGCTTTGGAGCCTGACATGTTGCAGATCGACACCATCTCCAAAGCCTTCGCGGGCACCCCCGCCGTGCGCGAGGTCAGCTTCACCGTGGAACGCGGCGAACTGGTCTGCCTGCTTGGCCCATCCGGCTGCGGCAAATCCACCCTGCTGCGGGTCATCTCCGGCCTGACCGATGCCGACTCGGGATCGATCCGGATCGAGGGCGCCGACATGACCCGTGCCGCCGCCAACCGCCGCCCGACGGCGATGGTGTTCCAGTCCCACGCGCTGTGGAGCCACATGACCGTGGCGCAGAACGTGGGCTTCGGCCTGCGGGTGCGCGGCCTACCCAAGGCCGAGATCGCCGAGAAGGTCGGAGCCGTGCTGGACCTCGTGGGCTTGTCGGCCTATGGCAAGCGCCTGCCCGCCGAGCTTTCCGGCGGCCAAGCACAGCGCGTAGCCTTGGCGCGCTGTCTGGTGGTGGAGCCGAAGGTCCTGCTGATGGACGAGCCCTTTTCGGCGCTGGACGCCCACCTGCGCAAGTCGCTGCGCGAGGAGTTGAAGAGCTTGCAACGCCGTCTGGACCTGACGACGATCTTCGTGACCCACGATCAGGAAGAGGCCATGGAACTGGCCGACCGTATCGTGGTGATGCAAGCTGGCCGGCTGGAGCAATTCGCCGCCCCCGGCAGCCTTTACCGCAACCCGCAGACCCTTGGCGTCGCACAATTCATCGGGGCGATGAACACCTGCACCACAACGGTCTCCCTCGGTCAGGCCAACTGGTACGGCCAGCCCCTGCGCCTTGCGCTGCCCGATGGCGAGGCGGCGCTCCTGTGCCGTCCTGAGGACCTTTACACCGATCCCCGAGGTGCCCGCGCGCGTGTCACCCGCGTGATCGACCTTGGGCCTGTCACCAAAGTCAGCCTGATGACCGCCGACGGCGACCTGCTGACCTGGACCTGCCCGCGTGAGGCCGCGCCGGATGTGGACGCCGAGATCACCCTCATGCCCCGCCGCCTGCACGCCTTCCGCGACGGCGCGCTGCTGGCCCAGATCGAACGCCCCGAACCTGCCCTGCTTGAAGGAGTACCGGCATGATCCTCTCTGGCCAACTCACCGCAGACCAGCACAAGGGGCATATCCCGCTGGAGTTCGACGTGCCCCCCGGCACCACGCGCCTGATCGCCCGCTTCACGACCAGCCCCGAGCGGTCACCCGGTGAGATGTTCGACAACATGGTCTGCCTCAGCCTCTGGGGCCCGGCCGGTCCGCGTGGCGCACGCCACAACAACCCCGGACGCGATTTCGTGATCGAGGCCACCCATGCCACCCCCGGTTACCTGCCCGGCCGGATCGAGCCGGGCCGCTGGACCGTCTTCCTGGACTGCTTCCGCCTGCTCGGCCCGGTCGATTACCGGCTGGAGATCACCTGCGAGACTGCGCCGGTTCCGGCCCGTCCGACCTATGCCCGCAAGTTCACCCACTCGCGTGGCCCGGGGTGGTATCGCGGTGATCTGCACGCCCACACTCTGCATTCCGACGCCAGTTGGGACGTGCCCGATCTGGTCGGCTGGGCGCAGGACCGCGGTCTGGATTTCCTGACACTGACCGACCACAACACCACCTCCGGCCATGCGCAGGTGCATTCCATGGCCAGCGACACGCTGCTGACCATGGGCGGCATGGAGTTGACCACCCACTGGGGCCATGCGCTCGCTTTGGGCGGGTCGGACCTGCACGAATGGCGCGTCGGCGAGGTCACTCGCCGCACCATGCCGATGCTGGCCGATGACATCATGTCCAAGGGCGCGCAATTTGTGATCGCGCACCCGATGTCACCGGGCGACCCCTCCTGCACCGGCTGCCGCTGGGAATATGCCGACATGATGCCGGGCAATGCCCATATCGTCGAAATCTGGAACGGTGGTGCGTGGTCGGACTATAACGAGGAGGGCCTTGCCCTGTTCCAGCATTGGCTGGCACTCGGCCTGCGCCTGCGCGCCACCGCGGGAAGTGACATCCACGGGCCGGAAGGTGGCAAGGGCCAGATCGGCTTCAACCATGTCGAAGCGGAAAGCCTGACAGAAACCGCAGTGCTGCAGGCGATCAGCCGGGGCCGCAACTACCTGTCCTCCGGCCCGCGCCTGATCCTGACGGCGGAAACCCCCGAGGGTCACACCGCCAGCATGGGCGAGACGGTGCCGCAGGGTTCGACCTTCCATGCCGACTGGCAATCCGAGCATGTGCCGCTGAAGCTCCATTTCGTCGACCAGACCGGACGCCGCGCGGTGCACGCGATTCCGGCCGAGGCCGCAGGCGTCGAAAAACTGCCCGAGGCCTCGCGCTTCGTGATGGCAGAGCTGCGCGACGCCAGTGGCAGGCTGCACGCCGTGACAAATCCGATTTTCGTGGTCTGACGTCGGGTTGACGGAGGCGGACCGAAAAGGTCCGCCCCGGTTCAGGGTCAATCCGGCGCCACCGTCAGCATCAGGCCTTCATGGTCCGACGCCGGGGTGCCATCGGGCAGAACGGCGGGCAGGATCATCGGATCGCTGACCACCAGGCCACGGGTAAACACCCAGTCGATCTTGGCCGGCGGGCGCGGCGAGCCTGCCGGTCGGCGCGTCGTCGGCTGTTCGGCCACATTGCAAGCTTTCCAGTCATAGCCCATAGCCTGAGCTTCCGCGAACAGGGGTTCATGCGGTTCGGGCCGCATCAACCGCATCGGGTCCCGCTCCAGCGCCTCGATCAGCACGCGCGGATTGGCCAGCCGCTCGGCGTAGGAAATGGTCGAGGTGTTGAAATCCCCCCCCATCACCACGCGCCCCGCCGGGGCCAGCCCCTCGACCATCTGCAGGATATTGCGCATGTCCACGGCAC
The DNA here is from genome assembly GCA_947453525.1 of Paracoccaceae bacterium. Taxonomy (GTDB): domain Bacteria; phylum Pseudomonadota; class Alphaproteobacteria; order Rhodobacterales; family Rhodobacteraceae; genus Stagnihabitans. The sequence continues at coordinate 2,771 of CANGHD010000076.1, read as the reverse complement.
GGGTCTGCGGGTCGCAATGGCTTTCCAGATGGACATTGACCATCAGCACAGGCTCGCCCGCCACGGCGACAAAGGCCAGCAGCGCAATCGTACTGCCCACCCTGGGCTCGTCCCGGTCAAGGCCGAACCACTCGCCGCGCCGCTCGATCCGGATCAGTGCGGGGGCCTGCAGAGCCAGATCCGACAGGATCGCCGCGCCATGGAACCCCGCCGCATTGACCTCCCCGGCGTGGTCGCGCTGTTCATGCACGTCGCCCAGACCCAGTTCGACGAATTCCACCGCGTAGAGGAAGCCCATCTGCAGACGTTCCGACAGGATGGCCACCCGATCGGTGTTGCCGGTCCGCGCCATGCCGCGATCCACTTCCGACAGCAGCACAACGTCCGGCCGATGCGTCTTCAGATGGCCGGCTATGGCCTCCAGATGGCGCAACCGCTCTACATTCCAGAAGATCAGCCGGGCCGAGGTCGCCAGACTGCCCCGGCTGGGCTGCCGGCCGCCCGCCTCGATCTGGCGCAACGCCGGCAGGCCGTCAAACAAGGCGTCATGACTTTCTGGCACGAAAGGGCCCTTGAACAGGGCCGCGCGCAGGTCGGCGGAAACCGGGGTCAACTGCCCCACCACCTCGGTCTGCGGACGATCAGACCAAAGGGTCATGCTGGCCCCCTGCAACCCGCGCAGCCCAGGCGGCCTCGGTCGCCACCGGCTCGTCCGTGGTGATCTGATCGGGCCGCAAGGCCATCAGTGCGGCAAACTCTCGCCCTTCCGCCTCACTGAAGCCGTCCAAGGGGGCCGAGATCTTGTGGGTCCAAGCATCGACCTGAACGCCCTCGGCACGGGCCAGCGCCACCATGTCAAGACCGTGACGGGCGGCTTCGACCACCATCTCCCATTGCAGATAGACCATGTCCGGCTTGACCGCATCGCGCAGCACGGTCCGCAGATGGCGTTCCACCCCGGTCAAACCATCCAATGGCCAGAGGTCCAGCAGGTCATCCGTCGGATCATAGCCGCGCTTGAGATTGGGCATCCGCTCGGCCAAGGCCCGGATCAGCGGGATCGACCCGCCCGAGACGATGACGCCGGCCAAGCGGTCGGCGAACAGGTCCTCGAAGTGATCAATGCCGCGCGGCCCGACCTCCTCCCAGGTGTTCTTCATGTCGAACTGCAACAGCGCCTCGGGATGCGCCTGCCCCAGCATGCCCGCCAGATCCTCTGACAGGATCGGAGCGCAGTCCTGCTGGCGGTACCGCAGCGCCGAAATCTCTGCACCGCTCTGCCCGACGACCGGGCCGGTGCCGGTCGTCTCACGGTCCAGCAGATCATCATGCAGCACCACGAAGCCGCCATCGCCGCGCACCTGCAGGTCCAGCTCCATCGAGGCCCCGAGTCGGAAGCCTTCCATCATCACCGCCGCACCAAACTCCGGGTCGGCCAGCGACCGCCGCAGCCGGTGCCATTTCAGCCGGGTCACATGGCCCCCCGCCTCGATCTGCAAACCCGCACCCTTGGTCATCGCCGTCTCCTGCTGTGGCACTCCATGTCCGACCCGATCTTCCTGCATCACGCCATGACCTTTTCCGCCACCGCTTGCTTTGCGCCCAGCCGTTTGCCAGTGTCTGCGCTGAACAGGTGGACGGCGTCGGGTTGGACCTTGATGCCCATGGGTTTGCCGGGTTCGACGTTGGGTTTTTCGGCGGAGAGGACCGAGAGGGTGAGGTCTTCGAATTTGAAGTGATAGAGTTTGGCCGGGCCGGTTTCCTCGGCGAAGTCGAAGGTGGCGTTGAAGGCACCCTGGCCGGCGGGAACCAGCGTCAGGGCCTCGGGGCGCAGGCCAATCTGGGTCAGCGCGCCGTCATGGGCCTGCGCCAAGCCGGCGGGCAGATCGATGCGCGCGCCGTTGGGCAGCATCACCGCCCGCTGCGCGGCAGAGATCTGACCCGGCAGGAAGTTCATCGCCGGAGAGCCGATGAAGCCTGCGACATAGACCGAGGCCGGGTGGTGGTAGATTTCCTCGGGCGTGCCGATCTGCTCGATCACACCCTTGTTCATCACCACCAGACGGTCAGCCAGCGTCATGCCTTCGGCCTGATCATGGGTGACGAAGACCGAGGTGGCTTTGATCTGGTTGTGAATCCGCCGGATTTCGTGGCGCATCTGAACGCGGAGTTTGGCGTCGAGATTCGACAGGGGCTCGTCGAACAGGAAGACGGCGGGTTCGCGGATGATGGCGCGGGCCATGGCGACACGCTGGCGCTGGCCGCCCGAGAGCTGGCCCGGGCGGCGGTCGAGGAACTCGGTCAGGCCGACAGAACTGCCGACGGCTGCGACCTTGGCCAGACGCTCGGCGCGTGGCAGGCCCGCCACTTTCAGGGCATAGCCGATGTTTTCGGCCACCGTCATGTGCGGATAGAGGGCGTAGTTCTGGAAGACCATGGCGCAGCCGCGTTCGTGTGGTTCAAGATCGTTCACCACCTTGCCTGCGATGGAAATCTCGCCTGCAGTCACCGATTCCAGACCGGCGATCATCCGCAGCAGCGTGGATTTGCCGCAACCTGACGGCCCGAGGATGACGATGAACTCGCCCGTCGCCACGGCAAGGTCGACGCCGTGCACGACCTCGGTTTTGCCGTAGGATTTGCGGACCTGCCGGATGGAGATATCGGCCATTTTTGTTTCCTATTTATCAGTATTGATGAGGCCGCGCACGAACCAGCGCTGCATGAAGACGACGACGACGATGGGCGGCAGCATGACGATCAGGGTGCCG
>CANGHD010000075.1 GCA_947453525.1 Paracoccaceae bacterium | reverse complement strand
CACGCCGGATATCGGCGGCAGCCGCGCCTCGATGTCGCTGATGGTGGCCGAGACGTTGGGCATCGCCTACGAGGCCGTGCGGGTGAATATCGTGGAAACCGGGGCACTTGGGGTCAACGAACCCAGCCACGGCAGCCGCGCCACCTTCGCCTCCGGCAAGGCCGCCGTGGAAGCGGCGCGTCAGGCGATCAAGGAAATGTGCCGCCGGGCAGCCAAGGAATGGAGCATCGACGAGGACGCGGTGGAATGGAAAGACGGCGCGGCCATGCCCGCCGGTCCGAACGCCGGCAAGTTCCCGCCGATGACCATCGCCGAAATCGGCGCCAAGATGGGCGGCACCGGCGGTCCGATCTCGGGCCACCACGAGACCAACGCCGATGGCGTGGGGGCCAGCTTTGGCACCCATGTGGTCGATGTGGAAGTCGATCCCGAAACCGGGCGCACCACGATCCTGCGCTATCTGGTGGTGCAGGATGCAGGCACGGCGATCCATCCGGCCTATGTCGAGGGGCAGTATCAGGGCGGGGCGGTGCAGGGCATCGGCTGGGCCTTGAACGAGGAATATGTCTACGGCGCCAATGGCCGTCTGCAGAACGCCGTGTTCCTCGATTACCGCATCCCGGTCGCGTCCGACCTGCCGATGATCGACACGGTGATCGTCGAAGTGCCGAACCCCGGCCACCCCTACGGCGTGCGCGGCGTGGGCGAGACGGGGATCACCCCGCCGCTGCCCGCGATTGCCAATGCCGTGGCCATGGCCACCGGCGCACGTCTGCGGTCCCTGCCACTGTCGCCGCCGAAGGTTCTGGCGGCGATCAAGGCCAGGAAAGGCTAAGACCGTGGTCGAGGTTCACCTCTGGTCCGGCCTGCGGCGTTTTACTGAGGGCGTCGAGGTCGTGCCGGTGGAGGCCACCAATGTGGGGCAAATGCTGGATGGGCTGGTCGCAGCCCATCCGGGCCTTGCCCCGGTGATCGCCGCCGGGGTTTCGGTGTCGATCGACGGGGTTCTGTCGGCAAATCGTTTTGCGCCGGTGACGCCGCAGAACGAGATTTATCTGATCCAGCGGGTCAAGGGCGGCTGACCCTTGCCCGCAGGCCAAGGGCCATGCCAAGTCGGCATTGGACCCCGTGCGATCGGCCGCAGACCACAGCGTGCGTCACGCCCTGCGCCGATCGGTTTGACTGGGATAGGACGGCGCTGGCTTGGCATCCTGATGAACCCGCGCCTGCCCGCGCCCGGCTCGCTTGGAAGCGTACAGCGCTGCGTCGGCGTCATGCTGCATCCGGCCGATTTCCGGCTCGGGATAGGAATCCGACGTCGTGATGCCGATCGAGGCCGAGACGCGGCAGATCTTGCCGTCAAACTCGATGGGGAGCGACATGCTGTCGATCATGCGGCGGGCGATCACTTCCAGATGCGCCACTTCGGTGCGGTCCGGAAAGACTGCGACGAACTCATCGCCCCCGACCCGCGCCACGACATCCTCGGCCCGTGTTTCCAGATGGAGGACATCGGCCACCCGGCGCAGCACATGGTCACCCGCCGCATGGCCAAAGGTGTCATTCACCGCCTTGAAGTAATCGAGGTCGATGTGCATTAGCCCGAAGGCCTGACCTGACCGCGTCATCCGTTCCAGCGCCTGCGCCAGGGCACGGCGGTTGCTCAGGCCGGTCAGCGTATCGGTCATCGCCTGGGTTTCGGCTGTCTGTTTGTCACCCTGAAGCCGCAGGGCGAAGCCCTTCAACGTCTCCATCGCGGTGGTTTTCGCCTCGACCAGATACATCATTTCAACGGCCAGATCGGTGGCGGCGAAATCGCCATCAGTCAGGGCATAGCTGCGCACCGCATCCACCACGCCAATCCCGAAGGACAGGTTCAGGATCATGCCTTGACCCGCCCCCGACGCCAAGGGCATGACGATCCCGCGAAACGACACCGGCCTGTCGCCACGCTTCAATACAAGCCGCAGCCTTTCGCCCGCCCGCGCCGCAAGATCAGCCGTCGAGCACAGACCGGACGGCCGTCGCACCTCGAAAGCCTCGAACATCGGGGTGCCGATCAGTCCCTCCGGCACCAGCTTGGCAAAGGTCGCGCCATAGCCAGCGATCCTGCCTCGCGCGTCCAGCAGAACATGCAACGGCATCAGCCGGTCGAACGCCTCCCGCGGCACGGACAGAACCTGGCCTGCTTGCTGTACTTCCATTCACCCCACCATCCCCAAGCTGAAGGGCCGCGCATCATACAAAGACTGATCGGCGATCTGGATCGAGATCACCTCGGTCCCCGCCTCGACCCCATGATATTCCAGCAAGACCAAAGCCCCATAATCGTCCGCCATGGCCCGCAGCACCCCCATCACCACATGCGCTGCCCCGGCCAGACGCGACACCGAACGCAGGCGGAAATGACCGCCGCCCAGATCGGACAGGTCCAGATAGGGCAGATCAAGATCAGGCAGCACCAGCCGACCGCGTTCGGGCAATTCTTCGATCGAATTGAGGAATTCGGGGAAATTCCCGCCCGAGAAGCGGAGAAGCCGCCGCACCGTGCCCAAGGGCTCGTGGCTGACCAGATAGGTTCCCATATCCTCCATCAGCGATTCGCGCGGACGCCGCAGCAGGGACGCGGCGGCGTCGATCACCCGATCGATCACGGCATCGTCATAGGTCAGCATGGATTCGAACCCCGCAGGGGTCACGCCAGCCTGCCGAGCGACGGCATCCCACAGTGAAGCACCATAGGTGTCGCGCAAAAAGAACTGAAACGAACGGTTGATCAATCCCAACATTGGTATCCTCCTTGGACAGAATGCTAGGGCCTAGGTGTTAACAACTCTCCAACGACGCCCGGAATGACGGCGATTTCCGGGTGCCAGGACCAGATCGGTCAATCCGGGCATAGCGAACTGGTTCAAGGACATAGGTGCCAGGCGGGCCGGATCTTTCTGCAACCGCGCAATCAATGCGGCACCTGCGGCAAATCCGGGCCCCGTGCCGCCGTAACCGACGATGGAAGCGGACCAGAGGCCAGCCCCCTCCATCCTCAGAGAACCCCACTGGCCGCGCGTGAACAGGATTGCCACGTTGCGCTTCGCGTCGGGCAGGACATCAGCCCCTACCGGCATGCCAGCCTTGCAGGTTGAAAACGAGGACACCGGCAAAGATCGCGCCGCACCGGGCCAGCGCCACCGGGGAGGCGCGCCGCAAAGGCAAAGCCGCCAACGTGCCCCATTCAGCGCCACCAGTCCGCGGTGCCTTGCCATCGGAGGCTCCCGTTGTCGGTCAGACCAGACCCTATGGTCGGGATCAAACACGGGCGCTCGGCGGACCCGGCCGCGGGGTGACGCTCCCTCCGGACGCTTCTCAGAATGTTTGACGATCGTGATAGGAAAGCAAGGCAGTACTTGGTTAACGCGTCGCGGCGTCGGGCGAGCGGGGGTTGATCTTGCGCGGCGTAGAGACGCAAGGAAGACAGAAGGAAGACGGAAGGAAGACCGTCAACCTTTTGTTAAACTATGGCTTTATGAAGCCATTTCCATGGGTTAATTCAGCGCGCGCCTCTCAGAAATCCGTCGGTGCGCCGCCCTCCTGCTTGCGTCTGGCGACGAAGCGGCGGAGGTCTTCCTGATGGTCGCCGTTCATCGGGGGTGGGACGAACTCGGCCATGATCGCCTTGTAGATCTTGTGGGCGCGTTCCGCCGTCCAGACCGCGCCGTCGATGTTCCACGCCTCATAGTTGCGCCAATCCGCGAGGAATGGGGCGTAAAACGCCGTCGTATAGCGGTCTTGCGTGTGCTGGACGCCGAAATAATGCCCGCCGGGGCCGACGGTGCGGATGGCGTCGATCGCGATGTCGTCCTCGGTGGTGGCGTAGGTCGCAGCCTCGAAATAACGCTGGATCATCTGCAGGACTTCGCAGTCCATGATGAACTTTTCGGGCGAGGCGATCAGACCGCCCTCTAGCCAACCGGCCGCGTGATACACCATATTCGTGCGGCTTTGCACGGCAGCCCACAAGCTGTTGGAGGTTTCCCACATCGACTGGCCATCCGGCACGTTGGCCGCACAGACGCCAGACGACCGCAAGGGCACGCCATAATAGCGCACCAGTTGCCCGGTCATCTGGGTGGCGCGCATGTATTCCGGCGTGCCGAAAGCGGGGGCGCCGGACTTCATGTCGACATTGGAGGTGAAAGTGCCAATCGCCACCGGGCAACCCGGAGCGATGTATTGCAACAACGCGACGGCAGCCAAAGCTTCTGCCAGCGACAAAGTCACCGCACCCGCCATCGTCACAGGCGCCATGGCGCCCGCCAGCGTGAAGGGCGTGATTACCACTGGCTGGCCGCGCTTGGCCAGACGCATGGCGCCGTCCAGCATCGGATAGTCGTGCTTCAGCGGCGAAACCGAGTTGATGTTGGTGTACATCCTTGGTTTCGCTTGGAATTCTTCCTCTGACAGGCCGCCCGCAATGCGGACCATCTCCATGACGTCCTCGACCCGTTCAGCGCCCAGCGAATAGGCGTGCACGACCTTGTCGGTGATCGTCAGCTTTTCATAGAGGCAGTCGAGGTGGCGGACCGAGGGGTGGATGTCAATGGGTTCGACAGGGTAGCCGCCCGCGATATGGATGCAGTTGAAGTACTGCGTCAACCGCATGAAATCCTTGAAGGTTTCAAAGTCGCCCGAACGTTTGCCCCGCTCCATATCCCACGAATTCGGCGGCGAGGAGACGTTGACGAACAGCATGTGCTTGCCGCCCATGATGACTTCGCGGTCCGGATTGCGGGGCGTGATCGTGAAGGTTTCCGGCGCGCGGGCCAGCATTTCCATCACGAAATCCTCGTCCATCCGGACGTTGGTGCCGTTGATGATGCAACCGGCGCGGCGCATATGTTCCAGCGCCTCGGGGTTAAGGAATTCGATACCAATATCGCGCAATATCTTCATCGTACCGCGGTGGATGGCTTGCACGCCATCGGCATCCAGCGGTTCGGTCGGGCGATCGGGGTTGACGGGAATGCGCCAGGGCATCTGGTCGATGATGGAAGATCCGGCGCGTTCCTTGTTGCCGGCCCTGCCCCCGGCCCTGCGGCGCTTGGTGGCCTCTTCGGTCATGACGCTGTCCTCCTGTGTCGGGGCTTTCGCCCCCTTGATCGTTTTGCTGAGGATGACGGAAACTGCCCTCCGGCGCGCACTCGGTTTCCGACGTGGACGCGTCGTTTTTGGAAAGGGGCCGGTTCAGACGCCGTTCAGATGGTCAATCCAGGCGCCCAATTCGGCGATTGTGCCCAGAACAACATCGGCATGCGGCGTCAAAGTGGCCCGCAAGGCAGGTCCGGTCAGCACGCCCACGGCCATCATTCCGGCCTGCCGCGCGGCATCCAGATCATGCAGGCTGTCGCCCACCATGGCGATCTGGCCGGTCGGCAGGCCGATGGCTGCGGCAAAAGCCAGAAGCTGCCCCGGCGCAGGCTTGCCGCCATAGCCGGAATCGCAGCCCGCAATGAAGTCAAAGAGGTGGATCACCCCCGCCCCGCTCAGATGCGCGCGGGCGGGCGCTTCGGTGTCATTGGTGGCAAGGCCCAGCTTAAGACCCCGGTTCTTCAGGCCAGACAGAACCTCCGGCAGGGCCACGGCAGGCACCATCGGTGCTGCGGCGCTGAAGCTGCTCATCATATCCGTCAAGGACTTGAGGGTCATACCCTCCAGATGCGGATGGATGAGTGCGGCAATCTCGAAGGTGGTCTGGGCAATCACCGCACTGTCGGGGGCAAAGCTGGTGGTCACCGGATCAAAGCCCAGAACCAAGCCAAGGTTGCCTTGCGCATTGGGTTGCAAGGCGGCCAGAATTGCCTTGGTCCAGGCGCCCCAGCTTTGCCGGAAGTCGAACAGCGTGCCGTCCTTGTCGAAAATGACTGCTTTGATCATCGTCATGTCCAGTGCCAAACCTCTCCACCCGGCAGGGCCGCCCGCGCCGCCTGCGGCACGGTATAGGCCAGACCCGCCTCATCGCAGAACTCCATGACAAGACGATCCTCGGTCAGCAGAAAATCCAGGACCGCGCCGAGAATCCGCGGATCACCCGCCTGCGCCATCAACTCACCCGGCGACAGCCCGCTGAGAGCCAGAAAGCCGTTAATTCTTTCCGGCGCGCCCGCGACCCATGCCAAGGCCTGCGCCGCAATGATTTCAGCGGATTCCCGCCCGATTTTGCCGTTTTCCTTGGGGTTATGCACAGGGATCTCTCTAATTTTCACGGATTTCTTATGCGCTCGGAAAGGAATTCTTAACCACTTGGGACCAAGACTGTTCCACAAGCGTGCAACAGGTGGGCCAACGTCCGATGATCGGCAAAATCCTCATAGTTGATGATGTGTCGACAAACCGCATCGTCTTCAAGGTCAAATTGACCGCAGCCGGCTATCAGACCCTGATGGCGGTGGATGGGGAAAGCTGTGTCCGCATGGCCCTGGCCGAATTGCCCGATATCATCCTGCTGGACCTTTTCCTGCCAGACCGCTCGGGGATCGAGGTGCTCAGGGCGCTCAAAGCCCATCCGCAGACCCGGCGGATCCCCGTCGTGATGTTCTCGTCCGAGGCGGATGCCACGATGCGTCAGGCCGCCCTGCGCGCCGGGGCGGAGGATTTTCTCGCCCGCCCGATCGATGACCAGACCCTGATGGCCCGTCTGCGCGGCCTTCTGCGCGCGCGTGAGCATCTGGCAGGGATTTCCGCGCCGGAGCGGGACCTGCAGGTGCTTGGCCTCGCCGAACCCTCGCAACGATTCGAAATGCCGGGGCAGGTTGCGTTGGTGATGCCAAAGGGCGAGGCTGCCCTGCGTCTCAAACGTGGTCTCTCGGCGGTGGGCCATGACCGTGTTCAGCTGATGGCCGCAGATGAGGTGCATTCCGATCAGATGGGCGCCGCCCCGGACGTCTATCTCCTGCACGCCGATCTCAGCGGCCCGGGCGGCGGGTTGCGGATGATGTCCGAACTTCTGTCGCGCAGTGCGACACGCCATGCCGCCTTTTGCATTTACAATCCGGAGGTTGCCCAGACCGTCGCCGCCACCGCCTTCGACCTTGGCGCCCATGACGTCGTCGATGCCGCGACCCCCTTGGCCGAAATTGCCCTGCGCCTGCGCGCGCTTGTCAAACACAAGCGTGAGGGCGACCGGATGCGCGCCTCGGTGCAGGATGGGTTGCGGATGGCGGTGTTCGATTCGTTGACGGGCTTGCACAATCGCCGCTATGGCACGGCGCAGTTGACCGCCATCGCCGACCGCGCCCGGACCGAGGGCAGTGAGTTTGCCGTGATGGTCGTGGATATCGACAGGTTCAAGGCGGTGAATGACCGCTGGGGACATGCCACGGGCGACGCCGTGTTGATCGAGGTGGCAGCCCGTCTCTCCAACAGCCTGCGCGCGACCGATCTTCTCGCAAGAGTCGGCGGTGAGGAGTTTCTGATCGCCTTGCCGGATACGGCATTGGGCGATGCGCAGCTGGTGGCCGAACGTCTCTGCCGCGTCATCGAAGGCGCGCCGGTGGTGACGGCCGAAGGGGTCCGCGTGGCGGTGACGATCTCGATCGGCATGACCACCGGGGGTTCAGCCCCCAGCGACCCGGTCTCGGTGACAGAGCTTGTAGCCCAGGCAGACCGGGCCTTGATGCATTCCAAGACCCATGGCCGCAATCAGGTGACCATCGTCAGGAAGGCCGCTTAATGATCTGATTTATATAGAAAATGTGAAATATCAGGCAGCTTTTCCCGCATCAGTTCTGCGGTGGAGGCGGTGCGTCGGGACCGTGCAGCAGGTGACGCTCCAACCGGCTGGCGAAGTCAAGCCGGTCTTGCTGCGACAGACCCGTCAGAAAAACCCGCAGCGCGTCGCCGCCCAGCTTCATACGGGCCGTCAGGTGGCCCTGCTGCGCGGTCAGCGCGGCATCCAGCGCCGCCGAATCAAAGGGCTGAAGCCGCAGCGCCGCGACAATCGCCATGGCATCCTGCGCCACCTCGGCCCGCGAGGCGCGCAGATCGCCGGATTTCGCCCGCAGCGCCGCCCTCAGCGTGGCACGGTCCTGCGGCCGCAACGCCTGATCGAAGGGGCCGAAGCCCAGGTCGCGCACCATGTCCGCGCGCCCACCCGGACCACCATGCAGGAAGGCGCCCAGTGCCATCCCCGCCACGCCCAGATTGACCGCCAGCGAGGCGATCAAGGCCCAGCGGACGCCTCGACTGCTGATCGCGGGGCGACCGAGAGGGATATTCGGATTCTCGGTCATCTCAATTCTCCGCCCAGAGGGTTCCGGTGGCAGGCAAAAGGTCAATCTGGTCGACCGAAGTGCTGTCCGCCGCCAGAACCGAGGTCAGCGATTGCACCAGATTGGGTTGGGCGGCCCCCAGATAAAGCCCGGTCATGGCCGCCAAAGACAGTCCGACCATGGCGCGGCCACCGCCCAGAACATCGGCAAAGGCGGTAAGCCAGCCAAGGAAACTGCCCTGCGGCGGGGAAGTCTTTGTCTTTACAGAGAGTTGCGGCCAAGCTTGCGGCTTGGGCTGCGCCAGAACGGCATCCTGCAGAATGCGCGAAGCAAGCTCTGCCGAGGGGGTCACCCGCTCGGCCGCCGCTTCGGCCAACAGGGCGTCCAGATCAAAATCCTTGTCCATCACACAGCCTCTTCCGCTTCGTCCTCATAGCCCAGTTCAGCTTTGCGTCCCGACAGAACCGCTGCCAGCGCACGTTTGCCGCGCGCGGTCAGGCTTTCCACCGCTTCCACGCCCAAGCCCATGATCACGCAGATCTCGGGGTTGGACAGTCCTTCAATATGGCGCAGCACCACCGCCTGCCGCTGCCGTTCGGGCAGGCTGGCAAGGCCAGCGTTCAGCGCCGCCATGCGGTCGGCCTCCATCATCGACGCCACGACCGATGTGACTTGCGAGGCCACTTCAGGCGCAGCGTCAAGACCCACGCCGGGTCGTCGCACTCTGGCCCGGCGCAGATCGGCGCACAGATTTGTCACGACCCGGTATAGCCAGGTCGAGACCTGCGCCTCGCCCGTGCGCCAGTCCGGGGCCACTTTCCAAAGCCGCAACATGGCTTCCTGCGTCACATCCTCGGCCTCGGCCCGGTCGGACAACAGACGTGTGGCATAGCCCAAGACCCGGGTCGCAAGACGCAAGGTCAAAAGCCGAGCGGCCTCCGGATCTCCATTGGCATAGAGAACCAGAAGCGTTTCGTCTGAAACCTCGTTCAGCGTGTCGCGGGGCATATCCATTCCATTTGGGATACAGGCAAGAGGGCGGGCGGGCAACCGGCCGGAGACGCCCCCGGCCGGTTGAGGCTCAGTTGGCGGGCGGAACCTCGGGACCGTTCTGTCCGCCATGGCGCTTGCCATGATGGCCACGGCCTTGCTGGTCGTCCGGACCGCCGGGGCCATGCTGCGCCATCGCATCGGCCTCGGCCTGATCGATGACCCCGTCCTTGTTGGTGTCGGCGCGGGCAAAGGCATCCGGCGGCACCGGAGGGGTCGCGAGTTCCGCCGCTGAAAGCTTGGCATCGCCGTTGGCGTCCAGTTCCTTGACCATGCGAGCGGCATGATCCTTGATCCGGCCCTCCACGGCCTTGAGTTCGGCTGCGGCCAGTTCATCGACCGAGATAAGGCCATCCTTGTCCGTATCGATCGAGGCCACGGCAGCGGTGCGGGCTGCGGCAAACTCCGCCTCTGTCACCTTGCCGTCCTTGTTGGCATCGGCTGCGGCAAAGTCGAACATCGGGCGCATCATGCCCATAGGACCCATAGAACCCATATGACGACCCATGCCCGGCATGTTCATGCCGCCCTTGTCGGCCAACGCCGCTGTGCCCAGCACTGCCATTGCAAAAGCCACCAGGCCGAGGCCGACCTTCTTGTGCGAAACGTTCATCTTCTTCTCCTACCTTTGACCGGCACGCCGCTCGGTCTTGATGCAGGTGATACGGCGGCGGTCCGGCTTTCCGTCGCGGCTTTTGGCAGCAAAGCGCGACAAAGCAGCGCTGTCTGCCCGGCGGCCCTCAACTTCTCGTCGCAGGTGCGCTAGATCAGACCGATAGAAGGAACCCGCGATGACTGTAACACTGGCTCCGGCCTTGCTGCCCGAAGATGAGGAAACTGGCGAGCGCCCGTTGTGGCCCGCTTTGCGGCGTGGTCTCATGTGCCGCTGCCCGAACTGTGGCGCGGGGCCCATTCTGAAGAACTATCTGACGGTGCGCGACCATTGCCCGGTCTGCGGCGAGGCATTCTTGCATCATCGCGCCGATGATGGTCCAGCCTACCTGACCATTCTGATCGTCGGCCATCTGATGGCCCCAATGATCTACTGGGTCTTCGTGACTTGGCGGCCAGAGCCCGTAGTGATGGCCACGTTCTTCACCCTCGGCACAGCGATTCTGGCTCTGGCCCTGTTGCCGCGCCTGAAGGGAGCCATCGTGGCGCTGCAATGGGCCAAGCGGATGCATGGGTTTGCCAAGACTCCGGGGACAGACCCTGCCTTGCCAGGCCATGCCTGACGTCCCGATCCGCGCCGCTGCCAGCGTCGTGCTTGTCCGGCACGGGGCAGCGGGCACGCGGGTCCTGATGGGGCAAAGGGGGGCGGCTGCGGTCTTCATGCCGTCGAAATTCGTCTTTCCCGGCGGGAGGGCCGATCACGGCGATCTGGCAGACATCGCTGCCCTGTCAACGACTTGCCTGAATCGGCTGACCCGGCATCTTCCGGACGCAGCCCCCGACCCCGCGGCCCTTCTGGGCTGCGCGCACCGCGAGTTGCGCGAAGAAACCGGGCTTGGCCTGGCCCCAACCGCCCGCCTGCGCTTCATCTTCCGCGCCATCACCCCACCGGGCAGCCCGCGCCGCTTTGACGCACGGTTCTTTCTGGCCGATGGCAGCGATCTCACTTGCCCGCCGGACGACTTCTCGGCGGCCGAGGATGAACTGTCGCACCTGCATTGGGTCCCCTTGGCCGAGACGCGCCGGCTTGACCTGCCGTTCATCACCGAAATCGTTCTGGCCGAAGTGCGGGCGCTGCTGGCGGGTCACGAGCAACCCGGCGTGCCTTTCTTTGACAATTCCGGCCCTGTGCCGACCTTCCGCAGGCTGGTCTGATCGGCTGAGGTCAAGCTAGTCTTGGTGCCGGACCGGCCAGACCGGATGCGGCACCGGATCTTTGGCGCGGATCAGATAGCGGCCGATGATCTCGGCATAGCTTTTGTAGACATAGCCATCGTTCCGGCGCTGATAGTGCGCCTTGTGGTCCTCGTATAGACCCGGAATTTTATACCAGGGCACCGAAGGGTGTATATGGTGCACGACATGGAAATTGTTGTTCAGAAACAACAGAGACAGCGGGCCGCGGTCCTCGACGATGACAGTACGGGCCCGGAAGGCCTCGTGGGCGCGGTGTTCCAGAAAGGTGCGGATCTTCAACACGGCCACGCCCACGTAGACCGCCCCCAGATAGGCCAAAAACGGCACTCCGGCCCAGTGCAGCCAAAGCAGGACCGGGACCAGGCCCAGCAGATGCAAAATCCAAGCTGAAAGCACCCCGCGGTCGCCGCGCCGGATCAGCAGCAGGTCTGTGTAGATAAAGGCGTAGGTGCCAATGAAAGGGCCGATCAGGACGCGGCCCAGAAGTGTGTTGTTCAGGCGCAGCAGGGCCTGCACGGGCATGGACATCCGGGCCCAGACCTCTGGGATGAAGAAGTTTGATTCGGGGTCGTCGTAGGGATCGGTCAGAGCCGGGTCGTAGTGGTGTTGCAGATGCGTGTAACGGAAGCGTCGGTAGGGCACGAAAACGGCTAGGGCCGGGAAGACCAAAGCCTCGTTCAGCACGGGGTTGCGGAAGGGGTGGCCATGCAGCGCCTCGTGTTGCAGCGAGGAGAACTGCGCCACCGCCAGCCCGGTCAGAATCAGGAACAGAAGGCTGCTTTCGTGCCAAGCCAAGGTGCCAAGCGCCCAGACGAGGTAGGTCGCGGCCAGCAAGGCAAGGGTCGGCCACTCGATTTCTTCTGTCTTTGCAGGCATTTGCATCTCCCGATTGCCATAAGGAATAGCACTTGCCACACACAGCGGGAATTCGGAGAATACGCAAGCAATCATCACCATTTGTGTGAGATATCACCAGATGCCGGAAATGATCGACAAACGCGATCGTGCCGCGCTGTTCCGCTTGCGGCTGGCCACCGCCATGGCGCAGGCTGGCGCCACTCAGGCCAGTCTGGCGCGCGAGGCGGGATTGGACCGCTCCACCATCTCGGCCCTGCTGGCGCCTGGCACGCGGCTGCCCAATGCACAGGCCGCCGCCGATTGCGCCGTGGCGTTGCGGGTGTCGACGGATTGGCTGCTGGGTCTGACCGACCGGCCCTCGCCGCCGGACCGACTGGCGGAAGAGGCAGTAAGTCTGGTCCCAGCCCCGCGCGCCTTGTTCGACGACACGATATTCGGCTGGCACCGGACGGCGGCCGGGGCGAAAATCCGCCATGTGCCCGCCACCCTGCCGGATCTGCTCAAGACCCGCGAGGTGGCGGAATGGGAATACCGCGCCGCCTTGGGCGAGGATGCCCCCCGCGCGCTTGAGGTGTTCGAGGCGCAGAAAGACTGGCTCGCCGACGCCCATTCCGACTTTGAGATCGCCGTGCCGCTGCATGAACTGGCCAATTTCGCCGCCGGGACAGGCTATTGGGCCGACTTGCCCAAGGCCCTGCGCCGCGCCCAGATCGATGAATTCATCCGCCTGACCGAGACGCTTTACCCCGCCCTGCGTTTGTATGTCTTCGACGCCCATCGGGTGTTCTCGGCTCCCGTGACGGTCTTCGGGTCAGAGCGCGCCGTGGTCTATCTGGGGCGGCAATATCTGGTGTTTTCCGACCCGGTCAAAGTCGCCGAAGTCTCGCGCCATTTCGACTGGCTGGTGCGCGAGGCGCGCTTTTCGGCGCGCGACACGGCCAGCCATCTGCGCGGGCTGGTGGTGTAAGCCTCAGTATACGTTCAACTTCGCGAGGTCGTAGCCGTTGAACTGCATAATATCACGCGCGGCGTTCAAGCGGTCGGCCGGGATCGCCGCATCGCGGTTCAGGATCATCCCGTAGTGGCCCGAAGGCGCGCCGATCACCATGGTCCGGTTGTCGATATCGGTCCAAAGCACCCAGAACGGGCCAATGCCCGGCAGATCAAACCGTCCCGGTACTGTCGCCACCATCGCGGCCTTCCCGGTTTTGGTGCCAGATGGCAGGCAAAGCGCATATTGGGTGACCGCCCCGATCTGCATTTGCCCGCCCGCGCAGGCACTGCCGAAGCCCGCGACCTGCACCCAATGTCCCTCGATCCGGGCCGGATCGAAGGCCGCTATCGAGTAAGTGTCGCGTTTGGTGTCGCGGTAGGCCGCCTCTGCCGCGGGCTTGGCGGCGCATGCCGCCAGCAGCAGGGCGGCAAGCGTCAGGCGGACTATTGCATGCACAGGGTGACCTCGCTTCCATCGGCCTGCAGGATCGCGTTGCAGCCCATCAGTGGCATGATGGGCGAGCATGTACCCGATTGCGCAAGGCATTCACCCTGGCAATCGCCTTTGCGATGACAGGATTTGCCGGAATCGCGCGTGGAATGGATGCAGACATGGCCCGAGGAATCGCCCAACGGCGACCACTGACCCTTGGATTTCTCGCACAGCACCTGCTCGGGCGGTACAGCCACGACGGGCTCGGCAGCGACCTCGGGTGTGACGGCATCTGGAGGTGCGGGCTTTGGATCTGCAAGGCCTTGCGGTCGCGCCGGGGGAGGCGCGGCAGCTTTGGCTGGTACCCCCACCGCAAGCGAGCCCTGCGGCAGACCGACCTTCGGCGCCGTCGAGGCCGCAAGCGTCGCTGCGGTGATGGGGGCCGCGTCAAGTGACGTCACCGCAATATTCTCCGCCACCAACGAGGACCCATCCCCACCGGGCGCAGGAGAATGCATCTGGCAGGCGGCCAGCAGGAACAAGGCGGCAAAGCGAACAAGCAAACGCATCTGGCCCCTCAGTATTGCTGTCACGAAAGGTTCCCCATCAAGGCCCCATGGCAAGGACTTTCTTCAGTACGGCTGAGGATGGGCACGGTGGGTGGCGGCAATCTCGGCCAAAACCTGAGGAGAAAGGGTGATCTGGCTCAGGTTGCTGGCCAGTTGGGCCGTGCTGGTGGCGCCGACGATGGGGATGGTCGGAAAGGGACGGGTCAGCGTGAAGGCAATCGCCATTTGGCAGGGGTTCAGGCCATGGCGGGCGGCAATGTCGAGATATTCCTGCGTCACAGAGAAGGTGCGCGGCGTGACCCGTCCGCTGAGGATCGGGTTCAGCGAGCGGCGCGAGCCTGACGGGGTCACATCGCCCTGATACTTGCCCGACAGGATGCCGCAGGCCAGCGGCGAGAAGGCCAGCAGCGGCATGTCTTCCATCACTGAAAGCTCGGCCCAGTCGGTGTCGAACTGGCGGCAGAGCAGCGAGTATTCGTTTTGCACCGAGGCCATGCGCGGCAGGCCGTGCTTTTCGGCCATAGACAGCCATTTGGCCGCACCCCAGACCGTTTCATTGGAAAGTGCAATGGCGCGGATCTTGCCCTCGGCGATCAAATTTGCGGATTCCTGAAGCAGTTCAAGCATCAGCGCCTCGACCTTCACTGGATCGTTCGGGCGCGGGTCAAAGCCCCAATTGTCGCGAAAGTGATAGTGCTTTCGGGCGGGCCAGTGGATTTGGTAGAGGTCGATCCAGTCTGTTTGCAGGCGTTTCAGGCTGCCTTCCACCGCTTGCCGCATCAGCGCCGCCGTAGGCCAAGCCCCGTCGCGCACGGCAGGCTGACCACCACCGGCGATCTTGGTCGCCAGAACCACCCGGTCCCGTCCGCCCCGTGCGGCAAACCATGTCCCGATGATTTCCTCGGTCCGGCCCGCGGTTTCGCGGGTCACTGGGTTTACGGGATACATCTCGGCACTGTCCCAGAAATTCACACCCTCGGCCAAGGCGAGGTCCATCTGTGCATGGCCCTCGCTTTCGGTGTTCTGGGTGCCCCATGTCATCGTGCCAAGGCAGATTTCCGAAACCTTGATCCCCGTCCGTCCCAAATCAACTTGCCGCATCGCATCCTCCAGATTTTGGCGGAACCTAGGGCCTGTACGTGACAAAGAAAAGTCATCGGCATTGAGAACATTAAGGGAACCTTTTAAACTTGCGTCATGGCCCTGCCGATTCTTCATACTCCAGACGGGCGCAAGCCCTGGCCCGTGCAGGCTTTGCCCGGCGGCCTTGGGCTGGGGCTGGCGCGCGGCCGGGTGCATGAACTCTGCGGCCCGGCGCGCTGGACACTGGCGGCGATGATCCTTGGGCAAAGCGAGGGCCCGGTGCTGTGGATCGGCCCCGGCTGGGTGGCAGAGCGGATTTATCCCCCGGGGCTGGAGGAATGGGCCGACCCTGGGCGGATCATTTTTGCCCGCTCAAGGCGGCCCGAGGATATCCTGTGGTCGATGGAAGAGGCTTTGCGATCTGGCGCCATCCCCCTGGTCCTGACCGACCTGCCCGCCCCCCCTGCCCTGACCCCGATCCGCCGCCTGCATCTGGCCGCCGAAACCGGGGCCGAGGCCGCGCGCCATGCGGGCCGTCTGCCGCCGCTGGGTCTGGTGATGACGCCGGAAAAGGGTGGCGCGCAGGGGGTGGAAAGTCGGTGGCACATGGCCGCCGCCCCCAGCCACTCCACCCTGATCGAACGGCGCAGCGCCTGGCTTTTGCAGCGCCTGCGCGCCCGTCTGGCCCCCGAAGCCGCATTTCACCTGCGGCGCGAGGCCCCCGATGCCATGGGCCAGGCCCGTCTGGTGGGCGAGCCTTGGTCAGATCACACCGGATCGTGACTTGCAAAACCCTCCACCGTGCTAAGCTTCTCAGCAGGAGGACCCCATGCGCCTGATCCCGATCCTTGCCCTGATGCTGACGGTCAGTCCTGCGCTGGCAGCACCCGAGGTTTATCATTTGCAGCCCGACCTCTCCTCAGTCGGGTTTGAAACCGACTTCGGGCCCGACAAGATCACCGGCTCAATGCCTGTCGCGACCGCCGATCTGACGCTGGATTTCGGCCATGTCGGCAGTTCCAAGGTCGCGGTGACGCTGAACGCAGCGGGCGCGCAGGCAAGTTTTCCCTTTGCGGCCCAAGCGATGAAGGGGCCGAAAGTGCTTGATACGGCAGAGTTTCCCGAAATCTCCTTCGTCTCGACCGGAGTCAAGGCCGAGGCCCAGGGGGCCACCGTATCGGGCAATATCACAATCCGCGGCGTGACCCAACCCGCCAGCTTTCATGCCGAGATTTACCGCCAGCAAGGCACGGTTGAGGGCGACCTCAGCCACCTGACCATCCGCCTGACCGGCGCCGTGCAACGCAGCGACTTTGGCGCCGTGGGCTGGCATGACATGGTCGGCGATCAGGTGCGGCTGGACATTCTGGCGCGGATCGAAAGGGCGAACTGAGTGCTGAACGACGCCACACGGTTCGGTCTGGTCAGCCGGGTCATTCACTGGGCGATGGCGGCGCTGATCCTTGGCCTTCTGATCCTTGGCACCAAGCTCAACACCATGCAGCCTGGGCTGGCGAACCTATGGCTCTATGGCTTGCACAAGACGATGGGGCTGACCGCCTTCGCGCTGGTTCTGCTGCGCCTCATCTGGCACCGCATCAGTCCACCCCCTGCCCCAATTGGCCCGCCCAAGGCTTGGGAGACGCGGGTGGCCAAGGCTGTGCACCACCTGACCTATGCGCTTTTGGTGCTGATCCCGCTGGCGGGTTGGGCCTATGCCTCAGCCACTGGATTGGACATAATGTTCGCCGACCGCTGGGTCATTCCCCCCATCGCCCCGGTCTCCGTGGCTTGGGAGAATGGCGCGAGGCTGGCGCATTCGGTCCTGACCAAGCTGCTGATGGCGGTGCTGGTCCTGCATGTGACGGGGGCCTTGCGCAGAGCGGTCAAAGGGGACGGCACATTGTCGCGGATGATCTGGAAAGCACAGCAAGACTGATCCCGATCAGGCAATCGCCTTGAGAAACGCGGCACACCTTGGTCGAACGTGGATCAGGAGTGTCTCATGCAGATCAGCTTCTCGGGGCAGACCGCCCTTGTGACCGGCGCAGGCTCTGGCATCGGGGCAGCGATTGCTGTCAGCTTGGCCGAGGCGGGGGCCCGGGTGATCGTGGCCGACCTCAACCTGGCCCATGCCGAGGCTGTCGCAGCCCAGATCACTGCGGTTGGTTGGCTGGCCCATGCGGCGGGTGGCGATGTATCCGATCCAGAGGTCGTGAAATCGCTGGTGGCTTTCGCGGTTGAAAAGGGCGGAGCCTTGACCCTTCTGGTCAACAACGCCGGTATTGGCGGGCCGCAGGCTCTGCTGGGCGATTACCCGCTGGACGGTTGGAAGCAAGTCATCGACATCAACCTGAACGCTGTCTTCTATGGCATGCGCTATGGCATCCCCGAGATGCTGAAGGCCGGTGGCGGTGCTATCGTCAACATGGCCTCGGTTCTGGGGTCTGTCGGCTTTGCCAGTTCTTCGGCCTATGCGGCGGCCAAGCATGCCGTGGTGGGGATGACGCAGACGGCGGCGCTGGAGTATTCGGCCAAAGGCATCCGCACCAATGCCGTGGGGCCAGGCTTCATCGACACGCCGCTCTTGACCGCCCTGCCCGCCGCAGCCAAGGCCGGTCTGGCCGCCCTGCACCCGATTGGCCGCCT
>CANGHD010000074.1 GCA_947453525.1 Paracoccaceae bacterium | reverse complement strand
GTTTCTGGACGGCTTGCCCGAACGAGGTCACCTCCAGGTTGGTCACCGGCTTCCAAAGCAGCGGGTCCCGGTGATCCGGGGGGTCGATTTCGGCCGCATGGATGATCTGAAGCTGCCGATGTTCATATCTTTTCTGCTTTCCAATCGGCGGGCGGACAATCATCGTGGCGAAGCCGACGTCAAGATGGGCTTCCTGGGGCTGTCCGGCAACATCGCGGAACCGGACAAGATGCGTCTCCCTTGGTTCGATGCCGGTCATGACCTGCGCGATGGTGGTGCCGCCGTCTTTGGCCAGCCGGTCAACGCAGGAGCGGACCAGAAAATCCGTCCCCAGCTGACCGGAACGGCAGAAAAGCTCATGGATGTCGCTCTCGCGGTCGCCGCTGTGGGCGCATCACCCGGGGGCGCCGATCAGCTCCGTCGAGAGGCGCTGAGTGTCCAGCCAGCGCATGCTTTCCTTCTGCTCGATCGGCACCCGCGATAGCAGTGCCGGGCATCGCGCCATTGAACACCAAGGTCCGTGCGGTGCTGGCTTCGCCTCTCGAGACCGCCCGCAAGGCGCGCGACTTTGCTGTTCGGCGTGGCCCGGTGCCACGGCTGCATCAAACGGGCAGAAAGCAGAGCCTCGCGTCTACCACGAAGATGGCGCGGATCGTCTGGGCGCAGTTGGCCCCGGGCCGCGTCTACCAGTCTTCGGCCGCGGCTGCGTAGGTCGTCCGTCGGCGGCGAGGACCTCGGAGCGAAAGAGGGCGAGCAGAGATTGGGCGCACCACCCGGCAACAGGCTCTTGCGGAAAACCCGCCGCTGGCTCTTGATGCGGACACCAGCCGACCTGAGGTCGGACTGTATCCTTGGGTGACAAAGGGAACCGCGCGATGCACATTTTAGCGATAGCCTCCGACTACGATGGCACAATCGCGGAAGGTGGCGTCACGAACGCCAGCACGGTCGAGGCGCTCAGCCGGTTCAAGGCTTCGGGTCGCAGGCTGATTATGGTTACCGGGCGGCATCTGGGCGACTTGAAAGAGGTGTTCGGCCATCTTCGCTTGTTTGATTTGGTGGTCGCCGAGAATGGCGGTCTGCTTTACTTTCCGCAGAACGACATCGTGCGTGCTTTGGCCGAGGCTCCGTCAGATGACTTCGTTGCAAGGTTGCGCGCGCGCGGCGTTGACGAACTTGAAATCGGGCAAACCATCGTGGCAACCCATATCGGCCACCACCAAAGTGTTCGCAGCACGATTGACGAGATGGCACTGGATCTGGAGATCATCCTCAATACCGATGCCTTGATGGTTCTTCCCAAGGGAGTCGACAAAGCCTCCGGATTGGCTGCGGCTTTGGCGCATTTGGCTTTGCCCGCCGATGCGGTTGCCGGAATCGGTGACGCGGAAAACGACATGGTCTTGTTGAAGTCTTGCGGCTACGCGGTCGCTGTCGCCAACGCTTTGCCACAAGTCAAGGCGATCGCGCATCTGGTGACATCGGCAGACCGAGGGGCTGGCGTGGAAGAGTTCATTGCCCAAGTCCTCGGCCACGCCGGCTCGTCGGGACCCCGGTGACAGGGCGGTGCGCGGAATGATCGAAGCAAACGCCCACGCGGTCAAGAGGGCACCTGGATGATCTTCGCGCGAAGCGTGCCGCGATCTGAGGCCGGCGGGGGGATGAGCACGCATGGGCACCTGAAAATGGACCTGCGCGACCGCGACTTCGCTAGGGTGTCGTGATGCCGGCCCCCATGCTTCAAGGCCTGCGCATCCGGGTGCGCGGGCAGGTGCAAGGCGTGGGGTTTCGTCCCTTCGTCTGGCAGCTGGCCACGACAATGGATCTGCGCGGCGAGGTTTTGAACGATCCTGAGGGCGTGCTGATCCTTGTCTGCGGCGATGACCTGACCCGCTTTGCCGAGGCCCTGCGTCATAATGTGCCGCCTTTGGCACGGGTGGATGCAATTGAGGTCGAGCCCTGGTCTTTTGCCGAACCGCCCGCAGAGTTTTCCATTGCAGTCAGCCGGGGAAGCGGGGCGCTGACCCGCGTCACGCCGGATGCGGCCACCTGTCCCGATTGTCTTGCCGAACTGCGCGGCGCTGGGCGCAGGCGGGGCTATGCTTTTGCCAACTGCACCCACTGTGGCCCGCGCTTCTCGATCCTGCGCGGATTGCCCTATGACCGGGCGCAAACCTCCATGGCCGGGTTCGCCATGTGTCCCTCGTGCCGTGCAGAGTATCACAACCCCGCCGACCGCCGCTTTCACGCCCAACCCATCGCCTGCCCTGACTGCGGCCCGCGTTTGTGGTTTGAGTCTGAAGGGACGGCCTGTGAGGGTGATGCCATCGCCCTTGCGGCAGCGGCCCTGCGGGAGGGCCGGATCATTGCGATCAAGGGGCTTGGCGGGTTTCACCTTGCCTGCGATGCGATGAACGCCAGCGCCGTGGCGCTGCTTCGCGCCCGCAAGAGACGGCCGGCCAAATCCTTCGCGCTGATGGGGCACGAGGCGATGATTGCCCGGCACTGCCATCTGTCGGAGGCCGGTCTGGCGCGGCTCCGCAGCCCTGCCGCGCCGGTTGTCCTGCTGCCCCGATACAGCTTGACGCTGCCCGATGATGTCGCACCCGGCCTGTCGGTGTTGGGCTGGATGCTGCCCTATACCCCGCTGCATCACTTGTTGCTCGATTCCTTCGATGGCCCTCTCGTGATGACCTCGGGGAACAGGTCCGGTGAACCACAAGTGATCGGCAACGCAGAGGCGCGGACCAAGCTGTCGGGATTCGCCGACGGGTTCCTGATGCACGACCGCGATATCGTCCGGCGGCTGGATGATTCCGTGGAGCGTGCCGATCCGCCGATGATCCTTCGGCGCGCACGCGGGCATGTGCCGGGTACCATGCCCCTGCCGCCGGGTTTCAAGGGCTGTGGTGAGATCACCGCCTATGGGGGGCAGGCGAAATCCACGATCTGCCGGATCAAAGCGGATCAGGCCCTGGTGTCGCACCATCTTGGCGATCTGGACGATGCGGCGACATGGGAGGAGTTTCTGCGCGCCGATGCCGACTATGCCGCGTTGTTCGATCACCGCGCCGTGGCAGTCGCCTGCGACCTGCATGAAGGATACCGCGCCACACGTTATGCGCTGGGCCTTGGTCGGCCGGTCATCCGCGTCCAGCATCATCACGCGCATCTGGCGTCCTGTCTGGGTGATAACCTCTGGCCGCTCGATGCGGGGCCGGTCGCAGGGATCATCTTGGACGGTCTTGGTCTTGGCAGCGATGGGACGCTTTGGGGGGGCGAGGTGCTGCTGGGCGACTACCGTGGCTTTGTGCGCATTACCCACCTGCGCCCCGCCCCCTTGCCCGGCGGCGACCACGCGAGCGCGCAGCCCTGGCGTAGTGCCCTGACCCGGCTGGATCAGGCCGGGCTGGCGGCCGAGGCGGACCGGCATTTCCCGGCACAGCCCCGCGTGCTTTTGCGGCAGGCGATCGCGGCTGGGATCAATGCGCCGCTGACTTCCTCTGCTGGTCGTCTGTTCGACGCGGTGGCAGCCCTTCTCGGCCTTTGCCCGTATGAACAGAGCTACGAAGGGGAGGCCGCGATGCGGTTGGAGGCCATTGCAACCTCGGGCCATACCCCCTTTGGCTTCGGCCAGTCTGCAGGACTGATCGATCCCGCTCCAATGCTGCTGGCGTTGATGGCGGCACGTCCGACAACGCCAGCACCCATTCTGTCATCGCGCTTCCATGCCGGTCTGGCGCAGGCCTTCTGTGCCCCTGCCCGCAGCCTTGTTGAAAACGGGCAGGCCAAGGCGGTTGCCTTGTCCGGCGGTTGCTTCCAGAATGCCGTCTTGCTTGAGGACTGCCTTGCCGCTTTGCAGGGACTTCCGGTGCTGGTCCACCGCGATATTCCGGCCAACGACGGGGGTCTTGCCTTGGGTCAGGCGCTGATAGCCGCTGCGGGACGATGCTGACCACGCCCAGGCCCGCGTAGTCGCGGGGTGCAAGATTTTCAGGCGTCGGCTTGATCTCGCTCAAGGTCAAGATAGGCGAGGGACGTGATGATAAACCATGCATGAACTGTCACTTTGCGAAGGGATTCGGAGTATCATTGCCGAGCAGGCCCGCGTTCACGGGTTCACGTGCGTGACCGTGCTTCGGGTGGAAATAGGTAGATTCGCCGGCGTCGAGAAAGCGGCCCTCGCCTTCGCCTTTGACGAGGCGATGCGCGGCAGCGAAGCGGAGGGGGCGCGGCTAGAGGTAATTGACCTACCGGGCCACGCGCTGTGTTATGGGTGTGACAGGTTGGTTGATATTGAAGAGCGCTTCTCGGTTTGCCCTTTGTGTGGTTCGGCCAAGCTGATGCCGCAGGGCGGGGACGAGATGCGGATCAAGGATATGGAGGTGATCTGATGTGCACCGTCTGCGGCTGCGGCGATACGGTGCAGTTTGACGGCAAACGCCAGACCGAACTGCTGCCTTACGGACATGTGCTGGCCCAAGCCCCTGCGAAACATACTCATGGCCACCACCACGGTCTCGGCCCGGCCGGCCTTTCGGCTCCCGACCTGTCGCAGGCGCGATTGATTGCGGTGGAAACCTCGATCCTCGCCAAGAATGACGGGTATGCTCTGTCCAACCGCGCGGCTCTGAGCGAGCTTGGGGTTTTGGCGCTGAATCTGGTGTCGTCTCCGGGGTCGGGCAAGACGACCTTGCTGTGCAAGACCATCGAGATGCTGGGCGATGCGCCTTTGGCGGTGATTGAGGGGGATCAGCAAACCTCGCTCGACGCGGATCGCATTCGGGCGACCGGGGCAGGGGCCGTGCAGGTCAACACCGGCAAGGGCTGCCATCTGGACGCCCAGATGGTTGGCCGCGCGATGGATGCGTTGAAGCTGCCCCGGGGTGCCTTCCTTTTCATTGAAAATGTCGGAAACCTCGTCTGCCCCGCTGCCTTCGATCTGGGCGAGGATGCCAAGGTGGTAATCCTTTCGGTGACAGAAGGCGAGGACAAGCCGCTGAAATATCACGACATGTTCACCGCCGCCTCTTTGGCGATCCTGAACAAGGTCGATCTGGCCCCCTATTGCGACGCGGACCTTGACGCCTATGAGGCCAACCTGCGCCGGGTCCATCCAACGATCGAAATCCTGCGGGTTTCGGCGCGCACGGGTGAAGGCATGCAGGCCTGGGTGGACTGGCTGCGTGGCCGTCTTGCGGCCAAGGGCTGAAGCGACGGGCGCAGAAGCGACCATGGCAAGGAGGAACGACTGAATGTGTCTTGGTATCCCCGGTCAGATCATTGGCATCGCGGATGAGGCGCGCCTGATGGCCATGGCCGAAGTCTCGGGCGTGCGGCGCGCGGTGAATGTGGCCTGCGTCGCCTCAGGTCCGCTGACCGATCTGGTCGGCCGATGGGTGCTGATCCACGTCGGTTTCGCAATGAGCGTGATTGACGCCGAGGAGGCGGAGAGGACCCTGCAGGCGTTGCGGGATCTGGGTCAGGTGCAAGAGGCCATGGACGCAATGGCCGAGAGCGAAAATGCGCTGGCGGCTGCCCGATGAAATTTGCATCCGAATTCCGCGACCCGGCGCTGGCCAAGGGACTGTTGTCGGCCATCGCCGGTCAGGTTGACAAGATCGGGGCCAGCATGGACCAGCCGATCCTGATCATGGAGATTTGCGGCGGCCACACCCATTCGATTTTCCGCTACGGGTTGGACAAGCTGATCCATCCCGCTGTATCCTTCGTTCATGGCCCGGGCTGCCCGGTCTGTGTCCTGCCGATGGCGCGGGTCGATGAAGCCGTCGCATTGGCGGAACGCCCCGAGGTGATCTTCTGCACCTTCGGCGATGCCCTGCGTGTGCCGGGGCATCGCAAGTCGCTGATGCAAGCCAGAGCCGCCGGCGCGGATGTTCGCATCGTGTACTCCCCGCTCGACGCGCTGGAACTTGCCCGATGCGCCCCCACCCGCGAAGTTGTCTTCTTTGGCTTGGGATTTGAGACGACAACCCCGTCCACGGCGCTGAGTGTGCAGCAGGCCGCGCGCGAGGGGCTGACGAATTTCTCGATCTTCTGCAACCACATCACCGTGCCGGAGCCGATCAAGGTGCTGCTGGATGACACGGACATGCGGCTTGATGGCTTCATCGGACCGGGCCATGTGTCGATGGTGATCGGCGTCCACCCCTATGATTTCATCGCCCGCGACTATGCAAAGCCGATCGTGGTCGCCGGGTTTGAACCGACCGATCTGCTGCAAGCGGCACTGATGGTGCTGACCCAGATCGCCGAAGGCCGCGCCGAGGTGGAGAACCAGTATTCCCGCGTCGTGCCGGAACATGGCAATCCGGTCTCTCTTGCAGCCATGGCCGATGTCTACGAACGCCGCCCCAGTTTCGAATGGCGCGGACTGGGCGAGATTGACGCCAGCGGCCTGCGGTTGCGGGACAGGTATAGGGCGTTTGACGCCGAAGAGAAATTCGCCGTAGGCTACGGGGCGGGTGCCAAGCCCCGGGTTGTGCCCGAGGCGGAGGGCTGCGCCTGTGGTGCCGTGATGACTGGGCGCATCAAGCCGACGGCTTGCCCGCAATTCGGCAAGGGCTGCACGCCGGACATGCCCTTGGGCGCGCTGATGGTCTCCTCGGAAGGTGCCTGTGCGGCTTATTGGCACTACGGCGGTGCTCGCCCTGTTCCGGCGGGCTGACGAACTTTCCGTGATAACCCACGGGCAAGACCGACGCGGCAGATTTCAGGAGGGATGGATGGCGCTTAGGGATACCCATGTGACGCTGGCGCATGGCGGCGGCGGGCGGGCGATGCGCGATCTGATCGAAGAGGTCTTCACCGTGGCATTCCAATCGCCGGGCTCTGAGGATCAGGCGCGGGTGATGGATGAGGCTTTGCGCGAACCGGGGGCGCAACTGGCCTTCACCACCGACGGCTTCGTGGTGACCCCGCTCGAATTTCCGGGCGGCGATATCGGCACCTTGGCTGTCTGTGGAACGGTGAACGATCTCGCCGTGGGGGGCGCGCGTCCGCTGTGGCTTTCGGCGGCGTTCATTATTGAAGAGGGCTGCGAGATCGCTTTGCTGCGCCGCATCGTCGCCTCGATGGTGATCGAGGCCAACCGGGCCGGGGTTCGGATTGTCACTGGCGATACCAAAGTTGTCGGGCGGGGTGCTGCGGACAAGATGTTCGTCACGACAGCAGGCATCGGGGTCATTCCGCCGGGGCGGCACATGGCGGCCGACCGGATCAGGCCGGGGGACGTGGCGATCGTAAGCGGCACGCTTGGCGATCACGGGGCGGCGATCCTGGCCGCGCGGGGTGATCTGGCACTTTCGACCGACCTGCGGTCAGATTGCGCCGGGCTGGGCCACCTGATTGATGCGGTTCTGGCTGTAACCCCCAGCGTGCGGGCGGCGCGGGATCTGACCCGGGGCGGCCTCGCCTCGGCGCTGAACGAGATGGCCGGGGCTGCCGGCGTGGGCATCGTGTTGTCAGAATCCGATCTGCCCCTGCGCGACGAGGTGGGCGGCATGTGCGAGATTCTGGGTCTCGACCCGCTGTATCTAGCCAACGAGGGAACCCTGGTGATGTTTGTTCCGCCCGACCAGACCGAGGCCGTGTTGCACGCGATGCGGTCAAGGCGAGAAGGGTCTCATGCTTGCGTGGTGGGGCGGGCCGTGGCCGATCACCCCGGTCAGGTCCGGATGACCACGTTGTTCGGCGGCAGCCGCATCGTCGACATGCTGATCGGCGAACAGTTGCCGCGCATCTGCTGACCGCAGGCAAGCCATGATGGCACAAAAACTCCGGGCATGATTGGATCCTAACACCCTGCTTCCAGATGAAACGTGGACCCTTCCGCATTCTCTGAAAAGACATTGATCAATTTGGAACGTTACATTAGTCGTTTGGAAGGTTCCATGCGCAGAGATTCGAAGATGCAATGGCCCAGGTCGACGGTCTGGAGCGCCAGACTGGGCCGGTGAATTGACAGGCTAGCGCCGGAAGGGATGCCAGCGATGACCATCGATGTTCCCCAGTCCATCCTCGATGCCCTGACGGATGTGGAGATGCCGCGGCTGCCTTCCGATAGGACAGCGTCAGAGCAGATCGAGGTCGATGGACGAACCCTTCCGCTCTACCGCAGCGGCTGCGTTGTGGTGGGCAGTGGGGCCGCAGGTCTGCGGACGGCGGTGGAATTGCGCCGGCGCGGCGGCGAGGTGCTGGTGTTGAGCCAAAGCGCCTTTGGCGGCACCTCGGCCTGTTCGGGGTCCGACAAACAGACCCTGCACATGGCCAATACGGCGGATCGGGGTGACAACTACAAGGCAATGGCGCGGGCAATCCGGGCTGGTGGGGCGATGGACGAGGACACCGCCTATGTCGAGGCGGTGGGATCGTCGCGCGCCATGGCCTCGTTGCAGTTTCTGGGCCTGCCGCTGCCGCAGGATGCGCTGGGCGGAACCCTGCGCTATCAGACCGACCATGACGAGGTCGGCCGCGCTACCAGTTGCGGTCCACGCACTTCCCGCCTGATGGTGAAGGTTCTGGCCGAAGAGGCCTTGCGCCTTGGCATTCCGATCCACAACCAGACAACGGTTGCCCGCATCCTGACAGATGGAAATGGCGCGGGCGTTTGCGGCGTTCTGGCGTTCCGCTCCAAAGACCGGAATCCGGGCAATCCGTTGGGGCTGGCGGTCTATCAGGCGCCCGTCGTCGTGCTGGCGGCGGGCGGACCGGGCGAACTTTACCGCGACAGCGTTTACCCGAATGGCTGCTTCGGCTCTCTTGGATTGGCGCTGGAGGCCGGGATTGATCTGGTGAACCTGACGGAAAGCCAGTTCGGCATCGGCACCCGGCGCGAGGGCTTCCCCTGGAACCTGTCGGGCACCTATGTGCAGGCCATGCCGCATATCTATTCGGTCGATGCCAAGGGGGTCGAGCATCCGTTTCTGACACAATATTACCGCAGCACGCAGGAACTTGCCTCCAACATCTTCCGCAAAGGCTATCAGTGGCCGTTCCATTCGACCCGGATGCTCGACTTCGGGTCCAGCCTTGTCGACCTTGCGATCTATCGGGAGGGCGAGGCCGGACGCCGCGTCTTTATGGACTTTAACCGCAACCCCTTGGCCGTGCCGGGCGATGCGGCGTTCAGCCTCCACCGTTTGGACGACGACGTACGGAGCTATCTTGGCACGGCCGGGGCAAACCAGTCGCTGCCCATCGACCGGTTGCGCCATATGAACCCGCTCGCGATCGAACTCTACCGACGCTACAAAGTGGATATTGTCGCAGCGCCCTTGGAATTTGCGGTGAACAATCAGCACATGAACGGCGGGATCGCGGTCGACACATGGGGCCGCAGCAGCCTCGCAAACTGCTATGCCGTGGGCGAGGCTGCGGGGACGCATGGTGTTACCCGACCGGGTGGGGCCGCGCTCAATGCAGGCCAAGTGTTTGGCACGCGCGTGGCAGAACACATCGCTGCCAGTGGCAAGGCAAAGGCCCCGTTTGCCGCCGATGTCGGGACAGCATCGTTGCACGCCGTGGCGCAAGTTGTTGCGATTTTGCAACCGGAAAGCCGTTGGACCGTGAAATCTGTCCGTGCGGACGTGCAGGCACGGATGAGCGACAAGGTCGGAATCCTGTGCCATGTCGACGCGGTGACACAGGCTTTGGGTGATGCGCAGGCGCTGAACGCGGATCTTCGCGCCACGGGAATCGCGCCGGGTCGCGCCTCGGAGGCGGCGCGGGCTGTGCAATGGCAGCAGATGGCCTTGGCCTCGGAGGCGGTTTTGGTGGCGTTGGATCATTACATCCAGAATGGCGGCGGCAGCCGGGGTGCCCGGGCGATCTGCGACCCAGACGGCGCGTGCCTGCCGATGACCAAGGGCGGCCCTCTGGAGGCCTACCGCTTTCGCAAGGACCGCGCAGAACATCGGGAAGAGCAGATTATCGTGCGCCTGCAGGACGGGCGGTTTCATGTCTCAACCCGGACCAACCGATCCTTTGACGAAAATGGCAAGTGCTTTTTCGAACGCGACTGGCCGACTTGGTTGACCGGTGGCATCTATGATCTGGCCCATTCGGTGGAAGAGGCTGCATGCTGACGTTCAGGTCCCGCAAGATGCTGTCGATTGGCGAGGCGATGGTTGAAATGGCCCCGGTGAGCGATGGTCTGTATCGCCGCGCCTTCGCCGGGGATACGTTCAACACCGCATGGCATCTGGCGCAAAGGCTCGGGCCCGGGGCCGACGTCGGCTTTGTCACCCGCATCGGTCAGGATCAGATGTCGAACGCCTTCGTGGCGGAACTGACAGCAGACGGCATGGACCCCGCCGGCATCAGCCGCGATCCGAACCGCAAGATGGGCCTCTATGTCATCCAGCTTGACGGGGTGGAGCGCAGCTTTCACTACTGGCGCGACAGTTCGGCGGCGCGCTTGCTGGCGGATGATCCGGTGGAATTGGGCAGGGCCCTGCAAGGCGCCGGGCTGATCCACCTGTCGGGGATCACACTTGCCATCCTGACGCCCGCGGCGCGCCAAACGCTGTTCGCCGTTCTGGAGCAGGCGCGGCAGGATGGCGCGGTGGTGTCCTTTGATCCCAATATCCGGCCAAGGCTGTGGGCGTCGGCCGAGGAGATTTGCACGACGCTCTCAGCCATGCTGCAGGTCACCGACATTGCCTTGCCCAGCTTCGACGACGAAGCTGCCCATTTCTGCGATGCCTCTCCCGCCGACACGGTCCGGCGCATGGTCGCGGCTGGTGTGCGCGAGGTGGTGGTGAAGGATGGCCCCGGCGATGTCCACTATTGTGTCGACGGTCACACGTTGGCTGTTCCGACCCCGCCAGTGAACGCCATCCGCGACACGACAGGTGCTGGCGATGCCTTCAACGCGGGTTACCTTGGCGCCAGGCTCTTGGGGATCAGTCCGCAGATAGCGGTCGCGTCGGGCCAGACACTTGCCGCCGAAGTGCTGAAACATCCCGGTGCCAGAGCCCCCAAATCGGCAATCTCGGCCCTGCCGCCCCTGCAGATCTGACCCTGCTGCTTTCCAGATTGACAGAATATAGAACGTTCCAATATGCCTTTGGAACGATCCTGTTGGAGGAATCATGAAAATTCTGCGTGCCAGGGCTCAAGTCCTCATGCTTCGCGGGTCAAGGGGCGGTGTGCGCTGATGGGCAAGCTGGTCTCGCTGCAAGACGCTGCCGCCCGCATTCCGGACGGAGCGGTGATCACCATCTCGTCCTCCTCTGCCCTTGGCTGCCCCGACAAGATGCTTTGGGCGATTGGCGAGCGGTTCCGGGTCGAAGGTCATCCGAGTGACATCACCGCTCTCAGCCCGATTGCGGCGGGGGATATGTATGGCGTCAAGGGCATCGACCATCTGGCGCAGGACGGGCTGCTGACGCGGATATTGGCAGGATC
This sequence comes from Paracoccaceae bacterium, assembly GCA_947453525.1. Taxonomy (GTDB): domain Bacteria; phylum Pseudomonadota; class Alphaproteobacteria; order Rhodobacterales; family Rhodobacteraceae; genus Stagnihabitans. The sequence continues at coordinate 6,358 of CANGHD010000074.1, read as the reverse complement.
TTTTCCTTCGGGCAGTTCCAACCTGCCGATGCCGGAAATCTGGAAGATGGTGACCGAGGATCGTATCCCGGCCTATAACGTCCCCTCGGGCATCCTGTTCGACATGCACCGCGACGTGGCAGCGCTGAAGCCCGGCGTGCTGACCAAGGTTGGCCTTGACACGTTCGCCGACCCGATCCGCGAGGGTTGTGCCATGAACGCCAGAGGGGCTGCGGAACCCATTGTCCACCGGGTCGAATTTGCGGGCCAGACCTGGCTGCATTTTCCGAACATCGTTCCCAACGTCTGCATCCTGCGCGCCACCACGGCGGATGAGCATGGCAACCTAACCTATGAACACGAGGGCGCCTATCTGGGCGGTCTGGATCAGGCGATTGCCACCCGCAACCATGGCGGGCTGGTGATTGCGCAGGTCAAGCGGGTGACGGCACGTGGCTCGTTGCGGCCGCATGATGTTCGGGTGCCGGGGCATCTGGTCGACCTGATCGTGCTGGACCCGGATCAGAAGCAAACCTGCGAGACGCCCTATGATCCGGCGATCTCCGGCGAGATCATGCGTCCGTGGGACACCTTCGCCCGCGCCGCGCATGGTGTGGAAAAGGTGATCGCCCGCCGCGCCGCGATGGAGCTTTCTGTCGGCATGACCGCCAACCTCGGCTTCGGCATCAGTGCCATGGTGCCTTACATCCTGCTGGAGGAAGGCGCGCCGCAGGCTGTGACCTGGGCCATCGAACAGGGTGCCGTGGGGGGCATGCCGCTGACCGGATTTGCCTTCGGTTGCGCCTCGAATGCCGATGCTTTCATGCCCTCGCCCAACCAGTTCTCCTATTTTCAGGGCGGCGGCTTCGACATGTGCTTCCTGTCCTTCATGGAAGTTGATGTCGAGGGCAACGTCAACGTCTCCAAGCTGGGCAAGAAGCCTTATCTGACGGCGGGATGCGGCGGATTTGTCGACATCACCTCCCACGCCAGGGAGATTGTGTTTTCGGGCTGGTTCGAGGCCGGGGCCGAGATTGCGCTCACTGAACAGGGGGTGACCGTCACCAAACCCGGCAAGTTCACCAAGATGGTCGAGAAAGTGGAACATGTCACCTTTTCGGGTAGGAGGGCGGTCGCACAGGGGCAGAAGGTGCTTTATGTGACCGAGCGCTGTGTGATCCGGCTGACGGTGGACGGGCTGATTGCGACCGAGATCATGCCGGGGATAGATGCGGCCCGTGACATCGTGGCCGCCAGTCAGGGGCGGGTGAAGGTGGCGCCGGATGCCAAGATCATGCCTCGGTCGCTGCTGGCGCAAGGCAAGATGGGATGGCAGCCGTGAGCGATGTGCTTCTTTTGCGCCATGGCGAGATCGCCGAACTGCGGCTCGACAACCCGGCCAAGCTGAATGCGTTGACCGTGCCGATGTTGCAGGCCCTGGACGCGCATCTGGACGCGCTTGACCGCGATGCCGAGGTCAGGTTCGTTCTTGTCTCGGCTTCTGCCTCCAAGGCCTTTTGCGCGGGGGCGGACATCACGGCATGGGGTGACCTTTCCCCCGCGGAATTCGCCCGCGTATGGGTACGTGAAGGGCATCGAATTTTCGACAAGCTGGCGCGCTTGTCCAAGCCGACGATTGCCGTGCTGGAGGCCTTCGCCGTCGGGGGCGGGCTGGAACTGGCCTCGGCCTGTGACATAAGGGTAATGTCGCCCAAGGCCACCCTCGGAATGCCGGAAGCCGGTGTCGGCATCGTGCCGGGCTGGTCGGGCACGCAACGGTTGGCGCGGTTGTTGCCGGAAGCGGTGTTGAAAGAGATGGTCCTGTTTGGCCGCCGGATCAATGCCGAACGGGCGTTCTCTTTGGGTTTTGCCGCCGAAGTGGCCGAGGACGCCGCAGCTGCAGCGATGGAGATTGTTGAGCGTGCGCTGGTGTCTTCGCCGCGCGCGACCGAGGTGGCGAAGTTCATGATCCACGCAGGCGTCGGCGAGGATTCCTCGGCGATGATCGAGGCTTTGGGCTCGGGCATGATAGCAGCCTCAGCGGACAAGGCCGAAGGTGTCGCGGCCTTTCGTGCCAAGCGCAAACCTGTGTTTTCGGGCGGGTGACCCTCAGACTGTCTGAAAGACGTCAGCCGTCGAAGGCGCCAAAGGTCCGGGCAAAAGCCGCGATCAGTGCCAGACCCTCTGCATCTGGCCGCAGCGCCGGAGCCCGGTCGTTTGTGGGAAGGCCCGCGCGGGCCGTGAACAGTCGTTTGCCGTAGCAAATCAGGTGCTCGATCGACTGCATGAGGAGGTTGATCGCCGGAACCGTTTCACTGTGCAGAGCCAAGGCATGGGCCCGGTCGCCCGCATCGTAGGCAGCCATCACCCGCACGCCGTAGTCCACCAGATCGGGGGCGAGCAGGAACCCCTCGCAGCCTGCATCGAGACACTCGATCATCTCCAATCCGCCGCGCCCGTTGAAGACCTTCAAGTCCGGTCCCGCCAACGCTATCAATTTGGCAGCTCCCTCCGCCGTGGATTCCGACTTGATCAGGCTGAAGTTGGTGTGGCTCGCGCGCAGGCGGGTGATGTCCTCGTCCGACAGGCCGCGTCCCAGATATTGCGGGGCGTTCTGGATCGCCACAGGCAAAGACGTGGCCCGCATGACGCGGCCGAAGAAGTTCAGGTATTCCTCCGCCGGATAGTTGCCCCCCGCGGGTGGCTGCAAGATCAGCCAGTTGGCCCCAACCTTTTCGGCATGGCGGACCATCGCGATCTGCTCGGTCACCGAGGCACCGGTGATAGTAAAGCCCAAGGGAACCCGGCCCGCCACATCTTGTGAGACCCAATCCATCAGGGTCTGGCGTTCCTCAACGGACAGCTTCGCCACCTCGGTCGCAAGGCCCAAAGCCGCGATGCCTGCCACCCTGGCATGCAGACACAGATGAACCTGACGGCGCATGGCCTCGCGGTCCAGTCGTTCGTCCGTGTCAAACAGCGCGTACAGGATGGCATGAACGCCGCGCATCAGTGGCTTTCGCGCGGCACGTCCGCGCCACGCCGCCCGACGAGGAAATCGAGGTCGGCCCCCACATCGGCCCCCTGTACATGGGTGACGTACAGCGTCTCATATCCGCCGCGATAACTTCGGGGTTTTGGCACCCAGACGGCGGCGCGGGCGGCGATTTCCTCTGTCGAAATCAGCAGTTCGAGGCGGCGGGCGGGGACATCGAGGAGGATTTCATCGCCGGTCTGCACCAAGGCAAGCGGCCCGCCAGCGGTGGCCTCGGGTGCCACGTGAAGCACCACGGTGCCATAGGCCGTGCCGGACATGCGGGCGTCTGAGATTCGCACCATATCCCGAACACCCTGCGCCAGCAGTTTCCTCGGTATCGGCATGTTGCCCACTTCGGCCATGCCGGGATAACCCTTCGGCCCACAGTTGCGCAGAACCATGACAGAGGAGGCATCGATTTCCAGCGCTGGATCATCCAGCCGGGCTTTCAGGTCGTCGATGTCGTCAAACACCACGGCCCGCCCGCGGTGGTTCATCAAGGCCGGGGACGCGGCAGAAGGCTTCAGGATCGCGCCATTCGGCGCAAGGTTGCCACGCAATACCGCGAGGCCACCATCCTGCACCAAAGGGTTGGAAAGCGGACGGATCACCTCGTCGTCGAAAATCTCCACCCCGTGCAGCCGGTCGCGCACCGTGGTGCCGGTGGCCGTCATGGTGTCCAGATGCAACAGATGCTCGATCCGCTTCATCACTGCCGGAATGCCGCCGGCGTAAGCCAGCTCTTCCATCAGGAAACGGCCCGAGGGCATAAGGTCGACAATCGTTGGCACTTCGCGGCCGACCCGGTCCCAGTCATCGAGGGACAGGTCAACCCCGATCCGGCCCGCAATCGCCAGCAAATGAACGACGGCATTGGTCGATCCTCCGACAGCGCCGATGACCTTGATTGCGTTTTCGAACGCTTGTTTGGTCAGGATCTGCGACAAGGTTTGATCCTGCCGGACCATCTCGACAATCCTGCGCCCCGAGGCCCGCGCCAGTCTCGCCCGCCGCGCATCCACCGCAGGCCATGCGGCGTTGCCGGGCAGGGTGATTCCCAAAGCCTCTACCATCGAGGCCATCGTGGAGGCTGTTCCCATCGTCATGCAATGGCCCGGAGAGCGTGACATGGCACTTTCGGCCTCGGCGAAGGCGTTTTGCGTCATCTCACCCGAGCGGACGGCTTCGGAGAACTTCCAGACATCAGTGCCAGAGCCAATGGCCTTGCCCCGGAAGCGCCCGTTCAACATCGGCCCGCCCGAGACGGCGATGGTCGGCAGATCACAGGTGGCAGCACCCATGACCAGCGACGGCGTGGTTTTGTCACAGCCCACCATCAGCACGACGCCATCCATCGGATTGGCGCGGATCGACTCTTCGACATCCATAGAGGCGAGGTTGCGGAACAGCATCGCTGTGGGGCGCAGATTCGACTCGCCGCAAGAGAAGACCGGGAACTCCAAGGGCAGCCCGCCCGCCTCTAGCACGCCCGCCTTGATATGGGTGATCAATTCACGGAAATGGGCGTTGCAGGGGGTGAATTCCGAGAAGGTGTTGCAGATGCCAATCACGGGCCTGCCATCGAAGGCATCGTCGGGCAGGCCATTGTTCTTCATCCAGCTGCGGTGGATGAAGCCATCCTTGTCCTGACCGCCGAACCACGCCTGAGAACGGAGCTTCTTCATCCGGCAAACCGTGCGGTCAGGCCACCATCGACCTTCCAGTTGGCCCCGGTGACGAAAGAGGCCTCATCCGACAGAAGAAACGCGATGCAGTTGGCAATCTCGCGTGGGTGGGCCATGCGTCCCATCGCATGGGCGTTCAGGACTTGCTCTCGCAAGTTTGGGTCGTTCTTCTCGAAGAACTCCTGGACGAGGAAGGTCTCGGTATAGCCGGGAGAGATCGCGTTTACCCGGATCTGATACGGCCCGACCTCCAAGGCCAAAGAGCGGGTCAGCCCCACCAGCCCCGATTTTGCCGCGGCATAGGGGAACATGCCGGGATAGGTCATATCGGCATGGACCGAGGCGATGTTGACAATGCTGCCCCGCTTGGCCGCAATCATGCCCGGCAGAACCGCCCGCGCCACCAGCCATGCAGCTTTCAGATCGACCGAAAACACATCTTCCCACTGGGCCTCCGTCATCTTGACTGGGTCGGCGTAGGAGTTCTTACCGGCGTTGTTGACAAGTCCGGTGATCGGGCCGAAGCGGTCAACGGCCTGCGCCACGGCTTGTGAGATGTCTGCCGACTTGGTTACATCTGCCGCCAGCGAAAGCCCAGTCTCACCTAGGTCAGGCCCGGCAATGATATCCAGCGAAGTGACCCTGGCCCCGTCTTCCAGCGCCTTCTGCACGGTGGCCGCACCAATGCCCCGGCTGCCGCCGGTGACCAGGATATGGTGCCCCGAAAGCCGCATCACCAATCCGCCACCGCGCCGTCGTGGTGGTACCACTGGACGGGATTGACGTCTTGGTAGGGATGCTTGGCGGCCTCCTTGAAGTTGATCTCGATGCCGATGCCGGGTTTTTGCGAGGGTTCCACATAGCCGCCCTGAATGGGCGTGACGCCGGACACGATGTCATCGCGCCAGGGCACATCGGACCGCATCACCTCTTGGATCAGGAAGTTCGGTGTGGCGAAGCCGAGGTGAATGTTGACCATCGTGGCGATCGGTCCCAGCGGGTTATGCGGGGCCATCGAGACGCCGAAGGTGTCGCAGAGCGCGGCGATGCGTTTCACTTCGGTCAGGCCTCCAGCATGGCAAACGTCCGGTTGCGCTACGGCAATGGCGCCGGCTTGAAGCAGTGGCAGGAAATCACGGCGGTGGCAGAGGCGCTCTCCGGCGGCGATGGGAATGCGGGTTGAGCGGGCGACGCGGGCGGTGCCCTCGTGATCCTCAGGCTGGCAGGGTTCCTCGATGAACCACGGACGGAACGGTGCCAGAACCTCGCAATACTGGATCGCCATGGCGGCAGAGGTGCGGCCGTGCAGGTCGACCATGATGTCCATATCCTCACCGGCCCCTTCACGGGCGGCGGCCATCAGGGCCTCGGCCTGTTTCAGGGCGGCAAGGCCATCAAGGGGGGCGGTCTTTCCGACGGCGAGGATCTTCACCGCCGAGAAGCCATCGGCCTTGGACTGCGCTGCCTTCTCGGCGAAGGAGCCGACCTGCGCGGAGTCATAGACCGAATTGCTGTCGCCGCCGCCGAGGTGGTCATACATCCTGAGCCGCGTCTTGCATTGGCCGCCCAGAAGCTGCCACAGCGGGATGCCCAAGTCCTTCGACTTCAAGTCATGCAGCGCCTGATCTATGCCCGACAGCGCCGACATGGTGACAAT
>CANGHD010000073.1 GCA_947453525.1 Paracoccaceae bacterium | reverse complement strand
GCGGGCAGATCGTGTCCATCAGGCCGACAGAGAACAGCGCGGGTGCCGCGGCGCGGGCAGCGAAGTGCAGGCCGTCGAAATTGTTCAGCGTGGCGAAGGTCTGCGCCTCTGCCCAGCGGTGCACCGACAGATAGCGGGCGATTTCCAGATAGGGATCGCGCGTCGCCACCACGACCGAGCGGGCAAAGTCGCAGAGATAGGGCACATCGGGCATCACCGCTGCAAGGCCCGGCACCAGACCTGACACCGCCAAGCTGATGCCGCCGCCCTGACTGCCCCCGGTCACTGCGATGCGGGCGGGGTCGATGCCGGGGAAGCTTTGCGCGGCTTCCACCGCGCGGACCGCGTCCGAGAAGACGCGGCGGTAGAAGTAATCTTCGCGCCGCTGGATGCCCTTTGTCATGAAGCCCGATTGCGCCGGGTCCGAGCCCACCGGGTCGGGTGTCACCCCATGCGCCCAGCCCGAGCCCTGACCGCGCGTGTCCATCACCAGCACGGCGCGGCCCGTCGCGGGCCAGAACAGATGCTCATGGGCAAAGCTGCGCCCGCCGCCGTAGCCTATGAACTTGACCACGCAACTGCGCGCGCCGCCCTTGGGCGCAATGAACCAGCCCCGCACGGGATGGCCGCCATAGCCGTTGAAGGTCACGTCGTAGCTGTCAAACAGCGGCAGACCCGCATCGTGGGGCACGAACCGCGCGTTCAGCGGGTGGGCACGGGTCTCGGCCAGGGTCTGCGCCCAGAAGGCGTCGAAATCCGCCGGTGCCACGGCATTGCTGCGGTAATCGGCCACCACATCGGGGGCAAGGTCTGGAAAGGGCATCGCATTCTCCTGTTTGCCCCAGTTCACCCGATTTGCGCCCTTCAATCCAGCCCCTCCGGCGCCTATAAAGTGCCAAAGCGATGGAGACTCCGATGCGCGACGCCACGATCACCCGCAAGACCGCAGAGACCGAGATTTCCGTCTCGGTCGATCTGGATGGCACAGGCTCGGCCACAATCTCGACCGGGGTCGGGTTCTTCGACCATATGCTCGACCAACTGGCCAAGCACTCGCTGATCGACATGATGATTTCCGCCAAGGGTGACCTGCACATCGACGACCACCACACGGTCGAGGATGTGGGCATCGCGCTGGGTCAGGCGATTGCCCGCGCGGTGGGTGACAAAAGGGGCATCCGCCGCTATGGCCACTTTGCCCTTGCGATGGACGACGCCCAGATCGCCTGCGCGCTGGACCTTTCCGCGCGGCCTTACCTGATCTGCAACCTCGATTTCCCGACGGCCAAGATCGGGACCTTTGACACCGAACTGGTGCGCGAGTTCTTTCAGGCGCTGGCCACCCATGGCGGCATCACCCTGCACATCGACAAGCGCCACGGCGTCAACTCCCACCATATCGCCGAGGCCGCCTTCAAATCCGTCGCCAAATCCCTGCGCATGGCGGTCGAGAAGGACCCGCGCAACGACGCCCTGCCCTCGACCAAGGGCGCGCTATGAGCCTGACGGTTCTGGTCGATTACGACAGCGGCAATCTGCATTCGGCCGAGAAAGCCTTCCAGCGCATGGCGGCTGAAACCGGGGCGGGTGACATCCTCGTCTCCTCCCGCCCCGAGGATGTCGCTCGCGCCGACCGCATCGTGCTGCCCGGCGATGGCGCCTTTCCGGCCTGCCGCCGTGCTTTGGGCAGCTACGGCGGCCTGTTCGAGGCCATCGAAGAGGCGGTCACCCACAGGGCCCGCCCCTTCCTTGGCATCTGTGTCGGCATGCAGATGCTGGCGTCCTGGGGGCGGGAATATCAGGATGTGGCGGGCTTTGGCTGGATTCCGGGCGAGGTTGTCAAGATCACCCCCGCCAAACCGCACCTGAAGGTGCCGCATATGGGATGGAATGATCTGGTGATTGACCATCCGCACCCGGTGCTGGACGGCATCGCCACCGGCGATCATGCCTATTTCGTCCACTCCTACCACTTTCGCGTGACGGACCCCGCACAGCGCCTTGCCCATGTCGACTATGCTGGCGATGTCACGGCCATTGTCGGGCGCGACACGATCATCGGCACGCAATTCCATCCCGAGAAAAGCCAGAGCGCCGGTCTCCGCCTGATCGGCAATTTCCTGCGCTGGAAACCCTGAGACGCGCCCGTAAGCCAGAATCCGCGTGCTTTGACGAAAGTCACCGCCTCACCTTTTCGCGACTATAGATTTTTGTCGCCTGATTCGCTAAAGTGCCCGTGGCGATCCCATTTTTATGGTCGCTCTCTTGAAGGCCCGCTTTTGGGTGACAATTCAATATCTTTGGTTTTACACAGCCGGGCCATATCAATTTCGGCCTGTTTCGACATTTAGGTTCTCTGCGCCGCAAGCAATTTCGGGCCCTGCCCGGAAACCGAAGATATATATCCCGAAACAAATTCATTTTATGGTAGGAGTGGAAACATGACCAACTTTATCGGAACAAACGGCAACGACGTCGCCACGACCGTTCCCGTTTCAATTGTCGGATTCACCGGCGGTACACAAGCCCTGTTGCTGGACGCTGTCGGCGATGTCTTCATCGCGCTCGGCGGCAATGACCGCATCATTGCCGGCAATGGCGACGATGTCATTCTTGGCGGTGACGGCAACGATTTCATCGATGGCCGCTTCGGTCTTGATGTCATGGACGGCGGCGCGGGCATCGACACAATGGATGTGTCGTGGTTCGCCGGAGCCTACATCTGGAACATGGTCACCGGGATCACCAATTTCTCGGCGGCGGGAGAGTTCGCCTTCAACTTCGAGAATGGTCTGACCGGAAGCGGCGCCGACAACGTCACCGGCACGGCCGGCAACAACGTGATCCGCACCAATGACGGCAACGACACCATCAATGCCGGGGCAGGCAACGACCTTTTGGCCGGCGGCGCGGGCAACGACCTGCTGACCGGCGGGGTCGGCAACGATACGTTCCAGTTCAACACCACGTTGAATTGCCTCACCAATACAGACAGAATCACCGATTTCAACTCGGTCTTCGACACCATGCAGCTGGAGAACGCGGTCTTTGTGGGACTGGCAACCGGCACATTGGCCGCAAACCAGTTCCGCATCGGTGCCGCCGCGCTCGATTTTGACGACCGCATCATCTACAACAATGTCACCGGTGATGTCTTCTTTGACGGCAACGGTATATTGGCCGGTGGCAGCACCCGCTTCGCCCATGTCAATCCCGGCACCTTCCTCAGCAATGCCGACTTTGTCATCATCTAAAAGCACCGTCAGACCCCCGCAACAGCCAGCCCTCTGGCTGTTGCGCCCTGAACAAGTCGGCGCCTGACCGCCCCGGCGCGCCAGAAGCGACGCGCCACCTTGCTCCTTGACCGCCTTCCGCCTAAACCACCGGCGACCCGGAGGCCTGCCATGATCCTGTACCCCGCCATCGATTTGAAGAACGGCCAGTGCGTCCGCCTCTTGCGCGGCGAGATGACGGCGGCCACCGTCTTCGGCGATGATCCAGCGGCCCAAGCCGCCAAATTCGTCGCCGCCGGTTGCGAGTGGCTGCATCTCGTCGACCTCAACGGCGCCTTCGCCGGAACCCCGGTCAACGGGGCAGCGGTTGAGGCTATCCTTGCGGCGGTAAAAGTCCCCTGCCAGTTGGGGGGCGGCATCCGCGACATGGCCACCATCGAGATGTGGCTGTCAAAGGGCCTGGCCCGCGTCATCCTCGGCACCGTCGCGGTTGAGAACCCCGACCTCGTCCGCCAAGCATCCATTGCCTTCCCCAACCAAATCGCCGTCGGCATCGACGCCCGCAAAGGCTTTGTCGCCACCAAAGGCTGGGCTGTCGAGACCACGATACAAGCCACCGACCTCGCCCGCTCCTTCGAAGACGCCGGCGTGGCCGCGATCATCTACACCGACATCGACCGGGACGGCGCCATGCTGGGCCCCAACATCGAGGCGACCGAAGCCCTCTCCCGCGCCATCACCATCCCCGTCGTAGCCTCCGGCGGCGTCAGCCGGATGGAGGACCTGCTGGCGCTGCGGGATACTGGGACGATTGCCGGGGCGATCTCCGGAAGGGCGCTGTATGACGGGGCGATTGATCTGGGGGCGGCGCTCAGGGCGTTAAAGGGCTAAAGTTCAGCCCCAAGGCAACGGATCGTCACCAACCATTTGGCCGAAAACATTCTCGCGGTGCCACTTCAGGTTTTCGGGATGAGGCCAGTCCCGTTCCTTGGTCGGCAAACACAGCTTGCCATGTGGCAAGATCAGACGATCCACCACATCTGAGGGAACCTTGTTGCGGGAAACGAGGATCGAAAGATCCTCCGCAACTGAAATCAATCCGCGATCGAACATCCAGTGCAGGGTACCCGTTAGGGCCAACCCATTGCGCACCGAGTCGCTGCCCAGCTTCTCGACCGGACGGATATGGGCCGCCTGAACCTCAGGCCGACCACCGCCATTGCGCAAACGCAATCCCGAGATGGCACAGCGATAGCCATAGGCCTCGCGCACCTTGCGACGAAAAGCGACGTCCCGGTACAGACGGCTCGTCAGACGCTCAACGACTGGGCGTTCAAACGGCGCCGCTCCGTCGTCAATTTCATGGGCCTTCGGCTCGTAGCGCCTGGCCTCCTGCGCGACGAGGTCCTGAGGCAATCCAAGACTGACAATTCTGGCAAACTCACGATCTGGCAATCGGCGCACGGCAAGTTGCTGCGCCCCACCAGACTTCGGAGATCCGTCTTCTGCCGTCAGCGCGGATTCCAACGGCTTCCCGTTGATCAGCCTTGGAACCTCATGGTCAAATTGCAGATAGGTTCCCGGCTCGATCAGCGCCAGAAAGCGCCCATCAGTCCCGGCTTTCGGCTCTACCCGCGCAATCTTGGCCACCGCGAAATAGCCGAGTGGTCCCGCTTTGACCGGCTCGTAATAGATAGCCCAATCCCCAACACCCTCCTGCACAGCCTTGAGATACGACTTCGGGAAGTCATATTGGACTTCAGGCTTGTCCTCGTAGATCGAGTCCGCCTTGTGCAGAAGGATGAGCTTTGTCATGTCGCCAGGAGACCTGCTTTGTCATTATTGGCAAGAAATATCCGCTCCCAACACACCTTGATACGAGGCCACCTCCCCCTTCCCCTCACTGCCCTGTCGCGCTAAACCCTCCCCATGCTGAAGATCCGCCTTATCCCCTGCCTTGATGTTGCCGATGGCCGTGTGGTCAAGGGTGTCAACTTCGTCAATCTGATTGACGCCGGTGACCCGGTGGAGGCCGCCCGCGCCTATGACGCGGCAGGCGCCGATGAGCTTTGCTTTCTCGACATACACGCCACCCATGAAAACCGCGGCACGATGTTCGATCTCGTGACCCGCACGGCCGAGCAATGCTTCATGCCGCTGACCGTCGGCGGCGGGGTCAGAACCCACCACGATGTCCGCGCCCTCCTGCTGGCCGGGGCCGACAAGGTCTCCTTCAACTCCGCTGCGGTAGCCGACCCCGATGTGGTGGCCGAGGCGGCGGATCGTTTCGGCTCCCAATGTATCGTGGTGGCCATCGACGCCAAAACCGTCTCCCCCGGCAAGTGGGAAATCTTCACCCACGGCGGACGCAAATCCACCGGCATCGACGCGGTAGACTTCGCCCGCACCGTGGCCGCCAAAGGTGCCGGAGAAATCCTGCTGACCTCAATGGACCGCGACGGCACCAAGGGCGGCTACAACCTGTCCCTGACCCGCGCCATCGTCGACGCCGTCTCGATCCCGGTGATCGCCTCGGGCGGCGTGGGCACGCTGGACCATCTGGTGGAGGGCGTGACCCAGGGCGGCGCCTCCGCCGTGCTGGCCGCCTCGATCTTCCACTTCGGCACCTTCACCATAGGCGAGGCCAAGGCCCACATGGCTGCCGCCGGCATTCCCATGAGGCTGACATGACCGTCCTCACCCGCCTGGCCGCCACCATTCAGGCCCGCAAGGGCGCGGACCCGGAATCCTCCTGGACGGCCAAACTCCTGTCCAAAGGCCCCGAAACCTGCGCCCGCAAATTTGGCGAAGAGGCGGTGGAGGCGATCATCGAGGCCATAAAGGGCGACCGTACCAAGCTCACCGACGAGGCGGCGGATGTGCTCTATCATCTGCTGGTCATGCTCGCCGCACGCGATGTGACGCTGGATCAGGTCTTGGCAGAACTCGAACGCCGCGAGGGTACGTCCGGCATTGTCGAAAAAGCCGCCCGCTAGGGTCAGATAGGGTAGGCAATCCTGCCCATGGTGCGGAAGGATGGTGCCGAGCTGCGGGCAAAGGTTAGCGCGCTCTTTAGCTGCCTTTGTACCTACAAATGCCCGACACAAAACCGACGGGCCTCCGCCAGCAATCCGACAGCGCCTTCTCCCGAAAGCCGCCAGTTAATGCAGCGCCAGAAAGGGCTTAGGAGAATAGTCTCAGGCGTTGAACAGGAAGTGCAGCACATCCCCGTCCTTGACCTCGTAGGTCTTGCCCTCGACGCGGAACTTGCCCGCTTCCTTGGCCCCGGACTCACCATTGCCCGCGACATAGTCGTCGTAGGCAATCGTCTCGGACCGGATGAAGCCCTTCTCGAAGTCACCATGGATGACCCCCGCCGCCTGAGGTGCCAAAGTACCTTTCAGGATCGTCCAGGCCCGCGCCTCTTTCGGCCCGACGGTGAAATAGGTCTGCAGGCCCAACAGCTCGTAACCCGCCTGAATCATCCGGTCCAGACCGGCCTCATGCAGGCCCATTTCCTCCAGGAACATCGCGGCCTCCTCGGCGGGAAGCTGGCTGATTTCCTCTTCGATCCGAGCCGAAATCACCACCGCAGCAGCACCCTGTGCCTTGGCCATCACGGCCACGCGGTCGGACTGGCTGTTGCCTTTCGCCGCACAAGCCTCTTCGACATTGCAGACGTAAAGCACTGGTTTTGAAGTCAAAAGCTGCAGCAGACGCCAAGCGCGCTGGTCATCCTCGGCAATCTTGCAGGTCCGAGCCGGCTTGCCCGCCTCCAAGGCAACCTGCGCTAAAGCCAACAACCGGTCCTGATCGACAAGGTCCTTGTCGCCGCCCTTGATCTTGCGTGCCAGCCCCGCCCGACGGCGCTCGACCGAGTCCAGATCGGCCAGCATCAGTTCGGTTTCAATCGTCTCGGCATCGGCCACCGGATCAATCCGGCCTTCAACATGGGTGATGTCGCCATCCTCAAAGCAGCGCAGCACATGGGCCACGGCGTCACATTCGCGGATATTGGCAAGGAACTGGTTGCCCAAGCCCTCGCCCTTCGACGCGCCCCGGACAAGGCCCGCGATATCCACAAAGGTCATCCGCGTCGGAATGATCTGCTTGGAGCCTGCAATCGCCGCCAATTTGTCGAGCCGTGCATCGGGCACAGCCACTTCACCGACGTTGGGTTCGATGGTGCAGAAGGGGAAGTTGGCGGCCTGCGCGGCAGCCGTCCGGGTCAATGCGTTGAAAAGGGTGGATTTTCCGACATTCGGCAAACCCACGATACCCATCTTGAAACCCATCGCATTCCCCTTGTCCGGCCCTGTCCCGCGGAATAGGCGGAGCCTGCGTCCCGGTCAAGCCTTGCCAGCCTCGCGACACCCCTGGTAAATTCCTTTCATATCAAAAGAGGTCGCCATGCCCACCCATCCTTACATCCATTTTCAAGGCCAATGCGCTGAAGCGATGAGTGCCTATGCCGCCCTGTTCGGCGGCACCGACCTGCAGATGATGCGCTACACCGATGGCCCCGCCGTGCCCGAGGCCTTCAAGGGCAGCCCCCGCATCATGCATGCGCAGGTGACAATCGGCGCCGGCACCCTGATGGCCTCGGACTACCCGCCGGGGATGGCGGGCGACGCGCAGAAGGGTTTTTCCGTCATGCAGACAGCGCCGGAAGTGGCCACCGGGCAGACCTGGTTCACCAGCCTCGCGCAAGGCGGCCATATCATTGAAGATTTCAAGCCGACCTTCTTCTCGCCCGGCTTCGGCATGGTGGTGGACCGCTTCGGCACGCATTGGATCATTTCTGTCGTGGCCTGACGCCTTCCCCAATAAACCTCGTCGAAGATCCTTGGGCTGCCCCGCCCCATTGCTTTTCCCAGCGGCCCCGTGCAAATCGGCAGGGTAATTTCCCATGCAGAGATCGCTGACATGACCCGAATCGATGACACTTTCGCACGGCTCAAAGCGCAGGGCCGCAAGGCCTTCGTGTCCTATATCATGGCGGGTGATCCGGATGTGGCGACCTCTCTGGCCGTCATGAAGGGCCTGCCGGGCGCGGGCGTGGATATCATTGAACTGGGCCTGCCCTTCACCGACCCGATGGCCGATGGTCCGACGATCCAGCTGGCCGGTCAGCGCGCGCTGGAAGGGGGCATGACCGTCGACCGGACCCTGCAGATGGTGCGCGATTTCCGTGCGGGCGATGCCATGACGCCGATCGTGCTGATGGGCTATTACAACCCGATCTATTCGCGCGGCGTCGACCGCTTTCTGGCCGAGGCGAACGAGGTCGGCATCGACGGGTTGATCATCGTCGACCTGCCGCCGGAAGAAGATGAAGAATTGTGCATTCCCGCCCAAAAGGCAGGCTTGAATTTCATCCGTCTGGCGACCCCAACGACCGACAACAAGCGACTGCCCAAGGTGCTGCAAAACACCTCGGGTTTTGTCTACTACGTCTCGATCACCGGCATCACCGGCGCCGCCGCCGCCGAGGCCTCTGACGTCGGCCCCGAAGTGGCCCGTATCAAGTCGCAGACTGATCTGCCGATCATCGTCGGCTTCGGAATCAATACACCCGAGGCCGCACAAGCGATCGCGTCGGTTGCCGATGGCTGCGTGGTGGGCTCTGCCATCGTCAAGCTGATCGGCGAGGGCCGTCCGGTGTCCGAGGTTCTGTCCTTCGTCGCAGGCCTCGCCGCCGGTGCCCACCGGGCGTGATGCGGGACGCGGCCTACGAAATCCTGCTGATTCAAAGCTTTCAGCGGCTTACGGGCCGATCTTTGATCAACCCATGGCATCTGGAACAGCCGCTTGTTTCTCACGGGGTCGAGGCCGACCCGATCTTCCGCTATGCCAATGCCGCGGCACTGGCCCTGTGGGAAATGGATTGGGACGCCTTCACCAAACTGCCGTCTCGCCTTTCGGCGCAGGATGATTCAGCGATCCAGACCGACCGCAGCCGCTATCTGGCCGAGGCCGCCACACAGGGCTGGCTCGAGAACTATCAGGGCATCCGTATCTCGGCCAAGGGCCACCGCTTCCGCATTGCCGAGACGATCCTGTGGACGGTGACAGATGCCCAAGGCCTTCGCCACGGTCAGGCCGCCCTGATCGGACGAGTGGAGCGGCTTGATTAACCGCCGCTGACCCTCCAGACTGTTTCCGCGAACAGGGGGGGAAGACATGACCAAAGGACGGATCGAAGCGTTTTCGGATGGCGTCATCGCCATCATCATCACCATCATGGTTCTGGAACTGAAGGTGCCACATGGCAGCAGTTGGGCCGATTTCCAGCCGCTCGTGCCGATTTTCCTGTGCTATATTCTGTCCTTCATCAACGTGGGCATCTACTGGGTCAATCACCACCACATGTTCCACGCCGTCCGCCATGTCGGTGGCTGGGTGCTGTGGGCCAACCTGCATCTGCTGTTCTGGCTTTCCCTGATGCCCTTCGTCACCGAACTGATCGGAGAAAACGAGTTCGGCGGCATCACCGTGCTGCTTTATGCGCTGGACCTGCTGATGTGCGCGGTGGGCTATTACCTGCTGGTGCTGGCCCTACTGGCCCAGCATGGCACGGACAGCGATTTTGCCCGCGCCTTGGGTTCGGACAACAAGGAAAAGGTGTCTCTGGCCGTCTATGTGCTGGCAATGCCGCTTTCGCTGTATCAGCCCTTCCTTTCTCTTGCGCTGATCGCCATCGTGGCGGCGATCTGGATCGTCCCCGACCGCCGCTTTGCCCGAACAGCCGAGAAAGCCTGACCTAATGCCCCCTATCACCTGCATCGAAGACCTGCGGCAGATCCACCGCCGCAAGGTTCCAAAAATGTTCTGGGATTACTGCGAAAGCGGCTCCTATACAGAACAGACATTTATCGAAAATTGCAGCGATTTCGCCAAGATACGCCTGCGCCAGCGCGTTGCCCGCGACCTGACGGGCCGGACCACCGAAACCACGATGATGGGCCGCAAGGTGGCGATGCCGGTGGCGTTGTCACCCGTCGGCTCGGCGGGCATGCAATCGGCGGATGGCGAGATCAAGGCGGCCAAGGCGGCCGAGGCCTTTGGCGTGCCCTTCACCCTTTCGACCTTCGCGATCTGTTCGATCGAGGACATCGCCGAACACACCAAAGCGCCCTTCTGGTTCCAGCTTTATGTCATGCAGGACGAAGACTTCGTCGATGGCCTGATCGAACGCGCCCGCAAGGCGGGCTGTGATGCACTGGTGCTGACTTTGGATCTGCAAATCCTTGGGCAGCGCCACAAGGACATCAAGAACGGCCTGACCGCCCCGCCGAAGATGACGCCAAAGAACCTGCTCGACATGGCGCTGCATCCGCGCTGGTCTTGGGACATGGCGCGGACCCAGCGGCGTACCTTTCGCAATGTGGTGGGCCATGCCAAAGGGGTCACGTCCTTGCGAGACCTCAACGCGTGGTCGAACGCCAATTACGACCCGCAGCTTGACTGGGGTAAGGTGCGGAAATTGCGCGACAAATGGGGCGGCAAGCTGATCCTCAAAGGCATTCTGGATGCCGAGGACGCCCGGATGGCGCTGGATGTCGGTGCGGATGCCATTCTGGTCAGCAACCACGGCGGGCGGCAGCTGGACGGTGCCCTGTCCACCATCCGCAGCCTGCCGCAGGTGGTGCGCGCGGTCGGGGATCAGATGGAGGTCTATCTGGACGGTGGTGTGCGCTCGGGTCAGGACGTGCTGAAGGCGCTGGCGATGGGAGCGAAATCGACCTTCATCGGCCGCAGTTTCCTCTATGGGTTGGGGGCCATGGGCCAAGCAGGGGTGACCAAGGCACTGGAGGTGATTCAGAAAGAGATGGACATCACCATGGCGCTGTGCGGCGTACAAAAGGCACGCGAGTTCAGCCGCGAACATGTGCTGGTGCCGGAAGGCTTCGAGGGGCGTTGGGAATGATCGAAACACTGGTTAGCTTCACTGTCCAAGGCCAGACGGTTGCCGGCACCCTGTGCTTGCCGCAGGGCGGGCCGGCGCCGGTTGTCTTGATGCTGCATGGGTTCACCGGATCGCGCGACGAGATGCTGGTAACGGGCGTGGGCGAAGGCGTGTTCTCCCGTTCGGCGCGCCGCATGGCTCAGCAGGGCCTCGCCTCGTTCCGCATCGACTTTCGCGGCAGCGGCGACAGCGAAGGGGATTTCAGCGACACCACCTATGAGGGCCAGATCGCCGACGCTTTGGCGGCGCTGAAGGTGCTGGCGGATGAGCCTCGGGTGCAAGGCGACCGGATTGGTGTCTTGGGGTGGAGTCAGGGCGGCTTGGCGGCAGCGGCGGTGGCCGGACGCTCCAACGTGCCAGTGGCCACCGCCCTTTGGGCGGCGGTGGCCGACCCGATGGAAAGTCTGGGCGGCACCATGGGGGCAGATGTTGTGGCGGCGGGCCTCAAGACCGGCGATGTAGCACTTCAGATCCACCTGTCGTGGAAGGATATTGCCCTGAAACAGGGCTATTTCGACGGGATGCTGGCCATGGACCCTGTGGCCGAGGTTTCGGCCTATCAGGGACCCTTGTTCGTCGCCCATGGCTGGCGGGACGAGGCGGTTCTGCCTCATGCCGCAGCCAAGTTTCTGGCCGCCCACAAGGCCAGTCAGGACGTCTGGATGGAGGATATGGACCACTCGTTCAACGCCACCACCGGCCCGAAGACGCTGGACCTGCTGTTGGACGCCACGGCAGATTTCTTCAAGCGAAACGGGCTGGCTTAAGCCGCGCCAGCAGCGGTGCCAGCAGCCAGACAAAGCCCAGCATGGCGGCGGCAAAGACAAAGGCCGTCCGCAGGCCAAACGCTCCGGCGATGATGCCAAGACTGGGCGGGCCTACGAAATACCCTGCATAGCCCAGCAGCGTGGCGCGCGCGACAGCCCGCGCCCGCGCCTCGGGCGCCGCCGTCTGACCGACCAGGGTGAACGCAGTGGGAGAGATGACCGAGGAGCCGATCCCCATCACGATGAACCCGGCATAGGCCAGAAGCGGACTTTGCGCGCCCGCCACGCTCAAGGCCCCGATGGCCGAGATCGCGGCGCCGCCCAG
This sequence comes from Paracoccaceae bacterium, assembly GCA_947453525.1. Classification (GTDB taxonomy): domain Bacteria; phylum Pseudomonadota; class Alphaproteobacteria; order Rhodobacterales; family Rhodobacteraceae; genus Stagnihabitans. Next base: position 5,557 of record CANGHD010000073.1, on the reverse strand, counting down.
CAGCAGATGCAGCGGGCTGATCCGCGCGGACAGCGCCTGCCCGAACACCCTTGCGCTGCCCATGGTCAAAGCCAGTACCGCCGGCGCGCCCGACCCCAAAGCCGGCGATCCGTGCAGCGTCTGTTCGATGTGCAGGGCCGACCAGTTCTCGGCGGCGTTCTCGGTCAGGAAGGCAATCAGCACGATCCCGCCACCGATGACCGGGATCAGGCCCAGGCCCGGTGCCGTCTCTCCCTCGGGATGACGCAGGCCATCTATATGGCCATCCGCCTCGAACGCCAACAGCGCCACCAGCCCGGCCATGACGGCCGCCATCAGCATCACCTGCGCGGGCAGGGCTTGCGCCGAGCGCATCGCCCCCACACCCAGGGCCCCGCTGGCATAGCCGAAGGAATAGGCCGCATGGCAGAGGTTCATCAACGGCTGCCCGCGCGCCTGCTCCATCTTTGTCACACGGGCGTTCATCAGCACATCCACGGCCCCGGTCGTGGCTCCGCAGGCGAGCATGGCGATGGGAAACAGGAACCAGACCGCAACCTGCCCCGGCAAGGCAAAGGCCAAGGCCATGGCAAGCGTCGTTACCGGCAAGGCCACGCTGCCCAGCCTTTCGCTGATCCAGGGGGCGGCCAGCATCGCCAGCATCGCGGCAATCGGTGTCATCAGCAGAAGAAAGCCCAGTCGGCTTTCCCCGACGTCCAGCATGGTCTTGATATCCGGCAGGTCAGCGGCAAAGCTGCCCCACAGAATGCCCATGGCAAAGAACGCCGCCAACGCGGGCCGGGCCTGGCGAAGGGAGGATGTGGCGATCATGAGATCAGCTAGGGGCAAACCCGGTCAGGCACTTGCCCAGTGCCGACAGGTCACGGCCCGTCCCCGGCACTCACTCGGCCACAAGGGCTGTCAGGCCATTCTGGACGCCATCGCGCGCGGTTTCCAGACCGAAGCCAAGGTCAGGGAAATAGATCCAGCGTCGGGTCTGGCTGCCCCCCGGCCCGGTGAACCGCGCCTCGACCGGCAGGATGCGGTAGCTGCAGCCCGACAGTTTGGCCTCGATCACGGTCAGGAACTGGAACTTTGCCGAAAGGTCGCTTTTGTCGCGGTTGACCAGCTTCACCATCTGGCTGCCATAGCCGATATGGCTGACCACCTGATGCACCGAGGCCGTCCAGCCCTTGTCCGGTTGCGGGGCTATGGGCGCCGGGGAAAAACGCCAGACCATCACCGGAGCCTCACCGCCCACCAGCACCGCATCCGAGAGCCAAAGGTCGAACTGGGTTTCAAAGACGCCAAAGCGGGTGACGCGACGGTCGTACCAGCCTTTGTGGTCGGTGACATAGTCGACCACCAGAGCGCCGCCCTGTGTCTGGACGCGGCCCGCATGGCCATCTTGCCGGGTGAAGGCGATTCCCTTGACAAGATCGGCCTTTGTCACGCAGTCAGCGGCAGCGGGCAGGGCAAGAAGGCAGGACAGAAGCAAAGCGCGTAGCATGGCGACCTCAACGAAAACGCCGCCCGAGACTGGCTCGGGCGGCATGATCTGTAAACCCCATCAGCGGCCGACGAACATCCCGTCGGCTTTCAGCGCCGTGTAGCATTCATCAATCGACTTCCATGCCCGTTCGATCAGAATGTCGATCTCATCGGGCGAGATGATCAGCGGCGGCGAGATGATCATCCGGTCGCCGACATGGCGCATGATCAGGTCGTTGGCAAAGCACCGCTCGCGGCAACGGTAACCGACGGTGCCGGTGTCCGACGCGAACTTGGCGCGGCTGGCCTTGTGGGGCGTCAGCGCGATGGATCCCATGAGGCCGACCAGTTTGGCCTCGCCCACCATCGAATGCTCGGTCAGGGCCTGCCATTTCTTGGCGAGGTAAGGGTTGGCCACATCGCGGACGTGTTCCACGATATGCTCTTCCTGCAGGATGCGCAGGTTCTCCAGTGCGACAGCGGCGGCGACCGGGTGGCCGGAATAGGTGTAGCCGTGGTTGAAATCGCCCTTGGAGGCCATGACCTCCGCCACTTCGTCACAGACGATCGACCCGCCGATCGGCTGGTAGCCCGAGGACAGGCCCTTGGCGATGGTCATGATATGCGGCTTGATGCCGAAGGTCTGGCTGCCAAACCAGTTGCCAGTACGGCCAAAGCCGGTGATGACCTCATCCGCGATCAGAAGGATGCCGTATTTGTCAACGATGCGCTGCACTTCCGGCCAGTAAGATGACGGCGGGATGATAACGCCGCCCGCGCCCTGAACGGGCTCGCCGATGAAGGCCGCGACGTTTTCGACGCCAAGCTGCAGGATCATCTCTTCCAGTTCTCGCGCGCGCATCAGACCGAAGTCGTCGGGCGTCATGTCGCCGCCCTGCTCCCACCAGTTCGGCTCGCCGATATGCACGATGCCGGCGATCTTGCCGCCATGGGCATGGATGCCCGACATGCCGCCCAAAGACCCGCCGCCCATGGTGGAGCCGTGATAGCCATTGGTCCGCGCGATGATGATCCGCTTTTCCGGCTGGCCCTTGATGTCCCAATAGCGGCGGACCATGCGGATGTTGGTGTCATTCGCCTCTGACCCCGAGCCCGCGAAGAACACATGGTTCATACCCTCGGGTGCCACTTCGGCGATCTTTGCGGCCAAGGCGATGGCCGGGACATGGCTGGTCTGGAAGAAGGTATTGTAATAGGCCAGTTGGTCCATTTGCGCCTTGGCCACATCGCCCATCGAGGTACGGCCATAGCCGATGTTAACGCACCACAGGCCCGCCATGCCGTCGATGATCTTGTGGCCCTCGCTGTCGGTCAGCCAGACGCCCTTGCCTTGGGTCATGATCCGCGCGCCCTTCTTGGCCAGCGCCGAATTGTCCGTGAAGGGGTGCATGTGGTGGGCCGCGTCCAAAGCCTGAAGTTCGGCCGTCGGCATATGGTTGGTGATCTTGTTCATGGTGACCCCTTGAAGTTTGGGCGAATCCCCGGAGTGGCGCCGCGCCCTTTGGGTCAGTTTATGATCAAATCGCGATCCGATCAAGAAATTTGATCAAATTTCTGAAGCCGGGCGAGACGGTCAGATTTCTCCCCGCTCCAGGGCCAGCCCCACCTGATCCACCCCCTGCGCGATGTCGGAATGCATCGCCTGGGCCAAAGCGGCAGCATCGCCGGCTTTCATGGCGGCCAGCGCCTCTTCGTGCTGATCCGGCAGGCTGGAAGCCCCGCCCTTGGCAATCACGATCCGCAGCGACGGCCCGAACCTGAGCCAAAGCGAGCGCGCCATATCCACAAGAACCGGGGCATTTGACGCCTCGTACAGCGCGAAATGGAAGGCGTGGTTGCTTTCCAGATAGGCTGTGATCTCGCCCGCACGGATGGCTGCATCGACTTCGGCATCCAGCGCCTCCAGTCGGGCGATCAGCGCGGGCGTGAGGTTGGCCGCAGCCAGTTCGGCCAGACGCGGTTCGATCGTCATCCGCGCAAAGGCAATCTGATCCAGCAGGCCGGGCGTCAACCGGGGCACCGTGACCCGCCGGTTGCCCTGCGGCAGCAAGGCTCCCTCGGCAGCCAGGCGGCGGATCGCTTCGCGCACCGGAGTCATGCCCGCGCCCAGATCGTTGATCAGCCCTTGGATCGTGACCGGGGCGCCCGGTTCCAAAAGGCCGAACAAGATCATGTCCCGCAGGCGGGCATAGGTGACCTCGTGGGTCGGAATCTTGCGCGTGTCATTCATGGGACGGGCCTGTTTGATCAAATAGGGTTATGACCTGTTTTTCCCGGCAATCAAGGCGTCAAATGCGCAGCGGGGGCCGGCCCCCGCACCCCCGGGGTATTTGTGACAAGATGAAGGGGTCAGAGGGGGGAATAGGCGAACTCGGTGAAATCCGCCGTCCAGCCCTGACCGGTCAGATCATGGGCTGTCATGCCCACAAAGGCTCCGGTGAACGAGGCATGCTCGCCCCGCCCGCCTTCGTCCGAGATGACCGAGGCGTCAAGTACGGGCCCGACGGGTTCGGTCTCTTCGTCCGGGCCGCCGGCGTAAAACTGTTGCAGGTCGCCGTTCACGCGCACTTCCAGCCGGACCGGGCCCTCCGGGATCGGGTACAGTCCGTGAAAGGTCAGCCCCTCCCCCGGCCAATCGCCGAGACAGGAAACCAGTTGCAGGACGCGGCCTTGGTGGGGGTCATGGGTGATCAGGGCAGCGTGGAATTTCGTGCGGTTGTAATAGGTCACAAGGCCCGCCGCCCTTTGGTAGTTGGGTGCGGTGGCCTCGACGACGGACGTGACGACATAGCTGTGATCTGCCTGCCGGCGGGCGATGAGGGATTGCTCGAACCAGCTGCCCAGGCTCTCGCGTCCGGTCAGACGCAGCGATTGGCCGGTCAGGGTGAAGAGCCGCTCCGGACAAGGCGTGCGCAGCCATTGGAACTCCAGTGGCAGGGTTGTCGAGAAACGGTGGTGGCTCGGCGAATCCGGCGCCCGCAAGGCCGCAGCCGGCAGCGTCAAAGGCGGCACAAGTCCGCCGCCCTTGAGGTAAAGCCAGCCGTCTTCGCGCCATTCGCAGACGGCAAGGCCGGTTTCCCGGCCAAGGGCGCAGAACAGCCCGCGCGGGCCCTCCAGCGGACGGCCGCAGAGATAGGTGTGGTAGGCCTCGCCCTCAGGCGTCTCGACATACTGGCCATGACCGGTGCGCTGCAAAGGGCTCTCGGGGGCGAAGCGGGCGGTCAGCAGGTGCTTTTGCGGATGCGTCTCGAAGGGGCCACAGATGTGGCGGCTGCGCGCCATTGTGACGGCGTGGTCATAGCCGGTGCCACCCTCGGCCGTCGTCAGGTAGTACCAGCCTCCCCGCTTGAAGAGATGCGGCGCCTCGGTCAGGCCAAGGTCGGTACCGGTGTAGATCGTCGCGACCGCGCCGATCAGGCCGTGCTCCGCATGCCACTCCTGAATCTCGATCCCGTCGAACAGGGAATTTGCCGGATTGGTCCCCGTCCCCGGCCCGCGATGGTTCCACCGCATGTTCAGGAACCACTTCCGCCCGTCGTCGTCATGGAACAGCGAGGGATCAAAGCCCGAGGAGGTGACATAGGTCGGGTCCGACCAGTCCCCGTCGATCGTCTCGCAGGTGACGATGTAATTGTGAGCGTCCTTGAAGGCGCCGTCGAAGCGTTTGACGTCGGTATAGACCAGCCAGAACCGCCCGTCGGCATGGCTCAGGCATGGTGCCCAGACGCCGCAACTGTCCGGATTACCCCGCATGTCCAGTTGTGAGGCCCGGTTGAGCGGGCGGCTCACCAGTTGCCAGTTCACCAGATCGGTCGAGTGGTGGATCTGCACGCCTGGATACCATTCGAAGGTCGAGGTGGCGATATAGTAATTCCGACCGACCCGACAGATCGAAGGGTCCGGGTTAAAGCCGCGCAGGATGGGGTTTTCGGTCATCATTCCTCACAGATTGCACGCGTGCAATGCACGGCAAGCTATTGATATATAACACAAACGAAAAATCCTTTAACCTTCGCTTAACCCCTTTCACCTTGGCGCAAATATCCCGCCAGGGTTTCCAAAGGGG
>CANGHD010000072.1 GCA_947453525.1 Paracoccaceae bacterium | reverse complement strand
CCGACCCTCGATCACATCAAGCCGACCCGCAAACCCATCTGGCGAGACGTCCATATAGCCGTCCATTTTGACGTCCACTCCCATGAAAACACGCCATCATCGCATGTTCAGGTGCCTCTGCGCAGAAGGGGGTCTGCCTGGCGCTTACAAGCGTTTCAGCCCGGCAGGTGCGCCGTCAATCCAGTGCCGGCTGCACGCCCGACCGTCACAAGGCCCGTCCGCGCCGTGGTGGGGCCCTGTCCGCAATCTCGGCCGTCGCATGCCTCGACATGGCCGCTCAGGCAGGCGGCGCAAGTCCTGTGCACGACCTCGGGGAAAACCGGGTCTTCGAACCATTGGCCATTGTCAACCCGCTCCGGCCCCGGTCCTCAAAGGCCGTCTTCTCTTTCCCCGAGGTCCAGATGCCCCACGGGGGGTGTGAACCCCCGCTTCCGTCTGGTGGGGTGCGTTGGGTGAGGACCCTCGCCCTCTGTCTCTGTGAGGCCGCCGCGCGCCGAATGGGCTCAGGCGCGGTCTTATCTGGCCGCGGCCTCGATCCGGCCGCGCAGGGCTTCGAGATTGTAGCCAAACTTCCCCGGAATGCCGATCAGCTCTTCGGTCGGGCGCACGCCCGCCAGCATCAGCGCCCAGACACAGGACGACCGGTTGCCCGAGGCGCAATAGGCAAAGACCGGGCCCGTGGCGGTGTCGAGCGCGGCTTTCTGGGTGGACAGGACCTGATCCGAGAAATTGCCGGGGCTGATCGGGTTGATCACGAAGGTCAGGCCAAGCGCCTCGGCGGCGGCTTTCATCGTCTGGGCGTGCAGGGGGCCGGGGATTTCGCCGTCGGGGCGGTTGTCGATGATGGTGGTGAAACCGGCGGCTTGCAGAATTGGCAGGTCCTGCGGCTCGATCTGGGGCGAGACGGCGTATTCGGGGGTCAGGGCGCGGATGTCCATTTTGCTCCTAGGGGCTGGTGCGCCGCCGATCCGGGCGCGCAGGCGGGGTTGGGCCAGCATACCCAAGGCCATGGCGAGAAGAAAGACCAGACCTCCGGCGCCGCCGAAGCTGAGCGAGGCCAGCGCCGGGCCGGGGCAAAGACCCGCCAGAGCCCAGCCCGCGCCGAACAGGCAGGAGCCGATCACGAGGTTCGGGCCGACCTCGCCTTTCGGCGGCGATGGCAGGTCGTAGCCGAGGATTGAGACCCGGCGACGGGCGGCCACCCGCCAGGCCACGGCCATGGGCAGGATTGCACCGCCCAGAACGAAGGCCAGCGTCGGGTCCCAGTCGCCGAAGACATCGAGCCAGCCCTGCACCTTCAGCGTGTTGGTCATACCCGACAGCAAGAGCCCCGCGCCGAAGATGCCGCCGCAGATCAGTCCGGTCAGAAACCGCAGCATCAGATCACCCCCAGCACGTGGCGCAGCAGCGCCATCACGATGCCGCCTGCCAGCACATAGAACACGGTCGCCACGATCGAACGCAGCGACAGCCGCGCCATGCCGCAGACGCCGTGGCCCGAGGTGCAGCCATTGGCCAGCCGCGTGCCGACGCCCACCAGCAGCCCGCCGGCGATGATCACCACCCAGTTGCCGGTCAGGTGGGTCTGCATGGGAACAAACCGGCTGATCCCCCATGGCACCAGCACCAGCCCGGCGATGAAGGCCACACGGTCGGTCCAGGTGCCCCAGCCGGAACCGTCCACCAGCTCTCCGAAGATACCGGAGATGCCCATGATCTTGCCGTTGACCAAAAGATAGGCCGAGGCGGCGAGGCCGATCAGCAGTCCTCCACCGAAGCCCCAAATCCAGTCCGGGTTCATGTCTTCCCTTTCACATCAGGTCCAGCGGCAGTTTGAGGTAGGAAACCCCGTTGTCTTCCGGTTCCGGTTTCTGTCCCGCCCGCATGTTGATCTGCAACGAGGGCAGGATCAGCTTGGGCATCGACAGCGTGGCGTCGCGCGCCTCGCGCAGGGCCACGAAATCGGCCTTGGGTTTGCCTGCGCCCACGTGCTTGTTCAAGGCCTTCTGCGCCCCCACGGTGGTTTCCCAGGCATATTGATCGCGCCCCGGCGCCTTGTAGTCGTGGCAGACGAAGATGCGGGTGTCGTCGGGCAGGGCCAGGATACGCTGGATGCTGTCATACATCGTGGCCGCCGAGCCGCCGGGAAAATCGCAGCGCGCCGTGCCAAAGTCGGGCATGAAGAGCGTGTCGCCCACGAAAGCGGCGTCGCCGATCACGAAGGTCATGCAGGCCGGGGTATGGCCCGGGGTGTGCAGCGCGTCGCAGCGCATCTGGCCGATCATCACCGAATCACCGTCGCTCAGGAGCCGGTCGAACTGCGAGCCGTCGCGGCGGAACTTCGTGCCTTCGTTGAAGACCTTGCCGAAGGTGTCCTGCACCACGGTGATCCGGTCTCCGATCGCCAGCTTGCCGCCCAGAGCCTCTTGCAGATAGGGGGCGGCGGACAGATGGTCGGCGTGAACATGGGTTTCCAGAATCCAGTCCAGCCGGAAACCCTGTTGCCGGATAAAGCCAATCACGGCATCGGCCGATCTGGTGTCGGTCCGGCCAGAGGGCTGGTCGAAATCCAGCACCGAGTCGATGACGGCGCAGGATTGCCCGTCCGGTTCGGTCACCACATAGGTGACGGTGTTGGTTGCTTCGTCGAAAAACGCATGAACGATCGGGTGCATGGCAGACCTCAAAGCCTGTGGGGCGCGGTGGCCCATTATGCCGCCGTGCCGCTCAAGATGTAAGCCATTGCCGGATTGATATGAATCAAGGCCGGGTCCGGGCAGAGGGTTTAGCATTGGCTTATTAAGGAGTGTGCCATGACATCCGCGCAAAACCCCGTCAAGAAGACCGTCGCCCGGCGTCAATCCGAGCTTGAAACCCGGCGCAGCGAACTGCTGGGCCGGATTGACCTGATCAAGGCCGAACTCGACTCGCATCAGGATCGGGATTGGGAAGAACTGGCGACCCAGCGCGAGGGCGACGAGGTGCTGGAGGGCATGGGCCTTGATGCGCAGGCCGAATTGCGTGCGATTGCGGCGGCGCTGACGCGGGTCGAGACGGGCGACTACGGATTTTGCCAAAAGTGCGGCACTGCCATCCGCGAGGCACGGCTGGACGTTCTGCCCTATACCCCGTTTTGCAAGGAGTGCGCAGCATGAGTGATGCCAAAGACCCTGTAACCCAATCCAGCGACCTTGTGTCCGGGTGGGCCGGAGCCGTGCTGGCCGCCGAAGTCGCGGCCTTGGCGCTTTTGAAGGCCGAGATGGAAGGGCTTTCGGTGTTGTTCGGCGGGGACTCAACCGCGCATCCCGGGCCGAAATCCGAGGCAGAGCGAAGGGCCGAGGACGCGGCCGAAGAGGCGGGCTTCGACAATATGCCGGTTTAGGCGCGCAAAGGCGCGCAGACGCTTGCGCAGGCCCCGGTTGCCTGTGGACAAGTTGCCGGGTTTGCACTTTGAATAGCTCATTCGAAGCGAAGGGTGACATTTCAAGTGACTGGGCAATTGATCGGAGAGACGACGGGGCAGATTTCAGCGGCAGATGGCGGTTTCGGCCCTGTGCGGCTTGACCGGTTTGGATCGGTCGTGGTTCTGGTTCTGGCGCATCCGCCGCTGAACACGCTGACCAGCGCCGTGGTCCAGGGTCTGGTTCAGGCGCTGGACGGGGTGGCGCAGGATGCCTCGGTCAGCGCGGTGATCGTGCGCGGCGAGGGGCGGGGCTTTTCGGCGGGGGCAGATCTGCGCGAAGCCGGACAGGGCGCGCGCCGGGTCGAATTGGCGGCGCTGTGCCGCAGGGTCGAGGGATTTGCGCGCCCGGTGATTGCGGCGCTGCATGGCTCGGCGCTGGGCGCGGGGTTGGAATTGGCGCTGGCGGCACAGTACCGGATCGCGACCCCGACCACGCTGCTGGGCCTGCCGGAGGTTGGACTTGGCCTGTTGCCGGGGGCCGGCACGACGCAGCGCCTGCCGCGTCTGGTGGGGGCCGAAGCCGCCTTGCAGATGCTGTTGACCGGGCTGCCGCTGCGCGCGCCCGAGGCATTGGCTTTGGGTCTGATCGACCGCGTGGTGAGCGAAAACCTCGGTGAGGCGGCCTTGGCGCTGGCGCTGGAGGGGCTGCCGCTGCGCCCGACCTGCGTGCTGATGACCGGTTTGCGCGACATGGTCGGCTATCAGGCGGCGGTGGCGCGGGCCCGCGCGGGCCAGAAGGACAATCCCCTGCCGGCCCCGGCCCGCATCATCGACTGTGTCGAGGCGGCGGCCTTGCTGCCGTTTGAGACCGGCCTGAGGGTGGAGGCAACCGCCTTCGACGATCTGGCCGCGAGCCCGCAGGCGCATGGGCTTGGCCATGCTTTTCAGGTCGAGCGCCGTGCCCTGCAGCTGCCTGCGGAGGTGGCGGGACAGACGCTGCCCGGCCTTGCGGCCATCGGCATCTGGGGGGCGGGCGATCCGGCCTTCGATCTGGCGCGGCAGGCCCTGACCAAGGGGCTGCGCGTGACGCTGTGTGATCCGGACCGCGCGCGTCTGGTCGATGTGCTGGGCCGGATCGCCGCAGCACAGGAGCAGGAGGTCGCCGCGGGGCAATTGACCGAGGACGCCCGCGACGCCGACTGGGCGCGGCTGTCCTCGGGGCAGACGGCGGCGGATCTGGCGGGGTTGGATCTGATCCTGACCGGGCCGGGGCTTGCGGAAACCGGGCCGGATCTGCCTGGGGATCTGCCGGCGGGCGTGCCCCATGCCGTGCTGGGATCGGTGCGCCGGGGCGCTGGTCTGACCGTGCCCGAGGCTGCGGGCGGGCTGGCGGAACTGGCGATCGGGGCCGGAGCCCTGCCGCAGGAGATATTATGGCTCAGCGCGCTGTCCCGGCGGCTGTCCTGGCGGGCGGTGCCGGTCGGGCCGGGCGGGCCGCTGGAACTGGGCCTGCGGCTGGCGCTGGAGGCGGCTGAGCAGCATCTGATCACGCAGGGCCATGCGCCCGAAGCCATTGTCGCAGCCCTTGGCGCGGCAGGCCTTGATCTGACCCACCGGACCCCGCCGCCCATGCCCCGAGGTGGTCAGGCTTTGGTCCAGACCTGTCTTGCCGCTTTGGCGGCTGAGGGCGGCCGGATGCTGACCGATGGCCGCGCCCGCCGACCCGGTGATATCGACGCGGTGGCGCTGATCTCGGGCCTGATGCCGCGCTGGCAGGGCGGGCCGATGTATCAGGCCGACCGGCGTGGCCTTCTGGTGCTGCGCGCCGAACTTCGCAAGCTGGACGCCGCGGTGTTCGCTGTGCCGCAACTGCTGGACGATCTGATCCGGGATGGCCGGAAACTCGCCGATCTGGACGCGGGCTGAGGCGGGCGCGGCATCGGTCCGTCCGCCTCGCTTTCGCCAAATTTCCCCGTGAGGTCCGGCGGGCAGGCGGCCCTCCGGTCCCGCTGCCGGCAGGTCAGCGCAGCAGCAGTCCGACCACCACCGTCATCAATCCCAGAACCGCCACGCCCATCGAGCCGAGGTTCCAGACCACCACCCGCTGCATCAGCGCGCGCGCCTCGGCGTCGGGCAGGCTTTTGGCCTGCAGCGCCTGCCGCGCGCAATGGATCAATCCCGCCAGACCCAGCATCACCACGCCCGCGCCGCCCCAGATCAACACCTGCATCGCATCCTCCCGGTTTCCTGCCGCCTAACGCCTAAGCCGCGCGCTGTCCAGCCTTGCACCCCGCCCGCCGCTCGGGGTAGGGAAGGTGCCTGATCCCGTTCGCCCTTCCTTCCGTGAGGCCCCAAATTGTCCAGTCCCAACGACGCCTATTCCGTCACCGCCGACGAACTGCGCCAGTTCATCGAACGTCTTGAACAGCTGGAAGCCGAGAAGAAGGATCTGGCCGAGCAGCTGAAAGAGGTCATGGCCGAGGCCAAGGGGCGCGGCTATGACACCAAGGTGCTGCGCAAGGTGCTGGCGATGCGCAAGCGCAAGCCCGACGAATTGGCCGAAGAAGAAGCCGTGCTGGAGGTCTACAAGGCGGCCCTTGGCATGGCCTGACGCGGCCGGGTTTTCTGCGACAGATCAGGACCCCGCCGGACAGGGCCAGCCTTTGTGGCAGGACAATCGTCACCTGCCGCCGGTCACGGCGCCAGAAACCGCACGCCTTTCGTCTGTGCGATCCGCGCGACATCGGCCTCGTAGGTCTCGGTCAGGCGCTGGGCCGTGGCTTCGGTCCAGCCGGGCAGCTCGACATCGATGTTGATCTTTTCGGGCAGGGCGAACTTGTCCAGAAAGGCAGAGACGATCCGCCGCCGCATCTCGACCGAGGTCACGGGGTGGTTGTCGATATAGGCCTGCATCCGCTGCATTCCCTCGGGCGGCATCAGCGAGGTGAGAAGGTCATCCTCATCCTCCATCACGGTGCCGGGGGCAAAGCCTGCCACGGCTTGCAGCACCTCGGGCCAGATCAGCGGCGTGTCCTCGTCACACCAGACGGTCAGCGGCGCGCCGGGGTTCTGCGCGAGGATTGATGCGACCACCTGGCTCCAGCGCAGGCTGAAGATGTCGACGCCGCGCACGAAGTCTTGATAGGCCGGCTTGCCGCCCTTCATGCCCTGCTGTTTGGCGAAGACGGCGGGCAGGAAGGTGGCCGGGTTGCGGATGGCCAGATGAAATTCGGGCTGCATCTGGGGGAAGACCTGCGCGAAGGCCCGCGTGCGGTCGCCCGCCGCCATGTAAAGCCCGCCGTCCATCACCCAAGGCAGAAAGCACAGGAAACTGTCCCAGGACAGCACCAGACGTTCGGTCCGGTCTTCTTCGACGATCTGTTCCAGAAGCAGGGCCTGCGTGTCGGGCGAGGCCGCCTGACCCTTCAGCGCAATCGCCGTGTCACGCATCAGGTTGCGGTAGCGCGTCGGCCCCGGCACTGCGATGCCCTGCTTGGCCAGCTTGCCCCGGTTCTTAAGCAAGCAGCGCAGCAGACGTTCGTCATCGGTACAATGCGCGCCCAGGTGGTAAACGATCCGCATCTATGCTCCTGCCCAAGCCTGCCTGTTTGCGCCTGAATATACGAGGTTTTCTGGACAGAGAAACAGCTTTCCGTTAACAGCCGACTATGACCGAGCAAAACACTCAAGTAAGCCGCTTCGCCTTGCCGGACCTGTGGTCGCTGGGGGCCTTGCTGATCGGCATGGTGGTGGTGGCACCTGTGCTGGCGGTGGTCTGGCTGGCGTTTCACCCGACCGAGAACATCTGGCCGCATCTGCTGGCGACGGTCCTGCCGCGCTATCTGGCCAACACGCTGATCCTTGCCGCCGGAGTGGGGGCCTTGTCGGTGGCGATGGGCACCGGGGCGGCCTGGCTGGTGGTGATGTACCGCTTTCCGGGATCGCGCATTCTGGATCAGGCCCTGCTGTTCCCGCTGGCGATCCCGGCCTATATCGGTGCCTATGCGCTGGTGGATTTTCTGGATTATTCCGGGCCGTTGCAGGTGGCGATGCGGCTCGCGATGGGGTGGACATCGGCCAGGGATTATGTCTTCCCCGAGGTGCATTCGCTGGGCTTTGCCACCGTTGTGCTGGCGGCGGCCTATTATCCTTACGTCTACCTTCTGGCCCGCGCCGCCTTCCGCGAGCAATCGGGCGGCACCTATGAGGTGGCCCGCGCCTTGGGCGCTGGCCCCGCTGGCCTGTTCCTGCGCGTCGGCCTGCCTCTGGCGCGGCCCGCCATCGCCGCAGGCCTGGCACTGGTCTTGATGGAGACGGTGGCCGATTTCGGGACCGTGCAGCACTTCGCCGTGCAGACCCTGACGACCGGCGTGTTCTCCACCTGGCTCAATGGCGACAATGCCGGAGGGGCCGCGCAACTCTCCGGCGTGATCCTTGTGCTGATCCTGGGTCTGATTTTCGTCGAACGCCTGAGCCGTCGCAACGCGCGCTTTCACAAACCCTCGCGCGCGGTGCGGCCCGTGGTGCCGCAGGACCTGACTGGGGTGACGGCCTGGGCGGCCACGGCGCTGTGCCTTGTGCCGTTCAGCATGGGCTTTGTGCTGCCGGTGGCGGTGATGCTGGGGCATGCGGTGCGAAAACCGCAGGTCTGGCTGGCGCCGGGTCTGGGGCAGGCGGTGGTCAACACGCTGGTGGTGGGCGGGCTGGCCTCGCTGCTGACAGTGGCGGCGGCGACCTTCCTGGTGCATGGCATGCGCCTGACCGGCCGCAGCTTTGCTCGGTTCATCCTGCCGCTGACCGCCGTGGGCTATGCCGCCCCCGGAGCGGTGCTGGCCGTGGGAATCCTGATCCCGCTGGCCGCGTTGGACCACAAGCTGGCCGATGCGATCCTTGCGCTGACCGGCCATGACCCCGGCCTGTTGCTGACGGGTACGGCGGCCGCCCTGGTGCTGGCCTACGGCGTGCGCTTCTTCGGCATCGCGCAAGGCGCGGTCGATGCCGCCTTTGGCCGCGTCTCGCCCTCGCTGCCCTTGGCCGCGCGCTCGCTGGGCCAGACCGCGGGCGGAGTGTTGCGCCGCATCTATCTGCCGCTGATGCGCGGGTCGGTCAGCACGGCGCTGCTGATCGTCTTTGTCGACTGCGTGAAGGAACTGCCCGCCACGCTGATGCTGCGGCCTTTCAACTTCAACACGCTGGCGACCCGCGCCTACGACCTCGCCAGCCTTGAGAAGATCACCGACGCCGCCCCCGCCGCTCTGCTGGTCATCGCCCTAAGTCTGGTGGCCGTTGCCGTAATGGCGCGGTCCAGCCGTGCCTGAGGCTTGCATCGGGGCCGCATCATCGGTATGAACGCGCCATGCCTCTATAGCTCAGATGGTAGAGCACCTGATTTGTAATCAGGGGGTCGCGGGTTCGATCCCTGCTGGGGGCACCAACAAATTCAATGGCTTAGGCTATGTTTCGTCCCCTCCGCTGGACTTCAGGGGGGACGAATCTTGCAAAAATCTTGCACGGGTTTCCCTGCTGTGCCCGCTGGGCGTTGATCGTGGCATCTAGGCGATCCTTGGGCTTCACGAAACCCGACATGGGTGTGCTGCCCGTCGTGGTCAGCACAGGACCTGTACTTGGGGCGATGCCATCCAGGCTCAGCGCCAGAAGTTCGGCTATTGCGGGTGCGCTTAGGTGGACGACATGGGGCTGCCCGTTCTTGGGATCAGGGATGCAGCAGCGGGTCTTGTCCCACTCGATCCAATCACAGTGCATCGCCATTACGTCTGATCGGAACCGCTGGCCCGTCAGGATGCAAAGGCGGAAGTAGGCACCCCACAGCGGTCCCTGCTTGAACGTGGCACCCCAGATTTCGCGGACTTCCTCGATAGAGGGGGTTCGGGTCCGAGGCTTTTCTTTAGCTGCCTTCTGCACGCGCTCGGCAGGGTTGCGGTCAACATGGGGCTGCCGTCACCGACTTGGCCAAGGCGAGGTGGTCTGTCCCGGAGGTGAAGTCCGTCACGTGGTCCACGCCCGTCAGGAAGTTGCCCACAAAGGTATCAGCCCCAGCCCCACCCGCAAGGTTGTCGTTGCCGCCAGCGCCGGTCAGGCGGCCATCGCCCGCTCCGTCCCGCAAGGTGTCGTTCCCGGTGCCTCCAAGCAGGGTGTCTGCTTGTGCCGACCCGGTCAGCGTGGTGGCGGCGCCCGTGTTGGTCACCGTATCGCCCGCCGAGCCACCCGTCACGGCGCTGAGGTTGACCGCCAGACCAAGAGTCGTCAGGTCGGCGGCATCTGCGTTGGCCGGCGCGGAACCCTCTGATCTTAGGGGTGTCAACCCGACCCACACGGCGTGGCGCCGGCGTCTGGCCGAAGGTTTTCCGTCCATCAAGACGGACTTACCCCGCGACCGCTTTGACCAAATTCATGCGAGTGGCTGGGAAAGCTTCCGTGAAACCTATGACGCCGATCTATGTGCCGTGACGCGCCATATCGAGACATCGCGGTTCGATAGGTTATCGGGCACGGATCTGCCGTTATGGCTTGATCCCTGGGGGAGCAGGCGCGTGCCAGAACCGCGCCCGATCTTGATGCAAATCTCTCTTGCGCGCAGACCTTGCGGGGCCGCGTCCGGATGGATCAGGATTTTCCGCAGCGCCCCAGGCGGATCAAATGACGCCCATCGCCTTGGCAATCATCACCGCATGGGTGCGGTTCTTTGCACCCAGTTTCTTGAACAAGGCACGATTGTTCATCTTGACCCGGACTTCGGTGATCGACATCTGGCGTCCGATTTCCTTGTTCGATTTGCCAATCTCGATCCCACGCAGCATTTCAATGTCATTTTCGGTCAGCAATGCGTCCGTCAACTTGGCGGTCACCGAACTGGCAGAGGCCATCACGCTGGTTGGAAGGTAGGTTTCACCAGAATGGATCAGTCGCAGCGTTGCTCCAAGTGACCGGATTGGTGCGGTCTTCGGGATATAGCCCATCGCGCCAGCCGCAATCGAACTGAGAACGGAGTCACGATCGATATTTCCGGAGATGATCACCACTTGCGATTTCGGGCAAGAGGTTACCATCCGACCGACGCCTTCGGCGCCGTCGACCCCCTCCAAATTGAAATCCAGGAGAATAAGATCAAACGCGGTCTGGGTCGCCCGTTCCATGGCGACCGAAAAGGTGTCTACGACACTAACGGTGAATTGTTCGGTCCTTTTCAGAACTTCGGAAATGGCTTCGGCGACCAATTTGTGGTCGTCCGCTATGAGGACCGTCAGTAGTTTCAATTCATCCGCCACTTTGCAGCCTCCTGCGTATTCAAGCGCTTCGGGCGAACCATAGGGCCCGCCATCTGACGAATACAAGATATCTTAGGAGAGCAGTTTGGCTATGCCGATGCCTCCGCCGGACACTGCTCCGACACTTTAGCCGGGGAATCAGTGAACGTGGTCACGTCCCGCCCCAGGAAACCGCCGAAACGCGCGGAAACCCAAGTGTTCGGTCCGTTTTCCGGGCAGTCCTGTCCTGCAACGCTGTTTTCTGCGGACAGAACAGCGAACAACAGCGCAAGCGCACTTCCTGTTTGTCCCCCTACATGGGACGAATTTTTTATGACATTCCGCTCGGTTAGACTTTGTGCGCCCAGACGGCGCGACCGGATCAGCCGCCGGAGCTTGACACGGACGTGCTGCCATTGCCGGCAGATGCGGCGCTTGCGCCGTCAGGACCGGCGCTGGAGGCCGAGGAGCCGCTGGGGCCTGCAGAAGCGGAGGCCGCGCCGCTGGAGCCCGCGCTGGAAGCGGAGGATGAACCATTCCCCGCCGAGGCGGCAGCGGCGTTGCCGGAGCCCGAGCTGGTGGCCGTTGTGCCGCCCGATCCGGCACTGGCGGAAGACGAACTGCCGGAATGATCCTGCTCGTTGTTTTCGTGATGGGTCGTGTCGGTTGGGATGGTTTGATAATCCCGCAGTTCCGTCGGCAAAGGTGCCAGGCGGGTTACCGGTGTGCAATTGTGATAGTAGATTTCGACACGGCGGTTCAGGACTTCGGCGTTGGGTGTGTTGACCACGAGGTCCATCTTGCCGCGCCAATCGGTGGCAAGGCTGACGGAATTGGCGTTGTATTGTTCGATGAAGTTCACGACCGTCAAGGCGCGGCGCATCGACAGTTTTACGTTGTACTCTTGCGATGCCAAGGCATCGGTATGCCCGATGACGCTGCCATTCGCGTTGGGATTGTGCACCATGAACATGAGCAGGACTTGCTCCATGTCAGGGGTCAAATCGGCGCGGTCCAGACCAAAATAGACGGTAAGACGGCAGTCTTTTGCCAAAGCGGCCTGCGCAGACCCGACCACGAGGAGGAGGGCCAATGTTTTAAGAAGCCGCAAGGACATGTCCACACCTGCACATTGTGGCTGCTTGAGCCATCGATTTCATACCTGTCCCATCAACGGCAATCGGCAACCTGGGTCAATCCGTTCCGTAGGGGGGATTTGGCCTCTGTAGGGCACTGGTCCGCAATTCGGATTGAGCGGCTGTGCGAAAGATACGATTTGATCCTGCGGGGGCTTTTGCAGCGCCATGCGATCCCCCAAGGATGCCGAAATTTCATCCTGTCGGTTCCGCAGTGACATGCTGTCCGCACGGAAGGACGCGGCGGTCCGGTTGGTCCGGCGCCCCGGTCAAGACCCTGCCGCAGGAGGGACGATGCAAGGCGCGCCTTGGTCGACCTGGACTGCACCGGTCATGCCACACTTCGTCATGGGCTCGGGCGATCCGAGACTTCCTCGGGACGATGAAGGCGGTCTGGTCCTGTCAGGCCGCCTGCGGCGGTCAGAGCACGCCGAGCGACTTGCCGAGTTTGACCGCATGCACGCGGTTGCGCGCGCCCATCTTCGGGTAAAGCCTGCGCAGAAACATCTTCACGTAGTTCTCGTTCGAGCCGATCTCATGGCCGATCGCCTTGTTGCTCAACCCGCTGTCGATCAGCTTCAAGATCTCGATTTCTTTCGGTGTCAGCCGTCCCGGTAGGGTCGATGCAGTTGCCGGACGGTTGTTGAACGCGGTGAAGACATCTGCGGGGACATAGCGTTCTCCGGACTCCAGAAGGTCGATCGTGCGCATCAGGCTTTGCAGGGAAATGTTCTTGCGAACCACGCCATGCGCGCCCAACTTGAGCGCAGCTTCGATCAAGTCGTAATCCACCGCGTTGGTGAACAGAACCACGGCGCTGTCTGTAGCCCGCTGGATCAGGCCCGCGATGCTTTCAAGGCCCCGGCAGTTGCGCAGCCCGACGCCATACAGGATCAGATCCACGTGCCGTTCCGCGAGGATCCTGTGCACATCCTCCAGGTCGTCGACGCCGATCACGCGCCATTTGGCAAACTGACCCAGCGACGAGACGAGCGCCTCCGCGACGAGCAGGTTTTCATCGGCGATGAGGACGCAGAACTCTTCCGTCGCCTTTGGGGCGACGGCGACGTTCAGATTGGAATTCAATGGATTACTCCTCAGGCGGACATACACGCAGGTCATCTATATATGGACAGTATCCGGCACTTCTACGAGTTCCGTGGAGTAACTTCTTGGTTATCGGAGCGCGATAAGTTCTGTTACGTCGCGTCACTTATCTTCGGTGGCATCGACGGTGCTGAAGTGTCAACTTTCGCGCACGAATTCGTCCCGGCCGATCGGCTTGCGGGGGGCAATGATTCGGTCGCGCACGGAGCCTCTTGTCTTTTGTATGGCCTAGGCGTGGCGCTGTCGGGCGATGAGTGGCCGCGTTGGGCGCAACCGGCTGTCAGGCTCGAGCTGGGAGGCCCTGTGGTCCAGGTGCCTTTGACAGACGTCCGGACCCGGAAACCGGTCGCACCGAAAGGCCCGCGCGCGGCTTTTGGCACGCGAACCACAGCGCCGGACGACCGGGCTTTCCGGGGTTTTGGTTGGACCGCACTAGGCTTATGCGAAGCCGCGTGAGCGTGCTTGGCGTCATCCTTGCGGGTCTCTGCGGTTTCAACTCAAAGACAGTGGCGATCCACCCGGGCACACCTCAGGCTTTGGCGGGAAACACCGGGTCTGTTCTGACCGGCTCAACCCGTTTGGCGGTCCAAATCTGGCAGGGCTGCGCAGAGGCGGCGGCAAACGGCTGCGGCTCAGGCGTGGGAACCCTGCCGGGACGGAAGGTTGTGGTCATGGCGCAGATGCCAGACCATGTTGTTCAAACCCGCCTCGGAGAGGGCAGCCCCGAATCTGGACGCAGATACTGGCAGTTTCAGGGTAACGTCGCAGAGCGCCAGCCGTTCTGCTGACATATCGTCTCCCGCCACGTCTGCGCTGGCGAGGATGACGGGCGTCTCCTTCGCGGCCAGCCGCAACAGCAGGACCGCATCAATCGCCGTGGCGATCCCGCCGAAGTCGTCGATTTGGATAATGATAAAGGACCAACGGCCAACCTGGGCTTCAATTTCGCCATAGGCCTCGCCGAGACACGCGAACCGGTCCATCGGTTGGGCCAGGTCCGTCAGATAGCCGTCAAAGCCGGTCAATGACCGGCTCTTTCCGATAAAGAGAATTGGACGTTTATCCGTGGTCATCGGAGACGCCGCACGTCTGGCAGTGATGCGATCTGGTTTTCGCGTGGGTTTGGCATGGGCATCCGCACGCCACGCCGGCCCAAGCAAGGCGCTTCGGAACGCCGCAATCTCTTGCTTTACCGTCGACGAAAGCCGTATCTGACCCACGCGGAGATGATCCAGCAAGCGTCTGACGCCGTCTGCACGCGCATTCTGTTTCCAAGTTCCGTGCACGATGCAAACCCCCGAGACCTTCCTTCGGGTAACCTCGCCATGACAGCGTTGCAATGGATCAGCGGAAGCGGCAGCTGCACTGAAGATGGGTTCGCCGAACACTTAAGTGTTTTGCGGACCGCTTTGGACACCGGCGAGATTTTGGCCGCGTTGGCAGTCACTGGCCGCGCCTTGCAGCGCCTCGGTCATTGGCCGACCAGAGCCGTCACAAGGGTTTCCAGCTGGGTGCTGGTATCCGTCATGTTCCCGGTCAGCGAGGCTGTCAGCATGCCGGACTCCATGGAACCGATGGCCGTTGTGGCCAGCGTGCCGGTATGGGTCAGCGTGTCGGCGAGCCTGATCTGGATGCTGCCGTCGAGGTCGCCCAGATTGCTGGCGACGTTTTGCAGGGCCATCGTTGCGGCGATGCTTCCGGAGCTTTGTGCAAGGACGACCCGGTCTGTTGCCGCACCGGTGATCTGCAGGGTGACGCGCTGTGCCAGCCCGGTTGTGTTGACAGTTCCGGTCGTGCCGGTCGATCCAAGCAACGCGCCCGATTGCAGGGATCCGATGGCGGTCGTGGCAATGCTGCCGACATCAAGAACGGTCGGGTGCAGCACAGCCAGCACATGACCAGAAAGATCGGAACCCGATAGCGAAGAAGAGACCCGGCTGACCTGTCCTGCCGGGCCGTGGTCGGTCAGGGCCGTGATGGCCGCCACCAGATCACCGGTCACGGTCATCGATTCAATCACGACCGATCCGTCGACCCGGTGCAGGTTCTCGGCAATATTCGTCATGCTGACCGTCAATTGGCTGGCTTGTCTTAGCAGCGCGGTCAACAGCGTGTCGGGATCAGGTCCTGTGCCGGAAAGGGCCGCGCCACCGGTGCAGCCAAGACACACCAGCGCCAGGGTCAAGGGTTTCGGTCTCAACATGTCTCTCCCCGAAGTATCGTCAAGGCTGCAAGATACTCAGAAGACGCCGTCCGAGCGGGCACTGACGCGCCCGTAGGCCGTATTTGGTACCTATGATGCCATGATCATGGCGCATCGACAAGCGCGGTGATGATGGCAGCGGTGGTGGCGGTGACGTCGTTCATGTTGCCGGTGATCGTCGCGGTCAAGCTGCCGGAGCCCATGGCACCGATCGCCGTGCTGCCGATTTTGCCCAGTATGGCGTTCACGTCGGCCAGTTTCAGCTGCAGCGAAGCGTTCACGTCGCCGGCGTTTGCGGCGACGTTCTGAAACGCCAGTGTGTGGGCGATGCCACCATAGGCTTCGGCTGAAATATTGGCCGCAGTGGTGCTGGCGGTCGCAGCACTCGTCACGCGGTCGACGACGCCGCTGGCATCCAGGGTGGCGGTCATGGCACCCGACTGCATTGCGCCGATGGCCGTGGTCGACTGATCGCCTGCGCTGACGCTGAGCGGCGTCAGCACGTTCAAGAACGAAGTTGACAGATCACGCGCGGTGACGTTTGACCCGATCTGGCTCAACGCGCCGAACGAAGCATGACCGCTGCCATTCAGCGCAGCGATGTCCGTGCCAATGTTGGTCAAGTCACGACCGACAGTAAGGTTGATCGACCCGTCGATCGCATTCATGTTCTGCGCGAGGTTGGTCAGGATGGCCGACAAAGCGGCGGCATTGGCCAGCAGGGTGTTCAGCAGCGACTGCGACGGCTGTGCGGCCACCGGCGTCGGGTGGTTCGTGGCCGGCGTGACCTGAGCGAAGGCTGCTCCGCCGAGGGACGCCAGAACAGCGGCCGTTGCGACAAGCTTTTTCATGCGAGCCCCGTGACTTAGAAGGTGGTTTCAACGCGGTCACCCGCGTTGAAACAAATCAGGATCAGTTGCCGATGAGAGCGGTGACGATCGAAGCGGTGTTGCTGGTGACGCCGCCCATGTTGCCGGACATCGACGCGGTCATGCCGCCCGAACCCATGGCACCGATCGCCGTGGTGCCGATCTTGCCGACGGTTCCGTTCACGTCCGCCAGTTTCAGCTGAACAGACCCGTTCACGTCGCCCGAGTTCGCGGCGACGTTCTGGAACGCCAAGGCGTTGGCAATGCCGCCGTAGGCGTCTGCGGACGCGGTGACCGCGGTGGTGCTGGCGGTTGCCGTGGTGCTGACGCGGTCGACGATGCCGCCGGCGTTCACGGTGCTGTTCATCGAGCCCGACTGCATGGCACCGATTGCCGTGGTGGACAGATCCGCGACGGTCAGGGTCAGCGGGTAGAGAATGTTCAGCAGCGATGCCGGCAGATCACGGGCCGTTACGCCAGAACCGACTTGGCTGTACGAGCCGAACGGAATTGAGTTCACGCCGGTGCCACCCGAAAGGGCAGCCATGCCGTCAGTCATTCCGGTATAGTCGCGACCGGTGGCAATGTTGATCGAACCGTCAACCGAGTTCAGGTTCTGCGCCACGTTGGACAGGCTGGCCGAAAGCTTGGTAGAGTCTGCCAGCAGGCCGTCCAGCAGCGACGCGGAGGCCTGCTGGGGCGCCGGTGGTGTCGGGTGGTTGGTCGCCGGATTTGTGGTCTGAGCGAAGGCGCCGCCGGTCAGAGCGGCGAGGATGGCAGTAGAAACGAGCAGCTTCTTCATGGGAACCTCCTTAGGTGAAAGGGTGTTTCAACGCGGTTAACCGCGTTGAAACAAGTCAAGATCAGTTGCCGATCAGGGCAGTGATGATTGCATCGGTGTTGCTGGTCACGCCGCCCATGTTGCCGGTGATCGACGCGGTCAAGCTGCCCGAGCCCATCGCACCGATCGCCGTGGTGCCGATCTTGCCGACGGTCGAGTTCACGTCAGCCAGTTTCAGCTGAACGGAACCGTTCACGTCGCCGGAGTTCACAGCGATGTTCTGGAACGCCAGAGCGTTGGAAATGCCGCCGAAAGCTTCTGCCGAGGCATTGGCCGAGGTGGTGCTGGCGGTTGCAGCGGTGCTGACGCGGTCGACGATGCCGCCGGCGTTGACGGTGCCGGTCATCGAGCCCGACTGCATTGCGCCGATTGCCGTGGTCGACAGATCGCCCAGCGACGCGGTCAGCGGGAAGAGAACGTTCATCAGCGACGCCGGCAGGTCACGACCCATGACGTTTGTGCCGATCGAGCTTAGCGAGCCGAACGGAACATTGTCCACGCCATTCAGCGCATCGATGTTTTTGTAGATGCCGGAATAGTCACGACCGGTGACAACGTTGATCGAACCGTCGACCGAGTTCAGGTTCTGCGCCACGTTGGACAGGCTGGCCGACAGCGAACTTGCGTTCAACAGCAGGTTGGACAGAAGCGAGGTGGTGGTCTGTTGGGGCGCCGGTGCCGGGTGGTTGGTGTCCGGATTGGCGGTCTGAGCGAAGGCACCACCGGTCAGAGCGGCGAGGATGGCGGTGGAAATAAGCAGCTTCTTCATGGGAACGTCCTTAGGTAAAAGGGTGTTTCAACGCGGTTACCCGCGTTGAAACACATCAGGATCAGTTGCCGATCAGGGCAGTGACGATGGCATCGGTCGTGCTGGTCACGCCGCCCATGTTGCCGGTGATCGACGCGGTCAAGCTGCCCGAGCCCATCGCACCGATAGCCGTGGTGCCGATCTTGCCGACGGTCGAGTTCACGTCAGCCAGTTTCAGCTGAACGGAACCGTTCACGTCGCCGGAGTTCACAGCGATGTTCTGGAACGCCAGAGCGTTGGAAATGCCGCCGAAAGCT